>JBBQEB010000010.1:0-46084 GCA_038320275.1 Myxococcales bacterium | reverse complement strand
CTCCAGCGTCACCGGGCTACTTCGTGACCTTCGCCTCGTCGACCATGACCGGGTAGGCGTAGCCGGCGCCGAAATCCTTGTCGACCACCACCTTGCCGGTGACGGTGACGACGTCGCCCACGGCCACCGGGTCCTGCGTGGTGACGGTGACGTCGTTGGTCTTGCCGGCCGCGCCAGACCCGTCGCGGAGGTGCAGGAAGTTCTTGCCCATGACGGGGGTGAACTTCACCACCTGCCCACGAACGGCGACGCTATGGCCGCTGAGCTTCTGGCGGTCGTTCCAGATCTCCTCGACCGTGCGGGCGTTGGCTCCACTCGCCTTCGGGACCTTCCCCACCTTCACGTCGGGGCCGTTCGCGACCGCCTGGTGCTGTGCAGCCATCTGGGCCTGGGTGGGCTCGCCGGCAGGCGGCATCCCGCCGATGGCGCCGTTCCCTCCCATCGCGCCGTTTCCGCCCATGGCGCCGGTCCCGCCCATGGCCTGACCGCCGCTGGCCGCGCCACCCGCCGTCGCGCCGGCCGGGCCGCCCGCTCCGGCGATGGCACCGAAGTAGATGACGTCGAACTTCCGGTTCAGCTCCTTCGACTCGAAGTTCTGCATCGGGAAGGCATTGGCGACGTTCACCTGGTCGCCCACCTTCTTGTCGGCCGTCTTCGCGACCGCGGTCCAGACGTCTCCGGAGGCGGTGGCGAGCTTGAGATACGTGTACTGCGACACGTCGATCTTCTCGACCACCTTGCCCGCGAGGACGGGCTTCGCGGCGCCGCTCGCGGCTCCGGGGGCACCCTCACCCTGAGCCGGCGAGCTCGCGGCGGGCTTCGGGGCCTCGGGCTTGGAGCAGGCTGCGAGGGAGAGCGTGAGGACGGCGAGGGCCAGCGCACGGCGCATGATGGGGTTCCTCCGGAACGAGCTTCCTGGGACGGTTGGAGCGCGTACCATAACGCGCGGGCGAAAGAAATGTTCCGGGGCGTCGATCCGGGCGGAGCGCGCCCCCGACCCGCTCACGCGCGGAGCTTGTAGCCGCTCCGGAGCATGGCATAGCAGGTCGCCAGCGCAGTCAGGCACAGCGCGAGCAGCAGCCCGAGGCCCAGGAGCGGCGGGCCATCGGAGCGGCCCAGCATGGCGAAGCGGACCCCGTCCACCATGTAGAAGATCGGGTTGGCGAAGGTGAAGTGGCGAAGGCCGGGGGGCAGCGTGCGCGCGGAGTAGAAGACTCCGCCCAGGAAGGTCAGGGGCGTGATGATGAAGGTCGGGAAGAAGTTGATCTGCTCGAACGAATCCGCCCAGACCGCCGTCATGAAGCCGAGCGCGGAGAACGAGACCGCCACCAGGGCGAGGAGAAGGACCAGGAGCAGGGGATGCGCCACGTGGAAGCCGGTGAACGTCCCCGCCACCATCCACATGACGCCGCCCACCATGAGCCCCCGGATGGTGGCGGCTCCGACGAAGCCGGCCAGGACCTCGCCGTAGGCGAGGGGCGACACGAGGAGGTCGGTGATGGTCCCCTGCAGCTTCATGACGAACATGGAGGAAGCGCTGTTCAGGAAGGAGTTGGTGACGACGCCCAGCGTGACCAGGCCGGGCACGATGAAGCGGGCGTACGGCACCCCGTCGACCTCGCGGAGCTGCGCGCCCAGCGAGAAGCCGAACACCACGAAGTAGAGGGTGGTCGTGATCACCGGCGAGAGGAGCGTCTGCCCCGGCACGCGCAGGAACCGGCGCACCTCCTTGACCAGCAGCGTGCGGACCCCGAGCCCCATCATACGCGGCGCTCCCCCGCGTCGAGGCCGCGCTCCACGCTGCCGTCCACGGCGCCGTCGCGCTCGCCCCGCACGAGGTTCACGAAGACGTCCTCGAGCCGCATGCGCTCGGTCTCTACGTCCTGCACCGCCAGACCCGCCGCCGCGAACGCCGCCAGCGCTGGGCCGAAGGACGTGCCGGGCGCGGCGGTGACCGACACCGTGCTGCCCCCCGCCTCCAGCCGCGCGTCGAGGGCGGCGAGCGCGGTGGGGAGGGTGGAGATGGGCGACGCGAGCGTCGCCCGCAGCGTCTTGCCGGCGTGGCGGCGGAGAAGCGCGCGCGTCTCGTCCACCACCAGCAGCCGCCCGCGGTCGATGACGCCCACCCGATCGGCGAGCTCTTCCGCCTCCTCGAGGTAGTGCGTGGTGAGCACGATGGTGGTGCCTCGCTCGCGCAGGAGCCGGACGTAGCGCCAGAGCGCCTGCCGCAGCTCCACGTCCACGCCGGCGGTGGGCTCGTCGAGGAAGAGCACCGGGGGCTCGTGCACCAGGGCCTTGCCGATGAGGAGGCGCCGCTTCATGCCGCCGGAGAGCGTCCGCGTGTTGGCCTTGCGCTTCCCGGCGAGGTCGAGGGCGGTGAGGATCTCGACCAGGCGTTCCTCGGACAGCACCACGTCGAAGTAGCCCGCCTGGATGCGGAGCGACTCCTCGACGGTGAAGAACGGGTCGAAGTTGAGCTCCTGCGGCACGAGGCCCACCGCACGGCGTGTGAATTGATAGTCGGTCACGACGTCGCGCCCCAGCACCCGCACGTCGCCTTCGGTCGCGCGCGCGAGGCCGGCCACGATCGAGATGAGGGTCGTCTTTCCGGCGCCGTTCGGCCCCAGCAGCGCGAAGATCTCGCCGCGTTCGACGTCGAGGTCGATCCCGGCGACGGCCTCGAAGGTGCCGTAGCGCTTCTTCAGCCCTCGGATGGAGACGACCGGGTCGGACGGCATGTGGGCGCGGAGTGTAGCGGCCCGGCCCCCCTCCCGCCGCACGCGGCGGGGAGTACTACATTGCGCCGGTGGGCCGCCGCTCCGTCCCGCTCCACGATGAGCGCCGCTGGGTCTTCAACCGGCTCGCCGGCGCCTACCGCGAGAGACCGCCCTACCCCGCCGCGCTGGTCGACCGGCTGGCGGAGCTCGCCCGCGGGGGACGGGTGGCGGACCTCGCCGCAGGCACGGGCGACCTCGCCCTGCCGCTCGCGCGGCGGGGGCTCCAGGTGGACGCCGCCGAGCCCGCTCGCGCCATGCTCGACGTGCTGGAGGAGCGCCGGGGCGAGGCGAGGGTGGTGACGGTGCACGCGGCGGCGGAGGCCACCGGGCTGGCACCTTCGACCTACGGGCTGGTCACCCTCGCCGATGCGGTGCACTGGGTGGACCCGCAGCGCGCCGGCGCCGAGCTGGCGCGGCTCCTCGAACCGGAGGGCGTGGCGGCCGTGGTGGAGGCGCGCTTCGCGGCGACGCCCTTCATGCGCGGGCTGGCGGAGCTCCTGGCCGGCGCAAACCCGAAGGCCCGTCCTCGGACGGCCGACCGCACGAGACAGCTCCTCGCGCTCGCGACCGGCGGGGCGCCACGGTGCGCTGAGCCCTTCGTCCAGCAGGCGTTCCTCGACCCGGGCGCGCTGGAGGCGGTGGTCGCCTCCTTCTCCTACGCGGGGCCGGCGCTGGGTCCGGAAGGGCTCGCGCGACTCCAGCGCGAGGTGCGGGAACTGGCGGGGCGCGCCGGCGGGGCGAGCTTCCGCCGGGAGCTCACCCTCCGCTGGTCCCGGCGGCGGGCGGGACGCCCTTGAGCACCGCGTCGTCCCTTCGCCAGCGTGCGAGCGCCTCCCGCCGCTCGCGTGCCTCCACTGCCAGGTGGCGCCGCAGCGGTGCGTCGAGCCTGGCGTCGAGGAAGAGGTGGGCGCCGTAGGTGAGCGCGGGCTCGAAGCCGCGGGTGAGCTTGTGCTCGCCGCCAGCACCGCCCTCGAAGGCCTCGCGCCCGTTCCGGATGCAGGCGTCCACCGAGTGGTAGAGGCAGACGTTGAAATGCAGGAAGGGATGCTCCTCGCGGCACCCCCAGTAGCGGCCGTAGAGGCGGGTGGGGCTCGCCACGTTGAAGGCCGCGGCCACCAGCGCGCCGCCCCGCCGCGCCTCCACGATCTCGATCGCGTCCGGCATCCCGGCGAGGACGCGCTCGTAGAAGCCGCGATTGACGAACCGCATGCCCCAGGCCATGCGGTCCAGGCTGTTGCGGTGGAGGTCGTACATGTCGCGAGCCCAGCCTCGCGCGTCCGCGGCGAGCTCCACCCCTCCCACCGTGCGGATGGCAATGCCCTGCGCGGCCGGCGCGGCGCGCTCGCGCTTGATGGCGTTGCGCCGCTTGGAGGAGAAGCGCGCCAGGAAGTCGGCGGCCTCGCGGTAGCCGGCGTTGGTCCAGTGGTACTGGAAGTCGAGCCGCAGCGCGAATCCCAGCGCCTCCAGCTCGGCGGCCTCCTCGGCGCCCGGGAAGAGGACCTGGATCGTGCGCAGCCCCTCCTCGTCCGCGAGCGCCCGCGCCGCCGCGACCAGGGCGCGCACCGCCTCGCTCCGGTCCTCGCCGGGGGCGACCAGGAGTCGCCGCCCGGTGGCGGGCGTGAACGGGACCCCGAGGACGAGCTTGGGGAAGTAGCCCAGGCCAGCGCGCTCGGCGGCAGCGGCCCACTCCCAGTCGCGCCCGAAATCGCCGTGCGAGTCGCGCTTCACGTAGGCCGGAGCGGCCGCGACGAGCTGCCCGCCCCGCCGCAGGGTGAGGTGGCGCGGGTGCCAGCCGGTGCGGACGGAGGCGCTGCCGGAGCCCTCCAGCGCGGAGAGGAAGGCGTGCCGGACGAAGGGGCTCGCGCGCCCGGGCTCCTCGGCGGTGAGCGCGTCCCACTCCGCCTCGCCCACGTCGTCGATCGCGTCCAGGACGCGCAAGGAGGGGACCGGCACGGCCCGGATCGTAGCGGCGGAGACCGGAGCCGGCACGCCGCCGCGCGGGCCTCACCTGGCGTGCCGGCAGCGGCGGGCTATCTTGCGAGCGGTGAAGCCCTACCTCGACCTGCGCCGGCCCTGGCTCGTGGCCCACCGCGGCGGCGCACTCCTGGCCCCCGAGAACACCCTCCCCGCCTTCGACCTCGCCGCGCGCCTCGGCGCCGACGCCTTCGAGACGGACGTGCACCTCACCTCGGACGGCGAGGTGGTGGTCTTCCACGACGGCGAGACGTCCAGGCTCACCGGCGAGCCCGGCACCATCGAGGCGCGCACGCTGGCGGAGGTGCAACGCCTCGACGCCGGGGCGCGCTTCTCGTCCGACGGCGGCGCCACCTTTCCATGGCGCGGGCGCGGCATCGCGCCGCCGACCTTCAGGGAGCTCCTCGCCCGGCATCCCGCCACGCGCGTGAACGTCGAGGCGAAGAGCGAAGATCCGTCTCTCGCCGAGAGGCTGGTCGCCTGCGTGCGGGAGGCCGGTGCGGTGGACCGGGTCTGCATCGGGTCGCAGCACGACGCGCAGGGGGAGCGGCTGCGGGAGCTCCTGCCCGAAGCCTGCCACTTCCTCCCGGAGGGCGCCGCCACCTGCCACGTCATGGCGGCGCGCGCGGAGGGCTCCACCGGCTGTCCGGAGGGCTGGGAGGTGGCCGATCTGCCCTACCGCATGGAAGGGACGGACATCGTCGTCCTCGACGCGCCGACCATCGCGTACCTGCACCGGAAGGGCATGGCCGTCTTCGCCTGGACGGTGGACGCCGAGGAGGACATGCGCGCCCTCATCGCGGCGGGGATCGACGGCATCATGACCGACCGGCCCGACCTGCTCGCCCGCGTCCTCGGGAGGGACGGGCGACGTTAGGCCGCCCCCGCAGCGCGCTCACCGCATGCGCTGGACGATGGCGTCGCTGAACTGCGCCAGGTCGTCCGGCTTGCGGCTCGTGATCCAGTTCTTGTCCACCACCACCGGCTCGTCCTTCACGGTCGCGCCGATCTGGCGCAAATCTTCCTGGATCGTGGTCCAGGCGGTGAGCGTCCTGCCCTTCACCAGCCCGGCGGTGATGAGGATCTGCGGGCCGTGGCACACCGATGCGACGAGCTTGCCTGCCGCGTCGATCTCCCGCACGAAATCGACGAAGCGCTTGTCGGCGCGGAGGTGATCCGGCGAGTAGCCTCCCGGGATGAGCAGGGCCTGGTAGTCGGCTGGCTTCACCTCGCCGATGCCCTTGTCGACCTTCACCTTCTCCTTGCCCGCCTTGCCGGCCAGCACGTCGCCCGCCTTCACGCCGACGACGTCCACCTGCATGCCGGCCGCCTTGAGGCGGTCGTAGGGGATGCGGAACTCCGAATCCTCGTAGCCCGCAGACAGGATGCAGGCGACCTTCGCTCCCTGCGCCATCGCTCTCCTCCGCTTCACGTTCGCGCCGCGCTCTTCCTCGCTTCGCGCGAGGACGGGATAGCCGCGAGGGGGACGCTTCGCCACGTCGACGGCAGGGCAGTCTCGGGTGCGGGGCTCCCCGCGCGCGGGTAAGAACGCCGTCGAGCATGGCCGATGCGATCTCCCCCTCGTCCGCTCCCCTGACCCGGAGGCGTTCGCTCGTCCCCCACGAGCACGGCGCCTACGGACAGCTCGCGATGCCCCTCCTCACCGCGCTCGCGCTGGGCACGGTTACGCCGGCTGCGGCCGCGCTCTCGGTCGCGGCTGTCCTCGCCTTTCTTGCCCACGAGCCGCTGCTCCTGCTGGCGGGTGGCCGCGGGCGCCGGGCGCTCGAGGAGGACGGCGCGCGCGCTCGGCGGGCTCTCCTCATGCTGGGAGGGGGCGCCGCGCTGACGGGCGCCGCCGGAACCGCGCTGGCGCCGGCGGCGGCACGCGCAGCGCTCGGCGTGTCGTTCGCCCTGGCGGTGGCGGTGGGGGGGCTCGTGCTGCGCAAGCTCGAGAAGACGCTGGTGGGCGAGGTGATCGTCGCCGCGGCCCTCTCCTCCGCGGGCCTGGTGGTGGCGCTGGCGGCGGGCGTTTCGCTCGCGGTCGCCTTCGCGAGCTGGGCGGCCTGGATCCTGGCCTTCTCGAGCGCCATCCTGGCCGTCCAGGTCGTCCTCGTGCGCGCGCGCACGAAGGGGCGGCGCGATCCGGGCCGGCTCCACGCGGTCCTCGTCGCGGGCGGGCTGGCCGCGACCTTCCCGCTCTGCGCGCTCGTGGGCGTCCCGCAGGCCGCGCCCATCGCGCTCGCTCCCACCGCGCTCCTGTCCCTCGCCGTATGCCTTCTGCGTGTCCCCCCTCGTCGGCTGCGCGAGCTCGGCTGGGCCCTGATCGCTTCTAGCGCCGCCACCCTGCTCCTCCTCGTCGTGGGCCTCCGCTGAGCCCGGGCATCCGTTGCGGGTCCTCCTCTCCAACGACGACGGCGTCCACGCGCCGGGCCTGGCCGCCCTGGCGGCGGCCTTCCCGGGGGACGAGGTCTGGATCGTCGCGCCCGACCGGGAGCAGTCCGCCTCCAGCCACTCCATCTCGCTCCACCGCCCGCTGCGCCTGGTCGAGGTGGGGCCGCGCCGGTTCAGCGTGGACGGAACACCTACCGACGCGGTCTACCTGGGCATGAACCTCGTCCTCCGGGGGCGCCGGCCGGACATCGTCGTTTCGGGGGTCAACCACGGCCCGAACCTGGGCAACGACGTGCTTTACTCGGGCACCGTGGCGGCGGCGATGGAGGGGGCGCTCCTCGGCTGCCATGCGGTCGCGGTGTCCCTGGCCGCCCCGCCTCCCCATGCCTTCGAGCACGCGGCGGCGTTCGCGGCCGCGGTCGCGAGGCGCGTGCTGGCGCGGCCACCTCCGGCGCCGGTGCTCCTCAACGTGAACGTGCCCGCGGGCCCGGTGAAGGGCTACCGCTTCGCCCGGCTCGGCAAGCGCACCTACGGCAACGAGGTGGTGGAGAAGACGGATCCGCGCGGGCGCAAGTACTACTGGATCGGCGGCGAGGGGGCGGTGAACGAGGACATCCCGCGCTCCGACTGCAACTGCGTCTTCCAGGATGGCCTCGCCTCGGTGACGCCGCTCCACCTCGACTGGAGCCACGACGCGTTCCTCGAGGGGCTGCAGAGCTGGACGGTGGGCGGCTACGCCAAGGTGCCGTTCCCTTGAGGCTGCGGCGAGGCGCGGCCGGCGCGCTCGCCCTCCTCGTCCTGCTGACGGGGTGCCGGCACCGCTCCGGCGCCCCTCCCTTTCCGCTGGAAGGGGAGGCGCACGTCGAGCCGGATCTGGTGGGCGTGGTCCACGTGGTGAAGCGGGGCGAGACGCTCTACCGCATCGCAGGGGCGTACGGCGTCTCCCAGCGCGACCTGCTCCTCGTGAACGGCCTGCGCAGCGCGCGAGCGCTGGAGGCCGGTACGGAGCTCTTTGTCCCCGGGGCCACCCGCATCGTGGTGGTGCCGCCCGCCGTTCCGGGGGCCCCCCCGGAGCCCGAGGTGGAGGACCCACCCCGGCCCGAGCGGACGGCCCAAGCTGGCAAGGTGCTCCGGTGGCCGCTGCGCGGCGTGCTGTACAGCCGCTTCGGTCCGCGCCAGGGTGCCCGCCACGACGGCATCGACATCGCCGCCCCGGAGGGCACGCCGGTCCTGGCGGCGGCGGACGGCACCGTCCTCTTCACCGGCCAGCAATCGGGGTACGGCACCATCGTCATTCTCCGCCACCCGGGCGACCTCCTGACGCTCTACGCGCACGCCAGCGCGGTCCTGGTGCGAGAGGGCGATCGCGTGCGCGCCGGGCAGCCGGTGGCCAGGGTGGGCCAGACGGGCCGGACCACCGGTCCGCACCTCCATTTCGAGGTCCGCGAGGGCACGCGGCCGCGGGACCCGCTGCAGTACTTGCAGTGACAGACCGGGCACTGGGCTCGCGCCCCTCGACGGTCTGGCGCCCGGCACGTGTGGTACTTTCCGCCGCATGCTCGACAGGCTGCGCGCGCGCGTCCGGGACGTCCCCGACTTCCCGAAGAAGGGTGTCGTCTTCAAGGACATCACCCCGCTCCTCGCCGACGCAGAATGCTTTCGCGCGGCCGTCCACGCCATGGCGGAGCCGTTCGCCTCCGCCTCGGTGACGAAGGTGCTCGGCATCGAGTCGCGCGGCTTCATCTTCGCCGCCCCCCTCGCGCTCGCGCTGGGAGCGGGGCTCGGCATCGTGCGCAAACCTGGCAAGCTCCCCTGGCGCACGGCGCGCGAGGTGTACGCGCTGGAGTACGGCGAGGATGCGCTCGAGATGCACCTCGACGCGGTGGCGCCGGGCGAGCGCGTGCTGGTGGTGGACGACGTGCTCGCGACGGGCGGCACGGCGGCGGCGGTGGCGAGGCTGGTGGCGCGCTCCGGCGGCGAGGTGGTTGGATTCTCCTTCCTGGTGGAGCTCGCCTTCCTCGGGGGCAGCCGCAGGCTGGGCGAGGCCCGCTCGCATGCGCTCCTGAAGTACGAATAGCGCTCGACCGTGCGCCCTCCGGCGGTGGCCATCGCCGGCGCCGGCTATGACGAGCGCATGCCCGCCCGCCCCACCCAGCCGGCTCAGGACGGCCTGAAGGTCCTGGGCACGGCTGGCGCCCGCCACGTGGTCGCCACCCAGCTCCGCCGGTCCGGCGGGCTCGTCTACACGCTCGCCGGCGTTCGGCTGTGGGTGGACCCCGGCCCGGGAGCGCTGGTGCGCGCGCTCGCCTCGCGGCCCCGCATCGACCCGGCGACCATCGACGCGCTGCTCCTCACCCACCGTCACCTCGATCACGCCGGGGACGCCACCGCCGTGGTGGAGGCGATCACGGGCGGCGGGTTCCGCCCGCGCGCGGCGCTCCTCGCGCCCTCCGACGCGCTCGACGGGGAGCCGGTGGTCTTCCGGTACGCGCAGGCCTTCGTTCGCAAGGTGGAGCGGCTCCGCGAGGGTGGCTCCTACGGGCTCGGGCCGGGCGTTCACCTCGCGACGCCCCTCGCCCACGATCACGGCGTGGAGACCTATGGTTACCGGCTCTCGGCGCCCGGCGTGACGGTGGGGCACGTGGTGGACACGTTCTGGATGGATGCGCTCCCCGAGGCTTACGCCGGCGTGGACGTGCTCCTCGTCAATACCACCCGGCTCGTCGGCGGCGACCGCAAGCTCCTGCACCTCGGCGCCGACGATGCCGAGCGGCTCATCGCCGCGGTGCGGCCGAAGCTGGGAGTTCTCACGCACTTCGGCATGCAGCTCCTCCGCTACGGCCCTGACCGCGTGGCGCTCGGCATCTCCGAACGCACCGGCGTCCCCACCATCGCGGCGCGCGATGGACAGACGCTGCCGCTTCCACCGCCGCTCGACATGGGACCGCGCGACGGGCGGGAAAGGGTGATAAAGGGGGGGCCGTGACGCTCGCCGCGACGCCCCTCGCCCCTGCTGTCGTGGAGGCTGCCTGGGACGAGACGGCGTGCCTTCGCGGGCTGCGGGTGCTGCTTCCGGAGAGGCTGGCGCGCCACCACGGCAGGCCTGGACAGGTGGTGAAGCTCCACGCCGCCTCGGGCGAGGCGTACTTCGCCCTCGCCAGCGCGCCGCATCCATCCGGCCGGGCCGACCTCCTGGTCAAGCGGGGCGGCCGGGTGGCCGACGAGATCGTGGCGGCCGCCACGCCCGGCGCGTCCATCCTGACCTCGCCCCCGTTCGGCGAGGGCTTCGCCGTGCAGGAGGCGCACGGCCGGCACGTGCTGCTGTTCGCCGCCGGCTCCGGCATCGCGCCCATCCGTTCCATCATCCAGCACGTCCTGGCGCACCGCTCGCTCTTCGAGGGGGTTGTGCTGTTCTACGGGCAGCGGCGGGGTTCGGACTTCGCCTACCGCGGCGAGTACCTGTCCTGGGAGAGCGCGGGGATCCGGGTGGTGCTCTGCCCCTCCGGGGAGGACGAAGCCTGGCCGGGGGTTCGCGGGCGGGTGCAGGAGGTCGCCCACGCCATGGGGTTCGCTGGCTCGCCTCCGGAGAGCACCGTCGCCTTCGCATGCGGGATGACGGCCATGGTCGAGGACGTGAAGGCGACCCTCGCGCGCGCCGGCGTTCCTCCGCAGTCCGTGCACCTCAACTTCTGACGGCACCATGGTCCCGGCCCGCGTCGCCCAGTTCGTCCTCGTCTCCCTGGCCGTACTGGCGATCTGGCTGGTGCTCGAGATCGCCCTTCCCTTCGCCACCTCGATCTTCGTGGCGGCGGTGGTGGCGGGGGCGCTCGCCCCGGTGATGGATCGGCTCGCCGCGGGGATGAAGGGACGCAAGCGGGCGGCGGCCGTCATCACCGTCGCGGTGGTGGTCGCGGTGCTGGGGCCCATGTCCGCGCTGGCGGTGGTGCTCGTGCCGCAGGCCGTGCAGGGGGTCGCGTGGCTGCGCGGCGCGCTGCAGACGCACGCGCTCGAGGGGCTGGTACGGCGCGTCCCGGAGGCGTTGCGCCCGGTGGCGGAGCGCCTGGAGCGCGAGCTCCCGAGCAGCCTCGAGCGACTGCAGGACATCATCGGCGCCGAGGGCGCTCGGGCGGCGGGGATCGCCGCCAAGTTCCTCTCCGCCACCGGCAGCATCCTCTTCCAGACGGTGCTCATGCTGGTGGCGCTGTATTTCCTGCTCGTCGACGGCCCCTCGCTGGTGGCCTGGCTGAACGACGCCATCCCGCTCAAGCGCGGCCAGCTCTCGGAGCTCCTGCGCGACTTCCGGCGGGTCACCGTGACGGTGCTCGTCTCCACCATCGCGACGGCTGGCGTGCAGTCCGCCCTGGCGCTGGTCGGCTACCTCATCGCGGGCGTCCCCAACGCCGTCTTCTTCGCCTTCACCACCTTCTTCCTCGCCCTGGTGCCCTTCGTGGGCGCCACGGTGGTCGTCCTCGCCCTGGCCATCCTGAAGCTCGCGACAGGGCAGCTGGGGCACGGCCTCTTCCTCGCGGGCTACGCCATCGGCGTGGTGGCCATGGTGGACAACGTCCTCAAGCCGGTCTTCATCCGGGGCGGAGTGCCCATCCACGGGGCGGTCATCTTCTTCGCGCTCTTCGGGGGGCTGGCGGCGTTCGGCCCGGTGGGTTTCCTGGTCGGGCCGCTCGCCGTCTCGTTCATGGTGGCCATCGAACGGATGTACCGGCGCGACTACGGCGGATGACCTTCGGCTCGCCGGGACGCGCGCCGGCAGTCCGCCCGCCTGCCGGCCTGAGCGAGCTCGAAGGCCCGCCCCGCCTGCCTAACCGGGCTTGAAGGCCCGGAAGGCGAGCAGGGTCTCGGTCTCACGGATACCCGGGACCGCCTGCAGCGCACCAGGGATGAGGTCGCCGAAAGCGTCGTAGTCCGCGGCGTACAGCTTCACGATGAGATCCCAGGGGCCGGTGACGGAGTGGACCTCCGAGACGCCGTCGAGCTCCATGATGGCGTTGGCGACGGCCTCCACCTTCCCCAACTCGCAGCGAACGAGGACGAAGGCCGCCTTCATCGCGGCCTCAGGCCCAGAACAGCGGGTACTTGCCCGCTTCCAGCGTGGCGTTGGCGAGCGTCTCGCGAAGGGCGGTGATGTCCACCGGCTCCTCGTCGAGGAGCTTGCGCAGCGCCGCGAGGTGCTCCCGGCACGCCGCTGCATCGACCACCGTAGCGCGCACCGCCTTCTTCGCCTGAGTGTGCGCTCGCTCGTGCGCTTCGAGGGCGTAGAGCTTCACCGCGGCCTCCACCACCGGGCTCAGCTTGCCACCCTCTGCGCTCTGCATGGCGCGGGCGACGGCGCTGTCGACGGCGTACGCCTCGATGGCGATGTCGGCCAGGGCGGCGAGCACTTCCTGCCGCTCGGAGAGCACCGGCCCGAACGTCTCGACGGCGGTCTGCAACGCGTACACCATCATGTACTTGTTGAGCTCGGCGATGCGCCGCTCGCGGGCGAGCGGGCCCGGGCCGGGCCGCGGCAGCTCGCCGCGCGCCACCGACTGGCACACCGTCTGGGCGAGCTGCATGAGCGGGAACTGCCCCTTCATGGCTCGCTTCAGCAGGGTGCCCGGGATGAGCATCCGGTTGATCTCGTTGGTGCCCTCGAAGATCCGGTTCACCCGGTTATCGCGGTACACGCGCTCGATGGTGTACTCCTCGACGAAGCCATACCCACCGTGAATCTGGAGCGCCTCGTCCGCGACCTGCGACAGCGCCTCGGAGCCCCAGACCTTCAGGATGGAGGCCTCGATGTTGTACTCCTCGACGGCGGTGATGAGGTCGCGGTCGTGCTCGGGCGAGCCGTACGGCGTCGGGGAGAGGGCGACGCGCGCGTCGATGAGCCCGGTGGTGCGATAGCTCATCGCCTCGCCCACGTAGACCATCGCCACCATGCGCGCGAGCTTCTCGCGGATCAGGCCGAAGTTCGTGATGGGCTGGCCGAAGGCCTTGCGCTCGCGACCGTACTCCACCGCCAGCTGGAGAGAGGTGCGGCATCCGGCGACGCAGCCCACGCCCAGCTTCAGCCGCCCGATGTTGAGGATGTTGAAGGCGATGCGGTGCCCCTTGCCGGGCTCGCCGAGGAGGTTCTCGAACGGGATCGTCGCGTCCTCGAAGATGAGGGGGCAGGTGGAAGAGCCGCGAATGCCCATCTTGTGCTCTTCGGGCCCGACGCTGAACCCGGGCGTGTCGCGGTCCACGATGAAGGCGCTGAACTTGTCGCCGTCGATCTTGGCGAACACGATGAACACGTCGGCGAAGCCGGCGTTCGTGATCCACTGCTTCGAGCCGTTCAGGATCCAGCTCTTGCCGTCGGGTGAGCGGACGGCCTTGGTTCGCGCGCCGAGCGCGTCGGAGGCGGAGGAGGCTTCGGAGAGCGCGTACGCCGAGACCCACTCGCCCGAGACGAGCTTGGGGAGATACTTCTGCTTTTGCGCCTCGGTACCGAAGTACACGATGGGCAGGGAGCCGATGCCGACCTGGGCGCCGAACGTCACGGACCAGGCGCCGTTCTTCGCCATCGCCTCCGTCACGAGCATGGAGGAGGTCTCGTCCTGGGCCATGCCGCCGTAGGCCTCGGGAACGTCCATCCCGAGGAGCCCCAGCTCACCCGCCTCGCGCAGGAGCGTGCGGAGGAAGGCGTTGTCCTTGTGCTCGATCCGCTCGGCGTTGGCGAGGACGCGCTCGTTGGCGAACCCCTCCGCGGTGGCGAAGAACGCCCGCTGGTCCTCGGTGAAGTCCTCGGAGGTGCGGATGCGCTCCGTGCCTGCCGGGGAGAGCAGGAAGCCTCCGCCGGGGGGAAGGGTAGGATCCTTCAGCTTTTCTGCGGGGGTGGCCATGGGCTCTCCGGGTTGATTCTCGGGTCAATCGGCGGACGTAGCCCAACTTGGCAGCGGTGTCTCGCCGCGTCAACGCACCTGATCGAGGCGGAGATGAAAGATCCGGCATTTCGCTCATGCCCCGCGCGGGGCTGTCGAGCGAAGCGCGGAGGGGACGCGCGGGGGCGCCCTCCAGCGGGCAGCCTCGGGGATCAGGCGTTGGCTTCAGTCAGTCCGTGGCATTTCTTGTACTTCTTGCCGGAGCCACACGGACAGGGATCGTTCCGCCCGACCTTGGGCTCGCTGCGCACCATCGTCGCCCCCTTGGGTAGTGCGCGCGCTTCCCCGTCTGTCTCGGCCCCGTGCGTCTCCTGCACCCGCTGCCGCCGGGCGAGCGCGAGGCGCTTGGCCTCGATCTCCTCCGCCGACTCCTGCCGCACGAGCTGCAGCCGGAGCATGTTGCCGATGACCGCGCTCTTCACGCGCCAGGTCATCTGCACGAACATCTCGTAGCCTTCCTTCTTGTACTCTTGCTTCGGGTCCTTCTGGCCGTAGCCACGCAGCCCGATGCCCTGGCGCAGGTGGTCCATCGCGAGCAGATGGTCCTTCCAGAGCTGGTCGATGGACTGGAGGTAGACGTACTGCTCCCATCGCCGGAGCACCGGCACGCCGTCCGCGTCACTCCCGAAGGACTCCTCCTTCGCGCGGTAGGCCTTCTCCACGACCTTGTAGACCTGCTCCTCGATGGCGGGGCGCGCGTCCGCGCCGCGACCTCCAGCCGCCCCGAAGCTCACCTCGAGCCCGAACTGGTCCTTCACCAGGGCGGAAAGCGCCTCCAGGTCCCACTTCGAGGGGGAGGTGCCCTCCGGGCAGGTGTTCGACACCATGTCGACGACCAGGTCGTCGATGGTGTCGAGCATGTGCTCGCGGGCGTCGGCCCACGAGAAGACCTGCTCCCGGCGCGTCTTCTTGCGCGTCTTCGGGTCCTCGTCGAACTCCACCACCGGGACCCCCGCCCCGAAGCCCAGCACCATGCGACGAAGCCGGTACACCGACTTGCGCTGCTGGTTCATGACGTCGTCGTACTCGAGGAGGTTCTTCCGGATGTCGAAGTTGTGCGCCTCCACCTTCTTCTGCGCGTTGGCGATGGCCTTCGTCAGGAGGCGGTGCTCGATCTGCTCGCCCTCCTTCATCCCCAAGGTCTCCATGAGCCTGGAGATCCGGTCCGACGCGAAGATCCGCATCAGGTCGTCTTCGAGCGAGAGGTAGAAGATGGACGAGCCGGGATCACCCTGACGCCCGCCGCGGCCCCGGAGCTGGTTGTCGATGCGCCGCGACTCGTGGCGCTCGGTGCCCACGATGTGCAGGCCGCCCAGCGCGGTCACCTCGTCGTGCTCGCGCGCGGTCTGCGCCTTCAGCTTGCCGGTGAGCTCCTCCAGCCGCTTCGCCCAGGCCGTCCGGCGCGCCTCGAAGACCTCGACCTCCTCCCCGTCCATGGGCGCGTCGGGCTCGACCCCCACCTCGTGCTTCGCCATCATCTCGGGGTTGCCGCCGAGGACGATGTCGGTGCCGCGGCCGGCCATGTTGGTGGAGATGGTCACCGAGCCCTTGCGGCCCGCCTGCGCGACGATCTCCGCCTCGCGCTGGTGGTGCTTGGCGTTGAGCACGTTGTGGGGCACGCCGCGCCGCTTGAGGAGCGACGACACCACCTCGCTCTTCGCCACCGAGACGGTGCCCACCAGCATGGGCTGGCCCTTGGCGTGGCGCGCCTCGATCTCCTCGCAGAGCGCGCCGAACTTCTCCCGCTCGGTCTTGTAGACGACGTCCTCCGCGTCCTTGCGGACGTTCACCTTGTGGGTGGGGATGACGACGACGTCGAGGTTGTAGATCTTCGCAAACTCCTCGGCCTCGGTGTCGGCCGTGCCGGTCATGCCCGCCAGCTTCGAGTACATGCGGAAGTAGTTCTGGAAGGAGATGGTGGCGAGCGTCTGGTTCTCGTTCTCGATCTTGACGCCCTCCTTGGCCTCGACGGCCTGGTGGAGCCCGTCCGACCAGCGCCGGCCCGGCATGAGACGGCCGGTGAACTCGTCGACGATGACCACCTCGCCTTCCTTCACGACGTAGTCCACCTCGTTGCGGTAGAGGTGGTGCGCGCGCAGGGCCTGCTCCACGTGGTGCAGGAGCTCGATCTGATCCGGGTCGTAGAGGTTCGAGATGCCGAGCTTCTTCTCCATCTTGGCGATGCCCGGGTCGCTCATGACGACGGTGCGCGTCTTCTCGTCGACGGTGAAGTCCTGGTCCCGGATCATCGAGGGGATGACCTGGTTCACCGTGTAGTACTTGTCCGTCGCCTCGTCGGTCGGGCCGCTGATGATGAGCGGCGTGCGCGCCTCGTCCACCAGGATCGAGTCCACCTCGTCCACGATGGCGTAGTGGAGCTCGCGCTGGACGTAGTCCTGCAGGCGGAACTTCATGTTGTCGCGCAGGTAGTCGAAGCCGAACTCGTTGTTCTGCCCGTAGGTCACGTCGCAGCCGTAGTTCCGCTGGCGCTCGGCGTCGGAGATGCCATGGACCACCACCCCCACGGTGAGCCCGAGGAACCGGTGCAGCCGCCCCATCCACTCGGCGTCGCGCCGGGCCAGGTAGTCGTTCACCGTCACCACGTGCACGCCACGCCCGGCGAGCGCATTCAGCGCGCAGGGCAGGGTCGCCACGAGCGTCTTCCCCTCGCCGGTCTTCATTTCGGCGATCTTGCCGGCGTGGAGGACGGCCCCGCCGACGAGCTGCACGTCGAAGTGCCGCATCCCCAGCGCGCGGACGCCCGCCTCCCGCACGGCGGCGAAGGCCTCCGGCATGAGCTCCTCGAGGCCGCGCCCGTTTCCGACCTCCTCCTTCCACTTGGCGGTGAGCCTGGGGAAATCGGCGTCGGACAGCGCCTTCATCTTCGGCTCGAGCTCCCCCACGCGCGCGATGAGCGGCGTGATCCGCCGCAGCTCGCGCTCGTTCTTCGTGCCGATGATCTTTTTGACGACGTAGTTCAGCATCCATTTCCTCGCAGCGGGACGGGGCCGGGGGGGCGAGAGGCTACCCTCTTGCGTAACCACGCGCCACGCGAAAGCAACGCGCGGGCCCGGCGCCGTGGGCCGCCGCACCGAGGGTAGTACGGGCGGGCCGCCGGGTTATTCGAGGATGAACTTGCGGGGGTTTTCGGGAACGCCGTTCACCCGGACCTCGTAGTGCAGGTGCGGCCCGGTGGAACGCCCGGTGTTGCCCACGGCGGCGACCGTGTCGCCCCGCTTCACCTTGTCGCCCGCCTTCACGTGGATCTGCGAGAGGTGGCCGTAGCGGGTGTTCACGCCATAGCCGTGGTCGAGGATGAGGACCTTGCCGTAGCCGCTCTCGGTGCCCGCGAAAAGGACGGTGGCGTCCGAGGGGCTCCGCACCGGCTGGCCCATCGCGGTCGCGATGTCGAGGCCACGGTGCATGACGCGCTCGGCGGTGTACGGGTCGAGCCGGGTGCCGAAATCGGAGGTGACCCACCCGCGCGTGGGCCAGGCCGCGGGGGCGGTGGCGAGCAGCGTGCGCTGCTCCTCGAAGTAGCGCCCCGACTCCTCGAGCGCGCTCTCCTGGCGCGCAGCGTGGCCCTCGACCGCCGCCAGTTCGTCGGAGAGCGATCCCCTCTTCGGCCGCTTGGCCTTGCCGGCGCCTTCCACCACGGCCTCGGCAGCCTCGCCCTGACCGCCCGCAGGCAAGGTCGAGACCGCGCGGAGCTTGGTGTCGTACCGCTCCACCCGGTCGAGCGTGCTCGCGATGTGGGAGAGGCGATCCTGCGCCGTGGCGAGCTGCTTCTTGAGGTGTGCGTTCTCCCCCTCCAAGACGAGGGTGTTGAAGCTCGCCACGATGGTGGGGCCCTTGCGCAGGAGAATCGCGTAGTGGACACCGAGGGCGAGGAGGAGGAGCGCGACGAACCCGGCGACCGATGCCGCCCGCACCAGGGTGCGCCGGGTCACGGTGACCTTCCGCACCGCCTGCGAACGGTCGCTCACGACGATGACCGTGAAGCTTTGGGAGCGCCGCGCCCGCGACGACGGCTTACCTTCTCGGGGTCCAGTCGGCATCGGCGATGAACCTAAGAGCGGTGGCCTGGGCGGGGAAGCTCGGGGCCCGATCCGAGCCCGCGCGCCAACCCACCCGGCGGTCCGGTGCGCTCCAGGACCCACACCCACCTGGCGACCCGGGAAGATTCAGCGTGAGCCCCGCCGTTCCGCGCCTCAGGTTGCGTGGACGACGATGACCGAGATGTTGTCGTCGCCCCCGCGCTGATTCGCGAGCTCCACCAACCGCCTGGGGGCGCTTTCGAGCGTGGCCTCCTCGACGATTCCCAAGATCTCTTCGTCGGCCAGCATGTTCGAGAGGCCATCACAGCAGACCACCAGCCTGTCGCCCGGCTCCACCTCGAGGCCCATGAGGTCGACCTCGACGTCGGGCTCGAAGCCCACCGACCGCGTGATGACGTTCTTGTGCCTGCTGTTGCGCGCCTCCTCGGCGCTGATGATGCCCGCCTTGAGCTGCTCGTTGACGAAGGAATGGTCCTCCGACACCTGATAGAGCCGCCCGTTCCGCGCGACGTACATGCGGCTGTCGCCGACGTGCGCCACCAGGACGTTCGAACCGGCGGCGAGCGCCGCCGTCACGGTCGTGCCCATGCCGGCCAGGGCTGGATTGGCCTGTCCCACCGCGTAAATGCTGTGGCAAGCGTCCTCGACGGCCTCCCGCAGCAGCTCGCGGAGCGGGCTCTCCTCGAGCGATTGATCCTCCCGAAAGAGGTCCGCGCGCGCCGAGCGCGCATCCCTCAGGCGCGACTGGATGGTCTCGACCGCGAGCCGGGAAGCGGTGGCGCCCCCCGCATGGCCGCCCATGCCGTCGGCGATGACGTACAGCCCGAGCTCCTCGTCGATGAGCAGCGAGTCCTCGTTGTGATCCCGCTTGCGACCCACATCGCTGAGGCCCTGCGCGACGAGCTTCATGGGGGAAGGTGGCCGACCATGCGAGGGCCCGAAGCGTAGCAACCCGCCGCCGCGGCGGTCAACGCTCGCTCCGTGGCGCGAGGGCCTCGTCGCCGCCGGCGAAGCGGCGCCGAGACGCCGGCGCCCGACCTCCGTTCCGGCCGAACCTGCGCGGGCTCGCCTCGCCACGCTCACGCGCGCACCCTCCGCGCTGCCGATCGGACAGGGCTCGACCGCCGCCCGCGCGCTGGAGCGTGGGGTAACGCCGAGACCTCCCGCGCGGCCGCCAGAAGCGCGCCCGCGTGCTCCAGCGCGGTGCCGGTGATAGTTGCGCCCGCCAGCATGCGCGCCACCTCACCCCTGCGCGCGCCCTCTCCGACGAGCTCGGACACCCTCGTGGCGCTGCGACCCTCACGCACGGTCTTCTCCACGAGGAGGTGCCGGTGGGCGAACGCTGCCACCTGAGCGAGATGGGTGACGCAGAGCACCTGCCTCTCGCGCGCGACCTCTGCGAGGAGGCGTCCCACAGCCTCCGCCACGCCACCGCCGATCCCAGCGTCCACCTCGTCGAAGACGTAGGTCAGCACCGGGTCGGCCTCGGCGAGGGCGCGCTTCACCGCGAGCAGGATGCGCGAGAGCTCGCCGCCGGAGGCGATGCGGGCGAGCGGCCGCAGGGGTTCGCCTGGATTGGGCGCGATGAGGATGCGGGCGCGCTCGGCTCCCGACTTGCCGAGGACGAGACCACCGAGCGGCAGCCCTCCGTCGGGCGGGGAGAAGGCCACCTGGACGCTGCAGCGCCCCATGCCCAGCGGCGCGAGCCGCCGCTCCACCTTGCCCGAAAAGGTCTCCGCCGCGCTCGCCCGGGCCGCCCCGAGCTCTCGCGCGGCGGCGACCACCGAGGGTCCCAGCTCGCCGAGCTCGCGCTCGATCGCGGCGAGCCGCTGTCCAGAGCCCTCGACGGTGACGAGCTCCTCCCGCATCACCTCGGCCCGCGCGAGCGCGGCCTCGATCGACCCACCGTGCTTGCGGGCGAGCGCGCGCAAGAGCTCGAGCCGCTCCTCCACCGCCTCCAGCCTCTCCGGGTTTCCCTCGGCCTGCTCGCCGTACCTCCCGAGCGCCCTCCCTGCCTCCTCCACCTCGGCCAGCGCGGAGCGCAAGAGCGCGAGCGCCGGCTCGAGCCGGGCGTCGAGACTGGCCGCATCCCCCAGAGCCCGCACCGCGCGCCCGAGGCTCTCGCCCGCGCTGCCCTCGTCGCCGTAGGCGACCGACTCCGCAGTCCGGGCCGCATCCCGAAGCCGCTCGGCGCTCCCGAGCACCTGCCGCTCGCGCTCCAGCGCCACCAGCTCTCCCGGCGCAGGCGCGGCCGCCTCGATCTCCCTGAGCTGGAAGGCGAGGTAGTCGGCGCGCCGCCCGCGCTCGTCGCGGTCTGCCAGGAGGAGCTCGCGCTCGCGGGAGAGCGCCGCCAGGCGCTCGAAGAGGACCGCGTAGCCGGCGAGGCCGCCATCCGGGCGGTCGAGGCCGGCGAATGCATCCAGGAGATGGAGGTGGGTGGCCTCGTCGAGGAGGGCCACGTGCTCGTGCTGGCCGGTCACGTCCACCAGCCCGCGCAGGGCAGCTTCCAGCATGGCCACCGTGCAGAGCGCCCCGTTCACGAAGGCCCGCCCGCGCCCTCCTCGCGTCGCGACCCGCCTCACGAGGAGCTCCGTCGCGCCGGGCTCGCCCAGGCCTGCCGCGGCGAGCCGAGCCGTGACGGGATGGCCCGGCGGCAGCTCGAACAGCGCCTCGACCACCGCCTCGTCCGCGCCCTCGCGCAGGACGTCCGCGCTCATGCGCCCGCCGAGCACGAGGTGAAGAGCCTCGAGCAGGATGGACTTTCCCGCCCCGGTCTCGCCGGTGAGGACGTTCAGGCCCGGGCCGAGCCGGACCTCCACCTGATCGACGATCGCGAAGCCCGAGATGCGCAGCGCCGTGAGCATGCGGCGAGTATGGATCCGCGGTCCGACACTGCGCAAGCTTTCAGTACTCTTGGCCAGGGTCGATGATGGACTCGGGGTTCTCCCAGGGTGAGGTGCCGAGTGCCTCCCTACGGACGCGGCCCTTCCCACGGCTCGCCGCGGGGGGACCAGCGCAGGGCGGGATGGCCTCGACCTGCTCCAGGCGGCTCGAGCCCGGCAAGAGCTCGCCGGCGAGCTCGAGCGCCTCGTCGACCGACTCGCGCTCCTCCTCGTCGAGCGTGGTGCGCAGGGTGAGCCAGGCTTCGTCGTCGGCTTCGGGTGTGACGCTCGCCTGACGCCCGCGACCTCTCGGACCCCAGCCCGAGCGTGCTACCTTCGCCGAGCCTGCCGGAGCGCCGTGAAGCGGTCTTGTCGGATGTCCGTCCTCTCCGCAGGATGCCGCCGAGAGCCCCTGCCATGAACCACCCCGTTCTCTGGACGATCGCCGACTGGGCGAACGCCATCGTGGCGCTCCCGGCGGAGGGCTCGCTGCCGCAGCGCACGGTGCTCGTCCCCTCCGAGCGGCACGCGCACGCGCTCCGCCGCGCGCTCGTCCGGGCTGGGCAGGCGCCGTCGCTCGCCGGCACGCGCTTCCTCACTCCGCTGGCGGCCGCGGAGGCCGTCCTCGGGAACGCCGGCGTTCCCTTCGTCGCGGGGGAGGACCTGCTTCGCCGCCTGCGGCTGGGCGTGCTGCTGAAGAACGACGCCCTCGCACTGGAGTCCTTCGATCGGGCGGTCCTCCGGCAGACCCGCGGATGGGAGGGCGCCCTGGCAAGCGCGGTGACCGAGCTCGAGGCGGCGCTGCTCGCCCCCTGCGACCTCCCGCAGGACCTCCCGCGCAGTCGCGATCTCGCGCTCCTGTGGGTCGCGCTCGACCGCGAAGCTGGTACGAGCTTCACGCGAGGGCGCGTCTTTCGCGAGGCTGCGGCCGTGCTGGCGCGCTCGCCGGAGGTGTGGCCGCACCGCGGGCCCGTGCTCGCGGTCGCCACCGGCCACGAGGCGGGCGCCGAGGCGCGCTTCCTCTGCGCCCTGCCCTCCTGCACGCTCGCACTGCAGGCCGCGAGCCCGCGCCGCGGCGAGCACCTGCGCCGGGTCTCCCAGCTCTACGGTGACGCGGCGCGCGCCGCGCTCGCCGGGGCCGCGCTCCCCGCGGACGGCGGCACCGAGCGCGACCTCCTGGCGCGGCACCTCTTCGGCGAGCTCGGCGCCGCGGGATCCGGCCGGCGGCGCAGCACCGGGCCGGACGGGACGGTCTCGCTGGAGGAGCACGCCGGCGCGGACGAGGAGCTGGAGGCGGCGGTGGACTGGGTCGCGGAAGAGATCCTGGAGCGCGGAACGCCGCTCGCGGAGCTGGCGGTGCTCGTCCCGTCGCTCGACCCTCACGCAGCGCTCCTGGCCGCGCGCCTCGAGCGGCTTCCCTGGCCGGGTGGGACGCTGCCCATCCACGTCGCGGGCGGCCTCCCCGCCACCTGCGGTGCGGCAGGCGCGAGGACGCTCGCCGTCCTCCGCGCGCTCGAAGATCACCTCCCCGCGCAAGCGATCGCCTCCGTCCTGCCGAGCCTCCGCTGCGGGGGCGAGCGCCGTCACCTGTCCATCGGCGAGGCCATGGAGCTCGCGTATGCCCTCGGCACCGCCGGCGGACAGGGCGCGAACCCGGCGGGCGCGCTGGAGTGGGCGGTCCGCGCGGTGGAGCGCGAGGCGGAGCTCACAGCCGCGCTCGCTCGCGCCTCCGCCTCCCTGGATGGCGGCGGTCACGAGCGCAGGCGTATCGAGGGTACGCTCTCGAGCCTGCGCGCGGTCCGCCCGGCCCTGCTTTCCCTGGTGCAGGTGGCGCGCGCGGTGATGGAGGAGAAGCCCTTGGAGGAGGTGTGGGCCGCGCTGAGGACGTTCCTGCGCGACTCGCTTCTCTCTCCGGGCGAGGGGCCCTCCATCGCGGATCGGCTGCACGGCGCGCTCGGGCCGCTCTGCGCCACGGGAGCTGCCGCCGGCGTGACGGGACGCGCCGCCCTCGATCTCGTGGGAGAGGTGCTCGCGTCGTTGCGGGACGCCCCGCCCCGGTTCGGCCTCCCCGCCGTTTACGTCGGGACGCTGGCCAGCGCCTCCGGCCTGCACTTCAGCGCGGTGCGCGCGATGGGGCTCTGCGAGGGCACTCTCCCGCGCATGCCGCGCGAGGACCCCGCCTTGCCCGGCCCGCTCCGCGAGCGCCTTGCGGTCGCGGGGGCCATGCTGCGGACGCCCGGGCTCTGTGCTGCGGGAGATCTCCAGGGCCTGCACCGCGCCGTGCTGGGCGCCTCGCGGGTGGTGCTGTCCGCTCCCCGCGCCGACCTCGCGCGCACCGAGCGCGAGCCATCCTCTGCCTTCATCGAGGCGGCCGCGGCGCTGGGCCGCCCGGACGAGGCCAGCGGCGCTCCCGGCAAGGCGGTTCCCGGCCTGGAGGACATCCGCCGCGACGCCTTCGCTCCGGCTCGCTCCGCGCGGGCGCGCTGGCGGACCGCTTCCCCGGTGGGCGCGTCTGCCTGGCTCGACCGGATCGCCGCCGGCGAGCGCGCGCTGCCGCCAGCGTGGACGGAAGATCCAGCGCTCGAGCTCGCCCGCCTTCAGGCCCCAGGCACGGGCGCCCTGGGAGCGTTCGACGGCGTCCTCGATCCGGCCTCTCCCTTCCCCCCGATTCCCGGCCTCGACCCGGCACGCCCGATCTCGGCCTCGGGACTCGCCGACCTGCTCCACTGCCCCAGGCGTTTCCTGCAGGCGAAGATCCTGGGCTGGATTGAGCCCGCCGGGAGCCCAGAGCTGCACGAGCTCGACGCGCTCACCTACGGCACGCTGTTCCACGCCGCCGCCGAGACCTTCTACCGCGAGCACGGGCCGGCGTTCCTCGCGCACGAGGGGACCTTCGCGGCCTGGGAAAAGGCGGCCGACGCGGTCGCGGTCCATGCCCTTCGAGAGCTCATGGCGGGCCGCCCCCTGGTCGGCGAGGGACCGCGCGCGCGAGAGCTGCGCCGGCTCCAGGTCGATCTCCGCTCCTTCCTCCGCCATGACTGGAGCGGCCCAAAGGGGCGCCGGCTGCACGGGGTCGAGCTCGGGTTCGGCGACGGGCCCCCGCTCCTCCTCGACCTCGGCGATGGCGTGCAGCTCCACGTCCACGGGCGCATCGACCGCATCGACGTGGAGGACGGCGTCACCTTCGTCCGGGACCTCAAGACGGGGAAGTCGCACCCGAGGGTGAAGGGCGAGGCGGAGCCCGTGCCCGGCAGGGACGCACAGCTCGGGCTGTACGTGCTCGTCATCTCCCAGCTGGCGCGGGCCTGGGGCCTGCCGCCCCGGGTCGAGGCCGCGTACGCCTATGCGGGCGCGCGTGACGCGCCAGAGCGCGCCTTTCGCGACGACGCGGATAGCCTCGCGGACGCTGCCCGGGAGTGGTTCCGGCTGTCGTTCCGGCTCGTCGGCGCGCGCGCGTTCCCGCCCTCGCCCGACGCCGAAGACTGCCAGTGGTGCGCCTTCACGCCGGTCTGCGGCCCAGCCACACCCCGCCGCGCCTCGGAGGCGCTCGCCGAGGCGAAGGGCGCGCTGGGCGAGCTCCGGGATCTCAAGGGAACGCCATGAGCCGCCCACCCGCGCCCGACCAGGACCAGCGCGACCTCGCCATCCATTCCCGCGGCAAGAACGTCCTCGTCGACGCCGGCGCGGGGACGGGGAAGACGACGCTCGTGGTGGAGCGGCTGGTGGAGCTCCTGGCTCCACGGGACGGCGGGCCCGCGCTGGAGCTCTCCCGGATCGCCGCCGTCACCTTCACCCGCAAGGCCGCTGGCGAGCTCCGGCTCCGCATCCGGCAGGCGCTCCTCTCCGCGCTGGCCCAGCCCACCCAGACCCGCCTGCGCCGGAGCCGGCTGGCGGCGTCCCTGGGAGCGCTCGACACCGCTCACGTCGGCACCATCCACGGGTTCGCGGACCGGCTCCTGCGGCTCCATCCCATGGAGGCGCGCATCGGGCCCGACGTGGAGGTGGTGGAGGACGAGGCGGAGCTCGCCCGGGAGGCCACCGCGCTGCTCCTCCACTCGGCCGAGTCCGGCACGGTGGGTGCGGAGCTCGACGGCTGGTGCTCTGCCGAGGAGGCCCAGGCCGGCGAGCTCGGCATGAGGGCCGCCATCGCCTCGCACGTCCGGTGGGAGACGAAGGAGCATGGCTGGGGGGTCTGGCCGGGCCTCGACGCGCTCTTCGCGTCGTTCATCTCGATCCGCGACGTGGAGCCCCTTCCCCGCGTGCCGGAGGCCGCAAACCTCGCCTCCTTCCGCGACCGCGCGCGGGAGCTGGCGGAGCTGGCGCGCACGGTGAGGAACGACGCGCCGGGCAGCGTCCTCTTGCGCGAGGCCGCCGCGACGGTGGAGCAGCTCGCGAGCGAGGACGACCCGGCGGTGATCTTCCGGGAGCTCTCGCATGCGTTCCGGCCGCTCAAGAAGAACCTGAAGCAGGCCGACGACTTCGGGAAGGACAAGGCGGCCTGGGACGCCTGGCGGGCGTTCAACGGCGACACACGAAGGGAGCCGGTCCGCGCGACGCCCCTCCGCGACGACCTCCTCGGCCCGCTGCAGCGCTGGCTCGCCGGACGGCTGGTGGCGGCCCGCCCCGCCCTCCTGGCCGCCTACCACAAGGTGAAGACCCGCCGCCGGGCCGTCGACCAGCTCGATCTGCTCCTACAGCTCCGCAACCTCCTCCGCGACGATCGGCGGGTTCGCGGCGAGCTGCAGGGACGCTTCGACCACCTCTTCGTGGACGAGTTCCAGGACACCGACCCTCTGCAGGCGGAGGTCGTGCTGTACCTCGCCGAACAGGCGCCGATCGCCGCGTCGTGGCGGGAGATCGCCGTCGCGCCGGGCAAGCTCACGCTGGTCGGCGACCCCAAGCAGTCGATCTACCGCTTCCGGCGCGCCGACATCGCCACCTATGCCGCCGTCCGGGAGCTCGTGGAGCGGGGCCCCTGCGAGAAGGTGCGGCTGTCCGCGAACTTCCGCTGCGCCCCCGGGATCGTGAAGCTCGTGAACGAGCGCTTCGACGCGATCCTGGGGACCACCGCGGGCGGCAAGCCGGTCTTCGATCCGGAGCGGGGGACGGTGGCGAACGAGCCGCTCGCCGCGGGCCGCTCGGAGCCCACCGGCAAGGCGGTCGTCGTACTTCCCATCGTGCGCGCAGAGGAAGAGAAGGTGGACGACACCCGCGCCAGCGAGGCGCGCGCGCTCGCCTCGTGGCTCCGCTTCACGGTGGAGGGCGGGCAGCGGCAGGTCGTGGATCCGGTCACCCGCGCGATACGCCCGGCGGGGTACGGCGACGTCGCCATCCTGGCGTCCTCGACCTACGCGGCCGACCCGCTCTTCGCAGCGCTCGACCGGCTCGACGTCCCGTTCGCGACGCGCGGGGGCAAGCTGTTCCTCTCCAACGCGCTTCACCGTGGGTTCGTCCTGGCGCTCCGGGCGGTGGCCGACCGGGACGACGGCGTCGCGGCGGCCGCGCTCCTGCGCCCGCCCTACTTCGCGCTCGACCTCGACGACCTCGCCCGCCACCGGGCGGCCACCGCCACCGGGGCTTCGATCCCGGACGACGACGGCATCCGCCGGGTGCGCGCGGCGCTGGCGCTCGTGACCGAGCTGCGCAAGAAGAGGCTCGAGCGGACGCCGGGCGCCACCGCGCGAGACCTCCTGGAGCGCACTGGGCTGGGGAGGATGATCGCCCTGGGGCCGAACGGCGCGCAGCGCCTCTCCCGGCTCCGCGAGCTGTGCCATCAGCTCGACGCGCTGGCGCAGGCCGAGCGGCTCGACTTCGACGCCGTCACGGCGCGGGCCCGCAGCTGGGCGCTGGAGCCGGTCCAGCTCGATCCGCCGCGCCCGGTGGGCGGGAAGGCGGTGCAGTTCCTCACCACGCACCAGGCGAAGGGGCTCGAGTTCCCCATCGTCATCCTGTGGGACGCGTGCGGGCAATGGGATGGCAAGGCCCCCAAGGCGTGCTGGGCGGTGGAGCGCGACGGGGCGAGCTGGGCGGTGGACATCGACGGGCTGGAGTGGGAGGAGCCGGCCGGCGCGAACGTCCTGAAGCGCGAGAAGCGCTACCTCGAGGCCGAGCGGCGGCGCCTCGCCTACGTCGCCGCCACGCGGGCGCGCGACCTCCTCGTGCTGCCGGTCGCGAGCCCGCCGAGTCCATCCTTCGTGACGTCCACCCTGGCGGCGGCGCCACCCGAGCTCCTGGAGGTGCTGGAAGCGTTCGACCCCGCCGCGCCGCCGGCCTGGGGCGCGATGGCGCCCGCCCCAGAGCCGGGCCCTCCGGCCAGCGCAGCAGAGCTCTCCGCGACCGTCGAGGCCCGCTGGGCCGAGGCGGCCGCGGCCGCGGAACGGCCGCTCTTCTCCCCGGTGGGCGTGTCCACCGAGGCGCACCGGGCGGTGGAGGAGCTCCAGCGCGGAGAGGACGACGGCGAGCGGCCAGCCCGCAAGGACCGCCCCGGGCGCTTCGGCCCGGTCTTCGGCGAGACGGTTCACCTCGCCGTGGGCCAGGCGCTGCGCCATCCGGCGCTCTCCCCGGCGCAAGCGGTGGCGCGCGCGGCCGAGGCCACCGGCCTCGACGCACACCAGGCCAGCGCCGCCGAGGACGTCGCGCGCGCCCTGGCGGCGCTCGCCGACGAGGGGCTCCGCCGCGCACCGGGCGAGGGGCTCCAGCTGGAGTACCCGGTGGCGCTGGCGCAGGGCGGTAAGCTCCTCGGGGGCTCCATCGACCTCGTGGCCGCGGCGGACGGCCTGGCGACGGTCATCGACTTCAAGACCGACGTCCCACCCGCGGGCGACGTGCACGACAGCCACCCGGACTACGTGGAGCAGGTGAGGACCTACGCCCGCATGCTGCTGGAGCTGGGGGTGGCCCGCCAGGTGAGGAGCGGCCTCCTCTTCACGGCGGACGGCGCGATCCGCTGGGCGTGACCCCTCCGCCACCCGGGACGGAAAGGATCCCATCGCGGGGCCGCCCATCCCGAGTACCCGCCGCGCCTCTCCGGCGGTACACTGCGCGTCGATGCCCGTCGACCCCCCTGCCGTCAGCGTCCGCGCCGCCAACCCCCCTGCCGTCAGCGTCCGCGCCGTCAATCCCCGCGCCGTCGAGCGGCGCCTCCTCAAGCTCGCCGCCTGGTTCCTGGCCCGCGGCCCCGCCACCCGCGAGGACGTGTATGCCGAGTTCCCCAAGGACTATCGCGGCACCCCGGCGGGAATGGAGAAGATGTGGACCCGCGACAAGGGCCACCTGCAGGAGCTCGGCATCCCGCTTCACTTCTCGGAGGACGACGGCGGGACCTACAGCATCGAGCCCGGCAGCTTCTACCTCCCCCGGCTCTCGCTCTCGCCCGCCGAGGCGGCGGTGCTCACCACCGCCGCGCAGGCGGCGCTCCGAGACCCGGAGCACCCGCTGCACGACGACCTGGAGTCCGCGCTTCGCAAGCTCCTCGTCGGCGGCGCCGGGCTGCCGCCGCGCGCTCCGGCGCTGGAGGGCGCGGGGCTGCCCCCTGCGCCCGAGGGGCTCCGCAAGCGGCTCGCGCTGGTGGTCGATGCGGTGGAGGAGCGCAAGCGGCTTCACCTCTCGTACTGGGTGCCGGCCCGCGACGAGCTCACCGAGCGCGACGTCGATCCGTACGGCTACGCATTGCGCGGCGGCGAGTGGCTCCTCGTCGGCCACTGCCATCTGCGCGGCGGGACGCGCATCTTCTACCTCGGGCGCGCCCGGGCGCTGAAGCTCGCGCCCGCCGGAAGGCCTGCCCCGCACTTCGAGGTTCCGGAGGGTTTCGACATGCGCAAGTGGTCGCGACAGTTCCCCTGGGAGTACCTGGCACACGAGCCGCGCGCGGCCACCGTCCGCTTCACCGGCTCGCTGGCGAAGATCGCGGCGACGCTGCTGCCGGGGGCGAAGCTCGCGGCGGAGCCGGAGGGCGTCCGCGTCGCCCGGCTCGAGGTCAGGAACCTCGACGGTCTCGCCCGCCAGTGCCTGGCCTGGGGCCCGGAGGCGGAACTGTTGGAGCCCGCCGAAGGTCGCGAGCGCGCACGCGTCATGCTGAGAGCCCTTCGCCCCACCACCGGAGATGCGGCGTGAGCGAGCCCTCGATCCAGCGGGTGCGGAGGCTCCTCATCCTCATCCCGGCCGCCTGGAAGAAGGGCGCCCGGGGGCTCTCGCTCGAGGACGCGGTCCGCCTCACCGGCGCCCGCAACGCGAAGGTCGTGGAGGAGGACCTGGCCTACACGCAAGGCCTCACGCTCCCCTCCTACCCCGAGCACGAGGTGATGCTCGAGCTCACCGACGGCCGCATCTACGCCCTGCTCACCGCGCAGCTCGTCGAGCCCCCCGCGCTCTCGCTCCGCGAGGGGGCCGCGCTCCTGGCGGCGCTCCGGCCTTTCGAGGGACAGGCAGGCCCGGCGGTGACGGCGGCCGCGCGCAAGCTGCGCAGGGGTGTCCCGGGCTTCCTGCGAGCGCGGGCCGACGAGCTGGCTCGCGCCACCGACTTCCAGATCAGCGCGCCGGGCGAGTGGGTCGGCGCGCTGGAGGAGGCGATCCAGCGGCGCGTGGAGGTGACGATCGTCTACCGGGCGGACGCCACCGCCGACGCCACGCGCAAGGTGCTGGAGCCCCGCCTCCTGTTCCCCCAGAATTCCAGATGGTACCTGGCCGCCTGGAACGTCGAGAAGGGGGCGGAGCACCTCTACCGGCTCGATCGCATCGCAGAGGTGGAGCTGGGAGCGCGCGTGTTCGGCGCCCACCAGGGACCGCCGGTGGAGCGGCTGGCCCGGAAGCACCTATACTTTCAGTCCGGGCAGGAGCGTCAGGTGAAGGTGGCCTTCAGGGGCGTGGCCGCGCGGCTCATCGCGGAGCGCAACCCGAAGGCGACCGAGTCACAGCCCGACGGCACGGCGATCTACACCGGGATGATCACGCCGGGACCTTATCTGTACGGCTGGGTGCTCGGGTTCGGCGGCGACGCCGAGGTGGCGGCGCCGGAGGACGTGCGTGCCGGTTTTCTCGCCCACGTCGAGGGGCTGCGGCAAAGGTACCTCTCCTGACGTCCACCGCGGTACGTGAGGACCGGCCGCGGCGGCCGCGAGGGCCCTCCGCGCATGGACGAGGCAACCGTTGAGAGCAGCCCGACCCCTCCTCTCCCTGGCCCTCGCGGCCTCCCTCGCCTGCGCCGGCGCAGCACCCTCCCACGCTGGGCGCGCCGTTCCCGGCCCGGCATCGCTGCAGCTCTCGGGCACGCCGCTCCTCTCGCGCTTCGACGAGGACGCGGGAAAGCCCCGGCTGCTCATGCTGGCCTCCCCTACCTGAGGCATGTGTCTCCACGGGGTCTCCGTGGTCGCCGAGGTCCTCTCGAAGCTCGACGCGCCGGACCTGCGCGTCTACCTGGTGTGGGTACCGGTCCTGGCGGACGACAGCCCTGCCGCCGCACGCCGCGCCGCGGCCCAGGTGCTCGATCCTCGGGTCGCGCAGTTCTGGGACGATGGCCTCCGCCTCGGGCTCGAGCTCGCACGGGAGCTGGGGATCCCCGGGCGCCCGAGCGTGCAGGAAGGGCGTGCGATCGCCTGGGACGTCTACCTCGTCTACCCAGCCGGCCCGCGCGCAGGCCCCAGCGCGCCGCCCAAACCTGCCGTGTGGCTGCACCAGCTCTCGCATCTGCCGGACGGCTTCGCCCCTCGTCTCACCGGCGACGGGCTGGAGGCGAGGCTGCGGGCGGTGACGCGCCCCTGAGCCGTCAGGGGATGCGGCGAATCACCTTGCAGGGATTGCCGGCCGCGAGCGTCCGCGGCGGCACGTCGCGCGTGACCACGCTCCCGGCACCCACGGTGGACCCCTCACCCACCGTGACGCCCGGCATGAGGAGGGTTCCGCCGCCGATCCAGGTCCGGGCGCCAATCCGGACCGGCTTCGCGAGCTCCGGGCCGCGGATCCGTTCCTCCGCGACCAGCGGGTGGGTGGCCGCATAGACGTGGACGCCGGGGCCCAGGAATGCGTCGTCGCCGATGTCGATCCAGCTGCAGTCGAGCAGTACGCACCCTGTGTTGAGGTAGGCGCGCGCCCCCAGCCTCACATAGCTTCCGTAGTCCACGAAGAGCGGCGGCTCGACGTACGCGCCGTCCCCCACCGCACCCAGCAGCTCCCTCAGGGTCGCCGTGCGACCCGCGAGGTCCTCCACGTCCGCGTCGGCGAACCGCCTGGTGAGCCGGCGCGCGCGGGCGCGGGCCTGGACGAGCTCGGGGGACCACGCCTCGTACAGCTCCCCCGCCAGCATCTTCTCCCGTTCGGTCACGTGCGGTCCCTCCCCTGGACACCCCTCTCTCGATGCCGCCCGCTCACCCATGGCGCACGCCGCGCGTCCTGCCCTCGGGGGCCCGCGGTGGGGGGTGGTGAGGGACCATGTCCGTCCCTCCTGCTCCACGGTCCGACCGGCACCGGGAAGACCGAGTGCGCACGGCTGCTCGCGTCGGAGATCGGGGCGACGCACTACGCCGCGCGCGCCACCGACGATGACGGCGGCGCACCTTCGGCGCACCAGCGGCTCTCTTCACTGAAACTCGCGCACTGCGTGCTCGCCGGCACGCGGAACCTCGTCCTGTTCGACGAGATGGAGGACGCTTTCCGGCGATGGAGCCCGGGGGGAGCCCTGTCGCAGTCCCTCTCCAAGCTCTGGTTCAACCACTCCTGGAGCTGAGCCCCATCCCCACCCTCTGGATCGCGAACACCCTCCGGGGCATGGACCCGGCCTTCCTCAGGCGCTTCACGCTCGCCATCCGCCGGCTCGGAGTACCGGATCGAGGCGGTGAACGCCGACACCGATCTCCGCGCCCTCGCCGACAGGCTGGCGCCCTGGCGCCCGGGCCAGGCGGCGGGACTCTCGCTCTGCCTTTACGGCCGGAGCGGAACGGGGAAGTCGGAGTTCGTGCACTACCTCGCCCACCGCATGGGCCGGCCCGTCCTGGTGCGGAAGGCCTCCGACATCCAGGACATGTACCTGGGGCAGTCGGAGCGGAACATCGCGGAGGCCTTCGCGCAAGCCGGGAGCAGCGGCTCGGTCCTGCTCTTCGACGAAGTGGACAGCTTCGTGCGCGACCGCCGCGTGGCCCAGCACTCCTGGGAGGTGAGCAACGCTCGAGGGCCTCGTGCCCGGCGACTTCGCCGCGGCGGCGAGGCCGGCGCTGGGCGACGAGCTGCGGGCGCGGGCGCACGAGGGACGGCGGATGGGGTTCTGATTCTTGGGTTCTCGCGCAACCTTTTCCCGGCCGGCGTGTTCTCGGAGGCATGGAACTCCGACTCTTCCCCGCCGCGCTGCTGCTCCTCTGTGCCTGCTTCGCAGAGGCGCGGCCGCGCCCGCCACCTCCCCGCCTCCTCTCCGCGCCCGAAGCCGTGGCCTTTGCGACGCAGTTCGCCCGGTCCCGCGGCCTGGTGGTGGACTTCACCCGCAGCGCACGCCTCGACCGCCACGCGCGCTGGCACGTCGTCCTCACCGGCGCGCGAGGCCGCGACCACGCGGCCCTGACGCTCGACGGCTACTCGGGCCGCGTCCTTGGCGCGAACCTGCGCAGCCCGCGGGGAGAGTACGCGCCGCAGGCTCCACCGACTCCTCCCGCCGGCGAGATCGAGCCTCCGCAGGACGCGCTGCCCTCCGGCGCGCCACCCCCGCCCCAGGAGGCGCCACCGCCCCCACCGCCACCTCCCGCGCCTCCGGGGGGCTGACGGCGTCGAGTCGGCACCGGGGGCCGGCAGCCCTTACCTTTGCGCTCACCGAAGGACGGCGAGCCGTTCGCTCTCGCCATCCCTGGCGAGGCGCTGGACTGGAGGGGCAAGCACACCATGGAATACCGGCGCCTCGGAAACACGGGCCTTTCCGTCTCGCGAGTCTGCCTCGGCTGCATGAGCTACGGCGATCCCAAGTCGGCGCTGCCGGGCCAGCCGCCGCGCTGGGCGTGGGCGCTCCCCGAGACCGAATCCCGGCCTTTCTTCCAGCGGGCGCTGGAGCTCGGGATCAACTTCTTCGACACTGCCAACGTGTACTCGTTCGGCGCCAGCGAGGAGGTCACCGGCCGCGCGCTGCGCGAGTTGGCTCGGCGCGAGGACGTGGTGGTCGCCACCAAGGTGCACGGGGTCATGCGCCCGGGACCGAACGGCGGCGGGCTTTCGCGCAAGGCCATCCTCCACGAGATCGACGCCAGCCTGAAGCGGCTCGGGATGGATCACGTCGACCTCTACCAGATCCACCGCTGGGACGACGCGACGCCCATCGAGGAGACCATCGAGGCGCTCCACGACGTCGTCCGCATGGGGAAGGCGCGCTACCTCGGAGCCTCGTCCATGTACGCCTGGCAGTTCGCGAAAGCGCAGCAGGTCGCCGAGCGCAACGGCTGGACCCGCTTCGTCTCCATGCAGAATCACTACAACCTGCTCTACCGCGAGGAGGAGCGCGAGATGATCCCGCTCTGCCACGACCAGGGCATCGGCCTCATCCCGTGGAGCCCGCTCGCGCGCGGCAGGCTCGCGCGCGCGAGCGCCAGTGCGGAGACGAAGCGCTCCGGAACCGATCGCTTCGGGAAGACGCTCTACGCGCACATGGCGGAGGCCGACGCGCGAGTGCTGTCCGCCCTGGCCGCGCTGGCCAAGGCGCGCAGCCTGCCACCCGCCCAGCTCGCACTGGCCTGGCTGCTCCGCAACGACGCGGTGACCTCGCCCATCGTGGGGGCGACCAGGATGGAGCACCTCGAGACGGCGGTGAAGGCGCTCGACGTCCGCCTCGCGCCCGAAGACGTCGCGAGCCTCGAGGCGGCCTATGTGCCGCACGCGACCGCCGGGTTCGGCTGAGCGCATCGCACCGGTGGACCGCCCTGCGCTCGCCGATGCGCCCGCGGCGGGGAGAGCTGGACGCGGCCGCGGCGGCCCAGGCGAAGCCGACGCCCTCCGTGGACGCGGTGGTCGCGCTCGCCCAGCTCGTGCGCGCCCAGATCCAGGCCGAGGAGGCTGCCGCCCGCGGCGAGTACGCCCACGCACACGGACTGATGATGTTGTTCCGGACGGCTGCCGCAGGCCGCGGCCACGATGCCGTCGCGCAGGCGGCGGCCAAGATCGCGGACCGCGTGGCGGATGCCGGCAGGTACGACAGCAGCGTCGCGTACCGATCCAGCATGCGGAAGGGCTCGGCGCGAGGGGTGCAGACGCTCTTCGAGGCCGAGGCGCAGGGAGACCTGCGCTCCATGGGACAGGCGAAGACGACCGCTGCGCAGGAGCAGATGGCCGATGCCTTCGGTGCGGTCCAAGGCCCCGCCAAGCCGCGCGCAACCAAGAGCACCAGCGGAGCGCTCGCCCGCAAGCGGTCCAGGCGCTGGTGAATCGCCGGTTGCACGCGGCCCTGGAGAGCCCGGGCAAAGGGCCCCGCTTCGCGAGCCCGCCGGCTAAGAGGACTGCATGCCGACGGCGAACTCGCTCCTGGACGACCGGCAGGTCGACTTCGTCCTGCGCGACGTGCTCGACGCGGGTGGCCTGTGCCGGCTTCCTGCGTTTCGCGAGCACGGCTGGGAGACCTTCGAGGGGTACCTGAGCTCGGCCCGGAAGCTCGCGCGCGAGGTGCTCTTCCCTGGCTACCGCGCGATGGACGAGGCGCCCCCCGTGCTGGTGGAGGGTGAAGTCAGGGTTCACCCGCTGATGCGGGCGCAGCTCTCTGCGCTGGCGGGGCTGGGCGTCATCGCGGCCACCCGCCCTGCCGAGGTGGGCGGCCACGCCCTGCCGCAGCTCGTCGCGGCAGCGGCGCACCTGTACCCCATGGCTGGAAACCTCTCGGTGGCCGCTTGCGCCGGACTCACCTCCGGCGCGGCGCACCTCGTCGAGAGCTTCGGCGATCGGGAGCTGCGCGACCGCTACCTGCCGCCCATGCACGACGGCTCGTGGACCGGGACCATGGCTCTCACCGAGCCGCAGGCGGGCTCCAGCCTGGCCGACGTCGCCACCCGGGCACGGCCTGGACCGGACCGCGCCTACCTTCTCCAAGGGGCGAAGACCTTCATCTCCGGCGGCGACCACGACGCGGCAGAGAACATCGTCCACCTCGTGCTGGCACGCATCGAGGGCGCACCCGCGGGCGTGCGTGGCCTCTCCCTGTTCGTCGTGCCGAAGCTCCGTCCGGAGGGCGGCCGGCTCGTGCAGAACGACGTCCGGGTGACCGGCCTCATCCACAAGATCGGCTGGCGAGGGCTGCCCAGCGTGGCGCTCGCGCTGGGCGAGGAGGACGACTGCCGCGGCTGGCGGGTGGGAGAGGCCGGGCAGGGCCTCGCGCACATGTTCCAGATGATGAATGCGGCGCGCATCATGGTGGGCTGCCACGGGGTCGCCACGGCGTCGGTCGCCTACCTGGAGTCGCTCCGGTATGCGCAAGAGCGGCTGCAAGGGCGGCCGCTCGGCTCTCGCGATCCACTCCGGGCGCAGGTGCCGATCATCGAGCATGCCGACGTCCGGCGAATGTTGCTCCGGCAGAAGGTCATCGTCGAGGGCGGGATGACGCTCGTGCTCGCGGCGGCCCGCCAGGCGGACCTCGCCGAGCACGCGACAGGGGAAGACGAGCGCGGCCGGGCGCGGCTCCTCCTCGACCTCCTGACGCCTAGTGCGAAGTCGTATCCAGCCGAGGCCGGGTACACCTCGAACGCGCTGGCGGTGCAGATTCACGGAGGGTACGGCTACTCGAGCGAGTACCTGCCGGAGGCTTGGCTTCGCGACCAGAAGCTCAACTCCATCCACGAAGGCACGACCACGATCCAGGGCCTCGACCTGCTCGGGCGAAGAGCGGTGGCGGGGGGCGGAGCTGCCATGAGGGCCTTCGCCGAGGAGGTGGAGAGCGCGGTCGAGCGCGCGCGGCGGGCGGGGGTGGAGCCTCGCTTCGGCGAGGCGCTCGCGCGCGCGCTGTCGCTCGTCGGCGAGGTGACGCTGGCCCGCGCGGCAGAGGGGCTCGCCGGCGACGCGGAGGCGATGCTGCGCCACAGCGCCGACTACCTGGAAGCGTTCTCTCTCGTGGCGGTAGGCTGGTGCTGGCTCCTGCAGGCCGCCGCTGCCGAGGAGCGGGCCGCCCACCCCTCCGCAGGCGACGCGGAGCGCGCGTTCCTCGAGGGGAAACGCTGCGCCGCGCAGTCCTTCTTCGCCACCGACCTCCCCAGGGTCAACGGGCTGGTCGAGCTGGTGCGGACGGGGGAGGACTCCTACGCGCGCATGCGGCCGGAGTGGTTCTGAGGATGAGCCGGGGGATCGCTACGTTGCACTGTGGAAGCCGGCCGCATGCGGCTGCAGAGCGCGCTCGACCGGATCAACGGCGCGCTCGCGGCGGGCGCCGCGGGTCGCCAGGTGCTGCTTCTCAACGGCTGACGGAGGTCCGACATGGCCATCGAATCCCTGAACCCCACCACCGGTGAGCGGGTCGCCACCTTCGAGGAGATGTCGGCCGCGGCCGTGAACGACATCGTCGAAGCGGCCGCTCGCGCCCAGACGTCCTGGGCGCGCGTCTCCTTTGCCGAGCGAGCCGTGCCCATGCGCAGGGTCGCCGCGCTCCTGAGGGAACGCGCTCAGGAGCTCGCGCGCCTCATGGCGCTCGAGATGGGCAAGCCATTGAAGGACGGCGCCGCGGAGGTGACGAAGTGCGCTTTCGTCTGCGAGTGGAACGCGGAGCACGCCGAGCGGCTCCTGGCGCCGCGGGTCGAAGAGAGCGACGCAGGGAAGAGCTACGTGCGCTACGACCCCCTGGGCGTCGTCCTGGCGGTCATGCCCTGGAACTTTCCCTACTGGCAGGTCTTTCGGTTCATCGCCCCGCACCTCATGGCCGGCAACGGTGGGCTGCTGAAGCACGCGTCGAACGTCCCGCAGTGCGCCCTGTCCATCGAGAAGGTGATGCACGATGCTGGCTTTCCCAGGGACCTCTTCCGCACCCTGCTCTCGGGCTCGAAGGCGATCCGCCCGCTCATCCACGACCCGCGCATCGCAGCCGTGACCATCACGGGGAGCGAGCCCGCCGGCCGCGAGGTTGCCGAGGCGGCGGGACATTCCCTGAAGCCGTCGGTCCTGGAGCTCGGCGGATCGGATCCGTTCATCGTGCTCGCGGATGCCGACGTGGAGCGTGCGGCCAAGGTCGGCGCGGAGGCGCGCACCCTCAACGCCGGGCAGAGCTGCATCTGCGCGAAGCGCTTCATCGTGGAGGCGCCGGTGTACGACGCCTTTCTCGGCGCGCTCACCGCGGCCATGCGGGTGGTGCGGGTCGGCGATCCGCTCGACCCCGCCACGAACATCGGCCCGCAGGCGCGGCGCGAGCTGCGGGACGAGCTTCATGCCCAGGTTCAGCAGGCCATCCGCGAAGGCGCGCGCCCGGTGCTGGGCTGCGAGGTACCTGACGGCCCGGGGGCGTTCTATCCCCCGAGCGTCCTCGCCGACGTACCCCGCGGCAACCTGGCTGCGAGGGAGGAGCTCTTCGGGCCCGTCGCCGCCGTCCTCCGCGCGCGGGACGCCGAGGACGCCATCGCCATCGCGAACGACTCGCGATTCGGCCTGGGGGCGTCGCTCTGGACGCGCGATCTCGCGAAGGCCGAGCGGCTCGTCCCGCTCATCGAGGCCGGCGCCGTCTTCGTGAACTCGATGGTGAAGAGCGACCCCAGGCTGCCCTTCGGAGGCGTGAAGGCGTCCGGCTTCGGGCGCGAGCTCGGGCTGGAGGGCATCCGGGCCTTCGTGAACGTGAAGACGGTCTGGATCGCGTAGTGGAGGAGCTCCAAATTGGAGCCGCGTACAGCCCAGGGTCGCTCTCGCGCTCACTCCGGACGGTGCTCGTGCCGGTGGTGCACGTCGGGCAAATGCGCATGCTGGTGCGTGAGCTGCTCGTGCCGGTGCGCATGCGCGTGCGGTCCGGCGACCGGCCCCTCGTGCCGGTGGGCGTGGTGCTCGTCGTGGACATGCGCGTGCGCGTGCTCCACGGTCCCGTGCGTGTGCAGGTGGCCATGCCGGGCGCGAACGATCGTCCAGACAGCGGCCGCCATGACCGTCCCGGCGACGAGCTGCACCGGCGAGAGTCGCTCGCCGAGCAGCGGTATCGCCACCGCCGCCCCGATGAACGGTGCCGTCGCGAAGAAAGCGGCCTGTCGCGCGGCGCCCAGCGCTCGCACTGCCCGGAGCTGAAGCACGATGCTGAGCCCGTAGCCCAGGAGGCCGGTGGCGAGCGCGGCCGCGACCCGCGAGAAAGATGGCAGCCGTTCGCCTGCGACGAGGCTGAGCGACAGGTTGAAGGCGCCAGCGGCGAGGGTCTTCACGCGCCCCACCGCGATCGGGTCGCGGATCGCCAGGCGTTGGCTCGACGCGTTGTCGATAGCCCACGCTGCGCAGGCCGCGGCGAGGTAGGCCGCGCCCACTGCGTCCAGGCGCACGGGGCCCGGTGACCAGGTGAGGACGGCGGCGGCAAGCACGATGCCGGCCGCTCCCAGGGCCTCCCGCGGGGCGAGTTGCTCTCGCAGCACCAGCACTGCCAGCAGGATCGTGAACGGCGTCTCCAGATTGAGGAGGATCGAGGCGGCCGAGCCCGAGAGCCGGTGGAGGCCCAGCACCAGGAGGACGGGGCCGGTCACGCCGCCGGCCAGGACCACCACGATGAGGCGGCCGAGGTCCGACCGCTCGAGCGCAGCCTCTGCTCCGCGGCGCCGCGCGAGCGCCGCGGCGGAGAGTCCTAGGCCCGCGCCGAGGTAAAGCAGCCCGGCCAGGGTGAGAACGCCTACGCCCGGTACCAGCAGCTTGACGACGGGTGTACTCGCTCCAAACAGGGCCGCTGCCACGAGGCCGCCGACGGCAGGATGGCTGCGGGCGCGCCCGACGGTCTCGCAGTCCGGCTGCACGCCCGTGGTTGTAAGAGATTCGCCACTCATTGCTCCGTCCGCGGCGATGCGGGGAGCGTTCGGAGGCGAGGCGACGCCTTCCAGTGCCCGGCGGCTACCCGCATCCTCGGCTGCCCAAACCGCCCGGCACGAGCAGGGTCCGGTCCACGGCCTGGACCGGCACCTCACCACCGACGAGGCTCGTGATTCACCGAGGGCGCGAGCCAGAGGAAGAGCCCCACGAAGGGCGAGCTGGCGGCTACCCTTTCTTCCCGAACACCTCGCCGAACATCTTCGTGGTCGCTTCCCACGACTTCTCGTCGGCCGACTTGTCGTAGGCGAGCGCGTCCATGCCCGCCTTCGCCGCGTCGGGATTCGTGAAGCCGTGCTTCGCGCCGGGGTAGGAGATCACCTCGACGTTCGCGCCCGCGTCCTTCATCTGCTTCACGAAGGGCTCGATCTGCGCTGGCTGGACCATGGGGTCGTCGGCGCCGGTGTTGATGAGGATGCGGGAGGTGACCTTGCCCGGCGCCGGTCCGTCGGCAGACGGGATCGCGGCGTGGAAGGTCGACACTGCCTTCAGGTCCTCACCGGCGCGGGCCATCGAAAGCGCGATGTTGCCGCCCATGCAGTAGCCCACCGCGCCGAGCCTCTGCGGGTCGACCTGCGGCTGCTTCTTCAGCAGCGCGACCGCGACGTCGAAGCGCGCCTTCACGACCGCGTCGTCCTTCGTCGCCTCTGTCATGAACTTCTTCGCGTCCTCGGGGTGCTTCGCGACCTTCCCCTTGCCGTACATGTCGAGCGCGAACGCGGCGTAGCCGGCCTTCGCGAGCCGGATCGCCTGGTTCCGCGCGTGCTCGTTGTGGCCCCACCACTCGTGGACGACGATGATGCCGGGCCGCTTCCCCTTCACCGCGTCGTCGTAGGCGTAGAAGCCCTGCAGCTTCGTCCCGCCCTGCTGGTACTCCATCGGCTTGGTCTGGATCTTGGCCTCCGCGCTCGAGGTGAGCGCGAGCGCAGTGAGCGCGAGGATCGTCCGGGTCATGTGCGTCTCCTTGGAGGAAACGCTTTGCCGCCGACCCGGCGCGCGCGCAACCTCCAGCCCCGGCGGGGCTGGACCCATGCTGACCTGGAGCCGGGGCCCCGGTGGCCATCGGGCGCACCCCCTCCTCCCGGGACGCGACAGCGCCCGCGGCACCGGTAACGGACGTCTCCTCGCGAGCACACGACAGGGAGCGACATGAAGATCGGGGTCCTCGGTTCGGGCGTCGTGGGACAACCGCTCGCGGACGGGCCTCTCCCAGCCTCTGCGGGGATGATCGCCGAGTGGCTGGCGGTCGCGGAGTGACGACCTCGGCCGTGGCGCGGGTGGTGCTCTTCGCCGTCGCCGCCTGCTGGCTCGCCTCCGCCGCCGTGTTCCTGCTGCGCAGGCGCCCGGACCGCGCGGCGGCGGAGACGCGCCGCGAGCGAGGCACCGCCTGGGGCTTCGTCCTGCAGGGAGTGGGCTTCGCCGCCGTCTGGATGCCGCCCATGCGACGGCCATTCTTCACCCCGTTCGTCGAGGTTCCCCTCGCCTTGGAGATCCTCCTAGGCGCAGCAGCGGTCGCCTTGGCGGTCTTCTCGGTCGCGCTCGTCTCGGCGGCGGTGCGCACGCTCGGCAAGCAATGGGCGCTCGCGGCGCGGCTCGTCGCCGGCCACGAGCTGGTGCGGGAGGGGCCTTACCGTTTCGTGCGGAACCCCATCTACTTCGGCATGCTCGGGATGCTCGTTGCGACGGGCGTCGCGATGAGCCGGCCCTGGGCGCTCGCCGCCGGAGTGGCGAGCTTCCTCGCCGGCACGCGCATCCGGGTGGCGCACGAGGAAAAGCTCCTGCGGAGCGCCTTCCCGGACGAGTTCGACGCCTATGCGCGCAAGGTGCGCGCGATGCTGCCTGGCCTGTGGTGACGCGGGCGGCTGCATCACGTCTGGACGTCGGCGTGCAGGCGCGCCGCCGAGGTGCTCTTCACGCGGTCTGCTCGCTGTTCCGTCGGCATCACGTCGCTGTTACGCTGCCGGCATGCCCTCACCCACGGATCCCTCGCGCGGCGGCGGCAGGCTCCTCGCGCAGGCCGGGGGCTTCGCCTGCGCCTTCGCGGTGTTCCTGTGCGGCTGGTTCGCGATGCGGGCGGCGGACTGGAAGGGCATCCTGCTCTTCACCGCCCTGGCCGTCGTCGCCGCCCTGATGGCGGCGGAGTTCCGCAAGCGCACCCGGTAGGTCGGGCGCGCGGCGGCGGGCCACGGCTCAGCGGGAGTCGCCGGCCACCGCCGCCCGGAGCTTCGCCGTCGCGACGTGCCGGTACGCGTCGCGCACGAGCCGCCCCACCGCGGCCCAGTCGGGCTTCCTGTCGAGCACCATGCCCACCCAGCCGCTCGCCCCGACGTAGGGCGGCCGGTAGAAGCGCGCCGGATCGACGGCGATCCATGCCTCCTGCGCGCCCAGCGGCTGCGGCAGCCACACCCCGAGGTGAGGCGCGCCATGGTGGTGGTCGTCCAGCATGGCAAACACCTTGCCCTTGCCGGCGAACCAGGTGGGCTGGCCGTGCGAGAGCTTCTGCACCGCCTCCGGCAGGGCGAGGCAGATCCGCCTCAGGCGCTCGAGGGTGCGCGGGCTCGAGCGCCGCTGCCCGGACGCTGCCGGACGAAGCGCCCGACGGGCTGGCGCCTTCCCCTGCCTCGCCAGCTTGGGTGTCCTGGGCGACTTCGGCGAGGCCATGTCCACTCCTTGGGGGCCTTCGCACCTGTGCGACGACCGCCGTCGTAACCCTCACGAGGAGCGGCGCGCCGCGCCCGTCCCGAATGGTTTCAGGCCGAGGTCGGGCCCCGCGCCTGCTTGCGCACCTTCTTGAGGAACGTGAGAGTACACCGTCCGTGCGTGCTCTCGTGATTCACGATCTCGGCCACGAGCCGCGCCTTCGCGTCCGGCGTCAGGGTGGTGGAGGCGTTCACGTCGCGCGCGAGGCTCTGGCCCTCGGGTGTCATCGGCACCCTCGGCCCGCTGGGCGCCGACACGGTTGGCTTGTAGTGCGACGGCTTCGTCTTCGTCACGTCGTGGAAGCCAGCGGTCGTCTCCGCGCGCCGGCCGGTGCCGTGGCAGCCGGGGCACTTCGCGTTCGTGCCGCCGAGGGTGTTTCCGATCCGCCCGTCGCCCCCGCAGAGCCGGCAGTCCTCACCGTACACGCGAGCCTCCCGGGGAAGCCGGCGACCGGAGCACGCGTACGCTCGTTCTCATCCGACAGCCGTAGCAGGAAACGGGCCCCCGCGCCCGGCGCCGGCCACGTGGCGAACGCACCGGACCCCGGAAGCGCGGTCGTGCACAGGAAGCGCCGTACCGTCGCCTGGTGAGGACCGCCCTGCGCTGGGCGGTGGCCTGGGCCTCTGCACCGCCTCCTTCCTGCTCTTCCTCCTCGACCCCGCGAGCGCCGCCGCCCACACCCTGCGGATCACCTCCATCGCCTTCGCGCATGTCCTCGCGGCGGTGCCGGGCGGGCGCCCCACCCGAGCACAGCCCGCGGGCGCGGCGATCGTCGCTTTGGGAGCGGCGCCCGTCGGGGCGAGCTAACCTGACCGCAACGTCCGCGCCCCGAACCGCCCCGGTTCGCGGTGGAGGCACACCGCCATGCTCATCCCCGTCCAGCGCAGCTCCTCGCCCCGCCACCCGCCGGAGGCGGTCCCCGCCTTCGGCACCGTGTTCACCGACCACATGTTCCGGGCCGACTGGACGGTCGAGGGTGGATGGGGGAACGCTCGGATCGAGCCCTACGGGCCCCTGGCCCTCGACCCTGCCGCCGCCGTGCTGCACTACAGCCAGACGGCGTTCGAGGGATCGAAGGCGTTCCGGGCCGCCGACGGCGCGATCCGTCTCTTCCGCCCCCGCGACCACGCTCGACGGATGACGCGCACGGCCCGGCGCCTGTGCATGCCCGAACCTGGCGAGGAGCTCATGGTGGAGGCGGAGCTGGCGGTCGTCCGCGAGGACGCGGGGTGGGTTCCGGCCGAGCCCGGGGCGTCGCTCTACCTTCGCCCGCTCCTCTTCGCGACCGAGGCATTCCTGGGCGTGCGACCGGCGCGCGCCTACACGCTCCTCGTGATCGCTTGCCCGGTGGGCGGCTACTTCACGGTGGGTGCCCGGCCGCTGCGCCTCTGGGTCGAGCGCGCCTACTCGCGCGCGGCGCCCGGCGGCCTCGGCGCGGCCAAGGCGGGCGCCAACTACGTCGCGAGCCTGCTCGCGGCCGAGGAGGCGAAGGCGCGCGGCTTCGACCAGGTGCTGTGGACGGACGCGGCCACCCATCGGTATCTCGAGGAGGTGGGGACCATGAACCTCTTCGCGCGCATCGGCGACGTGGTGGTGACCCCGCCGCTCGGCGACACGCTCCTCGCCGGCATCACGCGTGACAGCGTGCTGGCGCTCCTCCGGGACGAGGGCGCCCGGGTCGAGGAGCGGCCGCTCGCGCTCGAGGAGCTCCAGGCGGCGCACGCGAAGGGGACGCTCGCCGAGGTGTTCGGCTCCGGAACGGCGGCGGTGGTCGCGCCGGTGGGAGAGCTCGCCTTCGACGGGGGCTCGATCCCCATCCCGGTCTCGCCGGGGGGAGTGGCGGAGCGGCTCGGCCGCGCGATCCGCGAGATCCAGCGGGGCGAGCGCGAGGACCGGCACCACTGGATGGTCGCGGTCTAGCTCTAGGGGGCGGCGCCGGTCGTGGGTACCGCCCGCCGCGCCAGGCGCGGCGCGCCTTTCAAGGCCGGGCGTAGAGCTCGGCGATCCGCGGCGCCAGCTCGGCGAGGACGCGCTCCCTCCGCAGCTTCAGGGTCGGCGTGACGAAGGCAGGGTGGTCCTCCGGTGTGCCGGCGAGGACGAGGAGCCGCTTCGGCTTCTCGAACTCGGAGAAGCGTTCCACCGCGGCGCGCGCCACGGGCAGGAGCGCCGCCGCCGGGTCCTGGCCGGCCGCCGAGAGGCGCGCCAGCTCCCCTTTCTCGACGAACACCGCCGCGACGGCGTAAGGGCGACCTTCGCCGATCAGCACGGCCCCCCGGAACGGCTCCGCGGCGGCGAGGGCCGATTCGAGCGGCTCGGGAGCGACCTTCTTGCCGGTCGACAGCACGAGCACGTGCTTCTTGCGCCCGGTGATGCGCAGCCAGCCGCGCGCGTCGAGCTGCCCCAGGTCTCCCGTCCGGAAGAACCCGTCGTCGGTGAAGGCCTCCGCGCCGTCGGAGGCCTCGAGGTAGCCGGTGAAGAGGAGCGGGCCCCGGAGCTGGAGCTCGCCGTCGGGCGCGAAGCGCAGCTCGTGATCCGGGGTGACGAGCCCCGCCACCCCGGCCTGGCGCGGTCCCTCGAGGAGGTTGGAGGCGATCATGCCGGCGGTCTCGCTCATCCCGTAGAGCTCGACGAAGGGGATCCCGAGCCCCTCGAAGAACCGGAACAGCGCCTCGGAGGCGGGCGCACCACCCGAGTACAGCCCGCGGACGCGGCCGCCCAGCTGCTTGCGGATGCGAGCGCCGAGGAGCGCCCCGGCGAGGAGCGCGAGCGCGAGGTCGAGAGGCGCGCGCGAGCCGTCCACGCGTACCCGCGCCGCCGCGTCGAGCGCCCGCCGCAGCGTGGCCCGGAGCGGGCCGGGCATCCCCCCGATGCGCCCCAGCACCTGGGCTCGCACCCGCTCGTACACGAGCGGGACCGCGAAGAGGTACGTGGGCCCGAGGGCGAGAGCGCGCGCAACGTCCTCCCGGCGGGAGACCATGACGAGCCCGTGGCCCTGCCCCAGCGCCAGCGCGAACTGGTCGTGGCCCGCGACGTGGCCGAACGGGAGGAGGTGCAGTCCGACGTCGTGCTCGTCCGTGCCGGTGGAGGCCGCGCCCGCATCGAGGGCGTGCACGATGGTGCGCTGCGGGAGCCGAACGCCCTTCTGCCTTCCCGTGGTGCCGCTCGTGAAGAGCAGGAGGAACGGGGCCTCCTCCCCCACCGCCGCGGCGCGCGCCTCGAACTCCACCAGGTCGAGCGCCGGCGCGCCCTCGGCGAGCGCCGCGCCCAGGTCTGCCGCCGCGACGCCGTCCGGAACCGTCGCAGAGGGGAGCGCCTCCAGGGAGAGCACGGAGACGAGCCCGCCGCGGGCGAGGTCCGCCCCCGCCGCAGCGAGCTTCTGCCACTGCTCCTGCGTGGAGACGAAGATCACTCGTGGGCGCACGCGTCGGGCGATGTCCTCCACCGCGTCGGCGGCAAGGCTCGCGAAGACGGCCGCCGGCTCGGCCCGGAGGAGCTGCGTCGCGATGGCCAGTTCCTGCCACTCGGGGGAGCTCTCGCCCAGGAGCAGAACGCGCTCGCCCGCAGCCAGGCCCGCCCGCTCCAGGAAGGCCGCGGCGCGCCGCACGCGGTCCCGGAACTCCCCGAAGGTGACCTCCCGCGGCGGCCGATCCGGTACAGCCGGGTCGAGGAAGCGGACGAAGACGCGCTCCGGCACCCGGCGCGCGGTGTGCGCGAGCAGTGCCGGGACCGTCCGGGCCTGGAACCGAAGCGGGATGAGCTGGGGCATTCGATGGACCTTACGTCGTGGATGAGCAGGGCGCTTCGCGAGGCGAAGGCGAGCGGCTTTCCGGGTCTGTGCCGCGGCGCGCCGCGCTCTTCACGACGGCGCAGGCGTGCGGTCCCGCTCCGCCGCTCCGACCGGCGCCCCAGCGCGCCTCGTCGCGACGACCGTGGCCGGGCGGAGCGAACCGAAGCTGAGCGCGGCGAGGAAGAGCGAGCCGGGGCCCGACCCGCGCTGTTGCACCTCGAACCCCGCGGCCGAGAGCACGCTCGCGTACTGCGCGCCGTTCCGGATGTCGTCCAGCACCGCGCGGCCGCCCGGCCGGAGCACGCGCGCGATCTCGCGCACCGCGTGGGCGCGCTCCTCCGCGTCGTAGACGTTGTGGATGGCCGCGCAGGAGACCACCGCGTCGAAGGAGCCGTCCTCGAACGGCAGCTTGCGCATGTCGCCGGTGCAGACCTCCACGCGCGCCTCCACGCCCTCGCGCCGGGCGTTCTCCAGCGCCGCCTCGGGGCGGTTCCCGGAGAGGTCCTCCTCCTGCCAGATGTCCACGCCCACCGCTCGCCCGGAGGTGAGCCGCCGCGCGGCGCCCACGAGCATGAGCCCGCGCCCGCAGCCCACGTCGAGCACCCGCTCCGCGCCCGTGAAGCCCGCG
>JBBQEB010000009.1:0-46609 GCA_038320275.1 Myxococcales bacterium | reverse complement strand
CGACCCCCAACCCCGACCCCAGCACGCTCGTGCTACCGTCCCACCCCTCCAAATGGCTCCCCCCGCTCCCTCCGCGAAGCCCTCCCCCGGCCGCGCCTACCGCTGGCTCGTCCTCCTCTCCTGCGCCTTCGCGATGTTCGGGAACTACTACGTCTTCGACGCGCTCTACCCGGTGACGCCGCTCCTGGAGAAGGCGTTCGGCCTCACCGGGGAGCAGGTGGGGCTCCTCGACACCTCGTACAACGTGGCGGCGCTGCTCACCTTGGTGGGCGGCGGCATCCTCGTCGATCGCCTCGGCACGGCCCGCTCCGCGCTCCTCTTCGCCTTCGTGGGCGCCGCGGGGAGCGCGCTCATCGCCACCGGCCCCTCGCTCGTCCCTTCCCATCCCTGGGCGGCGATGATGGCCGGCCGCTTCGTGCTGGGCGTCGGCTCGGAGTGCTTCATCGTCGCGGCAACGACCGTCGTCGGGCGCTGGTTCAAGGGCAAGGAGATCTCCTTCGCGCTGGCGGTCCAGCTCCTGGTGGCACGCCTCGGCTCGTACGCCGCCGACTGGTCGCCGAACCTCCACAGCCTCTTCCGGTCCTGGCAGCCGCCGCTCCTCCTCGCCGCGGCGCTGGGTGGCCTCTGGCTCCTCTTCGCCGCGGTGTACGCGGCGCTGGAGCTGCGCGCGGCGCGGGTGTACGGCGTGGCGCAGGCGGGCGCCACCGACAAGCTCGTGCTCGGCGACCTCGTCCGCTTCGACCGCGCGTACTGGTGGGTGGTGGGGCTCTGCGTCGCTTTCTACGCCACCATCTTTCCCTTCCGCACCTTCGCGAACCTGTTCCTCACCGAGTTCCACGGCGTCTCCGCCGACCGCGCCGGCAGCCTCAAGAGCGTGCTCCCGCTGGTCTCCATGATCGGCATGCCGCTCTTCGGCCTCCTCGCCGACCGCATCGGCAAGCGGGCGCTGCTCATGGCCATCGGCTCGGCCCTGCTCGTTCCGCCCTTCCTGCTCCTCGCGTACACGCAGCTGCCGCTCTACCTCTCCATGGCGCTCCTCGGGCTCGCCTTCGCGCTCGTGCCGGCGGTGCTCTGGCCGGCCGTCACCTACCTCGTCCCCGGGGCGCGCCTCGGCTCCGCGTACGCGCTCATGACCTTCTGCCAGCAGGTGGGCTGGGCCGCGATGAGCTGGGGCCTCGGCAAGGTGAAGGACGTCGCGGGTGCCAGCGCGGCGCACCCCGCCGGCTGGCTGCCAGTGATGTGGATGCTGGCACTGCTCGCATCGGCAGGATTCGCCTTCTCGTTTCTGCTCTGGAGGTCGGAGCGCGGCGGGCGCGGTCACGGGCTCGAGTCGGTGGCGGGCGCGCGAGCGGCGTGAATGGATCGGCGGGGGCGCCGGCGTACCCACGGGGCAGTTTGCAAACCCAGCACCGCTTCCGTATGCTGCCGATATCCATGCAAGGTCGTGAGATCTCTCGGCGATCTGCAGGGGGCGCGGTCGGGTGGCCAGGGGTGGGACAGGGTAGGGCGTGGAGGTCGGGTTGAGCGGAAGTCCCGAGGAGCTGCTCCGGAGCGCGCTCGAGAAGATCGTCTTCTTCGAGTGCAGGGTCGCAAATCTCGAGAGTGAGACCGAGGCGCTGCGCGCGACCTGCGCGCGCGGCCGCGAGGAGGTCGGCGCAGCGCGCAGGCGCGAGACCGAGCTCGAGACGGCGCTCGCCAAGGCGCGCGGCGAGGGGTCGGTCGCGCGCTCGAATCACACCGAGGTGGCCGATCGGGTGCGGCTCCTGGAGGCGGAGCGCGAGCGCTTCCTCTCCGGCATGGTGGAGCGCGCACGCGTCGCCGGAGCGCCCGCGGACGAGCGGGCCGAGCCTGGGGACGAGTCCGACCTGGCCGGCTTCATCGCCGAGCTGCGGGCCGAGATCGTGAACCTTCAAGCCTGGAAGCGCGCGGCCGAGGCCGCCGGCGTCAGGCCGGAAGGTCCAGCGGCTGCGCCGCCTCAGCCGCCTGTTCCCCGGGCGCCGCTCCCCGCCATGGCCGATCACTTCGAGGCCGCCGGTAGGTTCGGCGTGTCGCAGGAGCAGGCGCGGGCGCTCAAGCCCGCCTTCTCCACCCGCTCGGAGCGCGCGCTCTACGAGGCCTCGCTCGATGATCTCGCCTCGCGCGACCCCGCCGCGCGGCGCCGCGCGGCCGACTGCCTGCGGGCCCTCGGCTCCAGGACCGCCGCGCCGCTGCTCGCCGCCTCGCTCGGGCGGGAGGGAGACGCGGAGGTCAAGATGGCGCTCCTCGCCGCGCTGGCGCAGCTCGCCGAGCCGAGCGCCGCGCCGCTCGCAGTGCGCGAGCTCGAGGACGAGAGAGCGCCGGTCCGCGCGGCCGCGCTCGAGGCGGTGAGCGCGCTCGCCCGCGACGCGGCGCTGCCGCAGCTCGCCGCCGCGCTCGCCGACCCGAGCTCCCTCGTGCGGCGCCGCGCGGTGGTGCTGCTTGGCTTCACCAAGGGTGACGGGGCGGACGATGCGCTCGCCTCGGCGCTGGGCGATCGCGACGCAGGAGTGGCTCGCGCCGCCGCCGCCGCGCTCTCCGGCCGCCCCAGCGCCCGCGCCCAGGGAGCCCTCGCCCGCGCGCTCGACCACCGCGCCCCGGAGGTCCGCCAGGCCGCCGCGCGCGCCGTCGGCCGCTGGTCGGGCGAGGCCATCGACCTCGCCGCGTCCGAGCCCGACCGCCGCCGCACCGCCAGGAGAATGTCCGAGAAGCTCCTCGGCGTCGGCGGAGCGGCGCTGCGCGAGGCGGTCACGCACGTGGCGTTCTCGAAGGCGACGCCCCACGCCCGCGCGACCGCCAACGGCAGGGCTGCCGGGAGCGGAGCCCCCCCGCCCCCTCCCGCTCCTCCGGTCGATGGCGCGCTCGCCGACGCGGCGGTGCTGGAGGTCAGGGCAGCCCTTCGCGGACGCACCGCCGCCGAGCTCGCGGCGACGCTCTCCCGCCCGCCCCCGGACGTGGAAGCCACCCTGCACGCCCTCGTCTCCCAGGGCCGCCTCGTCGCGCGTGGCCCGCGCTTCTTCAGCACATGAGGGCGCGCGCGGAGGCGGGGACGGGCGACCCCATGGAGAACATCCGCTACAGCCCGCGGCGGATCGCCACCATCCTGGGCGTAACGCAGCGGCAGGTCGCCGAGGCGCTGGGCAGGCGCCACGCATACGGCCCGGCGGATCTGGAACAGGCGCGGCGCACGCTGCGGCGCGTGCCGCCCTCGCGCACGATGCGCGTGCAGCTCTTCCTCAACTTCAAGGGCGGTACCGGAAAGACGAGCCTCTCGTCGTCGTACGCCTACCGGCTGGCGGAGCGCGGCCATCGCGTGCTGATGGTCGACCTCGACAGCCAGGGCCACGCCACGAAGTGCCTGGGCAAGGAGGGCTCCGATTTCCCCCACACGCTGAACGACGTGCTCATCCGCAAGAAGCCGCTCTCGGAGGTGATCGTCGCCACCGGGATGCCAGGCCTCTCGCTCGTGCCGGCGAACCTCGCCATGAGCACCATCGACCTCGCGCTCATGCCGCTCGCCGGCCGCGAGTTCCGGCTACGCAAGGCGCTCGACGACGTGAAGGGCAAGTACGACTACGTGGTCATGGACGCGCCGCCGTCATTCGGGCTGCTCAACCTCAACGCGCTGATGGCCGCGCGCGACCTCATCATCCCGGTGCTGGCGGACTTCCTCTCCTACGACGGGCTGCGACTGCTCTTCGAGACGGTGCAGGGGCTGGAGGACGACCTCTCGCATCAGCTCGAGCAGATCCTCATCGTGGTGAACGCCTACAACCAGACCTTCAAGATCGCCCGCGAGGCGCTGGAGGCCCTGCGCGCCCACTACGCCGACTACCTGCTGCGCAGCGTGGTGCGCCAGTGCACCAAGTTCGCCCAGGCTTCCAGCGAGGGCTGCCCCATCTTCGCCTTCGACCCGGAGTCGAAGGGGGCGGTGGACCTCGAGGCGATGCTGGACGAGGTGATGGCACGGATCGACAGCACGGGCGCCCGAGCCGGCGCCGCGGGAGCGTGACAATGAGAAAGGCCTTCGACGCGAACGTCCCCAAGCTCCGGCCCAGGCTGCGGAGCGCAGCGAGCGCGCTGGAAGGGTCCGAGGGGGAGGCGAGCGTGACCGTGCTGGAGGCGGAGCCGCCGCCCGAGGTGCTGCGCGACGCCGGTGCCGAGCCGTTCGCCGCCGGTGGTTCCGACGGGGCCACGGCTCGCCCATTCGAGGACGTGTCGGAGAGCTCCCTGGAGCCCGCCGACGTGCCGCCGCCTTTGTTCCCGCGCGCGACGGCCTTGGCGCCGGAGGCGCGGCACGAGGGTCTCGGCACGGGTGAGGGCGCCGCGCCGCGCGCCGCGAGCGCGTCACCGGCCGCGGAGAGCCCCGCCGAGGCGAGCGACGTGCAGGCCCGCCGCGAGCGCCTGGAGAGCGTGAAGCGCCGCGTCGCCGCGGCCGCGCGTCCCGCGCCGTCCATGCCGGCCCTGCCGGAGAGCCCGGCCCGGGCGGGCGAGAGCGCGCTCACCCTGGTGCGCGAGCTGGAGGGTCAGCTCCAGCGCTCGCGCGGGGTAGAGGAGGCGCTGCGCGCCGATCTCGACGCGGCGCGGACCGAGCTGACGCGGGGAGCGGCCGAGGGCCGCCGAGGTGCGGAGCGGCTCGCGGCGGTCGAGGCGCAGGTCGAGGAGAAGCGCGCGGTCCTCGCCGACATGCTCGCCGAGATGACGGCCCTGGAGGAAGAGCGCGACGGTGCGGTCGCCCGAGCCCAGGCGCTCACCGCGCTGGACGAGGAGCGCCAGGCGCTGCTCGACAGCCTGTCAGCGCGGGCCGAGGCGGCAGAGAAGGCGCGCGCGGAAGCGGACTCCGAGCTGGCGAGGCTGGGGGAGGAGCTCGACGAGCGCGCCGCCGACGCGGCTCGCCTGCGCTCGGCGCTGGCGCAGGTGACGCACGAGCGGGACGACCTCGCGCGCGAGGCGGCCAAGGCCCGCCGCGAGCGGGACGAGCTGGGCGAGGCGCGCAAGGCGCTGGAGCAGGTGCACGAGGCCCTCGCGACGGCGCGCAGCCGGCTGGCGTGAGAGGCGCTAACAGGTCCGATGGATACATACTTGGTGCGTCCAAGGCCGATGACTCCTTCGAGGTCCCGTAGCCAAATGTTCCGAGGGAGACTCCGGCCGCCGCTGCTCGCGCACGGCGTTTCCAGACGACCCCGGGGCGAGCAGATTCCCGTGTGACGACGGAGCTGCGTGGTAGGTTCTTCCATGTGGCCGAGCATGACCGCGAGCTGACGATTCGCCTGACAGGACCGCTGGCTGAAGGCGGTTCCTTCCCCATCTCGCTGGTGGCCGACAAGCTGGCAGCGCTGCAGCGGGTGCTCTTCAACGTGGGCTCCGCGCTGCGAGGCGGTGGGAAGCGCGGGTCCTTCAAGACGGAAGTCCTCCAGGAATGCGAACTGCTCTTCGTGCAGTCACGTCCGGGGAGCCTCGACCTCGTCACCCGAGTCGACCACCCAGCTTCGCTCCTCGATCTGGGTCAGCAGGCCGTCGGAGCGTTCTGGGCGACGGTCAAGGCTGTGGAGGGGCGTGATTCGGCGTTCGTGTCGAAGACATTTCCAGACGCGAGCGGGAGGGCTCGTGTCCTCAAATCGATGGTGCGCCTACTGCCCGAAGATGATGGGGACTACGGCCTGGCGCTCGTTCGGGGCGGCGAAGAAGCAGCCCTGTCGCCCGCCATGCGTCCGTTCTTGAATCAACTCTCCACAGCGGAGCAGCCCACCCTTGGTGAAGTGAGGACGCTCACCGGAACACTGTTCCGCATCGAGGTTGCCACCGGACAGCGGCAGCTCGGGATTCTCGTCCACAATCGTCAGATCCGCTGCTTCTATGATTCCGACTACGAAGACGTCGTTCGGGAGTTGGTTCCGGGATCGCTGGTCGAGGTCGAGGGCTTGGCAACGCTGGACGAGCGGGGGGACGTCCACCAGATCGAGACCATATTGGATGCCCGCTCCCTCCACATCGCACCGCTTTCCTGGCAGCGGGTCGCTCACCAGAACCGGGTCTTCCACCTGAAGCAGCCGGTTCTCATCCGGGTGGATTTTCAAGACGGAGTCTGGGTTCACGCGCTGGAGAGCCTCGGGATCCTGTCCTACGCGACCACGCGCTCCGAATCGCTGCGTCGCTTTCGCGAGGAGTTCGCGGCGACATGGGACGCTGTCGCAAACGAGCCCGATGTCAATCTGACCGACGACGGCCGGCACCTCAGGGACTCGGCGTTATCCCTCGTCGAAAGGGAGGAAGTCCGTTGAGCCCTCGTCGGACCGACGCGATCAGCAGAGCGCTCGAGACGAAGGGATTTCAGAAGCAAGACTCCCATCACGAGATGTACTGGCTCCATGTGGATGGGAAGAAGACCTCTGTGCGAACGCGGATCAGCCACGGAGACAAAGAGTACGGCGACAGCTTGCTCGGGCTGATGGCTAAGCAGGTTGGCCTCGCCCGGCGGGAGTTGGACGACTCATCGACTGTCCACTTTCAGCCGAACGCTACCGTGCTCTGCTCGTCGAGCGGGGCAGAGTGAAGCTCACGCCTTAGCAGCTTCTTCAGCCCTGATCTCACGACCTCCTCACCCCTTGGGATGCGCGAGGAGCCAGTCGAGGATCGCCTCCGCCCACGCGGGCTGAGCCAGCGCCGGGACGTGGGCGCCGCCGCGAATCGTCCACAGCTCGGCCGCGCCTCGGGTGCAAGCGTGGCGCTCCACCCTCGTCTCCGCACCGGCTGACCCGCGAACGAGGGCGAGCCGCCGGCCGGTGTCGGCGAGCGCGCCCCCGCAGCCGTTCTTCGCGGCCCAGGTGGCCACCGACTCCGGGGCGGAGGGCAAGGTCGGCCCCTCGTCGCCGCGCGGCGAGGTGAGCGCGCCGCCTTCGTAGGGGATAACCGCGTCGCGATCGCCGTGCACCTGCAGGACCGCCACCGGCTCCGAGGGCTGGCATCGCCGGGGCGCCTTCCACACGTCGCCGGCCAGCGCGACCACCGCGGCCAGGAGATCGGCCCGATCGCAGGCGAGCCGGTGCGCCATGAAGCCGCCATTGGAGTGGCCCACCGCGTACACGCGGCGCGGATCGACCGGGTGGTGCGCCGCGACGTCCGCGAGCACCGCGCTGAGGTAGGCCACGTCGTCCACGCGGGTGGCGGCCAGGTCGCAGCAGGCGTCGGTGGCGTTCCAGAAGCGGCGGCCGCGGGGATCGCGCGTTCCTTCCGGCGTGGCGAGGAGGAGGCCGCGCGCCGCCGCCGCCTTCCCCAACCCGAAGTACCCGTCGATCCCGGCCCCGCTCGACCCGAAGCCGTGCAGCACGAGCACGAGCGGCGCCGGGCGAAGGGGATCGAGGCCGGGCGGGATCTGGAGCCGGTAGGGGCGGTCCCGCAGGAGCGCGGCGGCTTCGGCGGCTGTCGCCTCCGCGGCAGCTCGGGCCGGCCGCGCGGCGCTCCCCTGGGAGATCGCGCAGGATGCGGCGCATGCGACGAGCGCGAGGCGAGCGCGCGTCCCGGCCACGACCCGCCTACCCCGTCGCCTTGGGCACGAGGCTCACGTTGGGCTGCGCGCCCGGCGCGCCGAGCCGCTTCAGCTGAGCGCGCGCGTCGTACGCCGCGTACTTGTAGGCTTCACCCAGGGTGGGATAGTTGAACACGGCCTGCGTGAAGTAGTGGAGGGTTCCGCCCAGCGCCATCACCGCGCTGCCCAGGTGGATGAGCTCGGACGCGTGCGGGCCGATGCAGTGCACGCCCAGGATCTCTCCGTCCCGGGGCGACGCCAGGATCTTGAGGAACCCCACCGCCTCGCCCACCAGGTTGGCCCGCGCGTTCTCGGCGAGCGGCGTCTTCCCCGCCACGTAGGCCGTGCCGTGCTCCTTCAGCGCCTCCTCCGTCGCCCCCACCGAGGAGATCTCCGGGATGGTGTAGATGCCCACAGGCAGGAGGTCGGCCACCTTCTGCTGATACTTCTTGCCGAGCGCGTGGGTCATGGCGACGCGCCCTTGTTCCATGGCGGTGGAGGCGAGCCCCGGGAAGCCGATGAGGTCGCCGGCCGCGTAGACGTGCTCCACCGCCGTCTGGTAGTGCGCGTTGACCTCGATATTGCCCTTGTCGTTGGCCTTCAGCCCGGCGGCGGCGAGGTTCAGCCCCTCCACGTTCCCGATGCGCCCCGCGGCGACGAGGACCTTGTCGGCCACCACGCGGGAGCCGTCATTGAGCGAGACGAGCACGTCGCGCTCGCCCGCCTCGAGCTTGGTCGCGCGCACCTGCTGGTGCAGGTCGATGCCCGCCTCCTCGAAGAGGTCCTGCATGGTCTCCGAGAGCTCGGCGTCGAGCCAGGGCAGAAGGCGCGGCTTCGAGTCGATGACCGCAACGTGCACGCCCAGCGCGGCGAAGATCGAGGCGTACTCGCACCCCGCCACGCCGCCGCCCAGCACCGCCAGGGAGCGCGGCACGTGGTCGAGCATGAGGATGGAGTCGGAGTCGTAGACCTTCTGGTGATCGAAGGCGTAGAGAGCCGGATGCGCGGGCCGCGTGCCGGTAGCGAGCAGCACCACCTCGGCGGAGAGGTCCTGCGAGCTGCCGTCCGGGATGGTGACGCGGAGGGTGTGCGGATCGACGAAGCTCGCCTCGCCGCGGAACGTGTCCACGCCGGAGTTGATGAGCCGGGCGCGGATGCGCGAGTGCTCGCGCGCGGTCACGAGCCCGCGGCGGCCCATGAGCTCGGGCACGGTGACCGCCCGGGACACCTGGACCTGGACGCCGTGCGCGTCGCGGTTGCGCGCCTGGGAGAGCGCGAGGGCGGTCTCCCGGAGCGCCTTGGAGGGAATGGTGCCGGTGTTGGCCGACGCGCCGCCCGGGACCGCTTCCTTCTCGACCAGCGCCACCCGCTTGCCGTAGAACGCCGCCTGCACCGCGCCGTGCTCGCCGGCCGGTCCACTGCCGATCACCACCACGTCGTACTGGAGCATTCGCGGCTTATAATGGCCGCTCCCCGCGCCGACAGGTCCCGCCCGCACCCGTGAAGAACACTCCCGAGAGCCCCGTGCTGCGCGCCCTCGCGCCGAACCTCATGGTCGCCCTGGAGGACCGCAAGCGCGCGCTCCGCGCGGCCGGCAAGCGCCTCGTCGACTTCGGCCTGGGCGATCCCCAGGAGCCCACGCCCGCCTTCCTGCGCGAGGCGCTTCGTGCCGCCGTGCCCGAGGTCTCGCAGTATCCCAGCCCCGCCGGAACGCCGGAGCTGCGCCGCGCTTGCGCCGGCTACCTCGCGCGGCGCTTCGGCGTGGAGGTCGACCCCGACCGGCAGGTGCTCCCGGCCACGGGCGCCAAGGAGACCATCTTCCACCTGCCGCTCGCCTTCGCCGGAGGCGATCCGCGCCGCACCAAGGTGGTCATGCCCGATCCCGGCTACCCGACCTACGAGGTGGGCGCCCGCTTCGCGGGGCTCGAGCCGGTGAAGGTCCCGCTCTCGGCCGCGCGGGGCTTTTTGCTCGAGCCAGAGGAGGTGGGCGAGGAGGTGCTCTCGCGGACGCTCCTCTTCTGGCTGTCCTATCCGCACAATCCCACCGGCGCCGTGGCCCCGCGCGCCTACCTGGAGCGCGTCGCGCGCGCGGCGCTGCGCCACGGCTTCGTGGTGGTCTCCGACGAGTGCTACGCGGACCTCTACTTCGGCGCGCCGCCGCTCTCGATCCTCCAGGTGACGGGGGAGAACGCCGTGGCGATCCACTCCTGCTCGAAGCGGAGCGGGATGACCGGCTACCGCACCGGCTTCGTCGCCGGCGACGCCGACGTCGTCGCGGTGCTCCGCAAGGCGCGCGCCCACCCCGGCGTCGCCTCGCCCGACTTCGTCAGCGCGGCGGCGGCGGCCGCCTGGTCCGACGACGCGCACGCGGCCGAGCGGCGGGCCATCTTCAAGGCCAAGCGAGACCGGTTCGCGGCGTTCTTCGCCGCCCGCGGGCTCGCCTGCGAGGGCTCCGAGGCGACGCTGTACCTGTGGGTGCGGGTTCCCTCCGGCCACACCTCCGAGTCCTACGCCGCCGCGCTGCTGGAGGAGGGCGTGGTGGTGGCGCCGGGCACCGCCTTCGGTGCCGGAGAAGGATACGTGCGGGTGGCGCTGGTGCCGCCGCTCGCCGAATGCGACGAGGCGCTCGCCGCCTGGGGGAGGGTGAAGGCGTGATGGAGACGGCAGAGCTGGAGCGGCGCATCGCGGCGGCGTTCGACGACCGGCGGCGGCTGGAGGAGCCCGAGACGCGCGAGGCGGTGCTGCGGACGATCGCGGCCCTGGACGCGGGCAACGTGCGCGTGGCCGCAAAGGGGCCGGACGGGTGGGCGGTGAACGCCTGGGTGATGCAGGCGGTGAACCTCTACTTCGCCGTGGCCGGCTTCGAGACGCACGATTTCGGGCCGTTCCAGACGCGCGACAAGATCCCGCTCAAGCGCGACCTCGAGGCGGCGGGCGTGCGCGCGGTGCCCGGAGCGGTGGTGCGGCGCGGCGCCTACGTCGCGCCGGGCGCGGTGCTCATGCCGAGCTTCGTGAACATCGGCGCGCGCGTCGGCGCCGGCACCATGATCGACACCTGGGCCACCGTCGGCTCCTGCGCGCAGGTGGGTGAGAACGTGCACGTGGCCGGCGGTGTCGGCATCGGCGGGGTGCTGGAGCCACCCGGCGCCCGCCCCAACATCATCGAGGACGGCTGCTTCATCGGGAGCCGCTGCATCGTGGTGGAGGGCATCCTGGTGGAGGAGGAGAGCGTGCTGGGCGCCAACGTGGTGCTCACCGCCTCCACGCCCATCATCGACGTGACCGGCCCGCGCGAGGTCGTCTACAGGGGCCGCGTTCCGGCGCGCTCGGTCGTCATCCCCGGGGTTCGCCCCAAGGCCTTTCCCGCGGGCACCTATCACCTGCCGTGTGCGCTCATCGTTGGCCGGCGCTCGGCCTCCACCGACCGCAAGGTGTCCCTCAACGCGGCGCTGCGCGACTTCGAGGTGCCGGTGTGACGGAGCTGGGGGAGGCGCTCGCTGCGCGGACGGAGGCGCTCTGCGCGGTGCGCTCGCCCATTGGGCACGAGGGTCCGCTCTGCGACGAGCTCGAGCGCTGGGCGCGGCCGCGCGCCGCGAAGGTGGCGCGGGTGGGGAGCTCCCTCGTCGCCTGGCTCGATCCATCCCGCGCCGAGACCCGCGAGCTGGTCCTCCTCTGCGGCCATCTCGACACGGTGCCCATCCACCCCGAGGACGAGGGCCGCCGCCCGCGGAGGGAGGGGGAGCGGCTGGTCGCGCCGGGCTCCTCGGACATGAAGGCCGGCCTCGCCGTCGCGATGGAGCTCGCCGAGCGCCTGCCAGGGGAGGAGCGCTTCTGTGACCTCGCGCTCGTCCTCTACGCGCGGGAGGAGGGTCCGTACGACGAGAACGAGCTCGGCCCGGTGCTCCAGAGGCTGCCCGAGCTCGCCCGGGCCGCCCTCGCGGTCTGCCTCGAGCCCACCGACGGAACGCTCCAGCTCGGCTGCGCAGGCTCGCTCCACGCCACCGTGACGTTCACCGGCCGTTCGGCCCACTCGGCGAGGCCCTGGCAGGGCGACAACGCGGTCCACCGCGCGGGCGCGCTGCTCACCGAGCTCGCCTCGCGCGCTCCGCGAGAGGTGACGAGCGGAGGGCTCCCCTTTCGCGAGGTGATCTCCGCGACGCGCATCGAGGGTGGGCGGGCGCGCAACGTCGTCCCCGATCGATGCACGCTGAACCTCAACTTTCGTTTTGGGCCCGACCGCTCCCTGGACGACGCAGCGGAGGAGCTCCGCGCGCTGGCCGTGCGCTTCGGGGGGGAGGCGGTGCTCACGGATCGCGCGCCCGCCTGTCCCGCCCATGCCGGTCACCCGCTGGTACGGCGGCTGGTGGAGCGGGGCGGCCTCGCGGTGGAGCCGAAGCAGGCCTGGACCGACGTGGCGCGGCTCGCCGCGGCGGGGATCCCGGCGGTGAACCTGGGGCCAGGGGCCACCGCCCAGGCGCATCAGGCCGGCGAGTGGGTGGAGCTCGCCGCGCTGGAGCGGACCTATCGTGCGCTGGAGCGCTTCCTGCGCGTGTAGCGCGGCCGCGCCTACTCGCCGGGAGCGTTCGCGGCCCGGCGCAGGAGCCGCTCCAGCCGGGCGCCCAGGTTGGGCGTGAGCCCCACCACCGTGCCCACGCGCTGGCCCCGCGCGTCGATCACCACGAAGGCCGGGACCTGGGCGAAGCCGTCCCGGGCCGCGGCGCCGGGACCGCCGGTGTACACGAGCACCTCCCCGGCGGGCGGCCAGCGCGCGGCGTGGGCGGCGACGGCTGCGCGGTCGGTGTCGATGGACACGGCGTAGGCCACCACCTCGGGGTGGCGTGCCAGCACCGCCCGCGCGCGCTCGGAAGCGGGCGCGCAGGGGGCGCACCAAGTGGCCCACAGCTCGACGAGGCGAACCGGTCCAACGCCGCCGAGCTGCACGGCCCCGCCGCCCAGCCGCTCCGCGTGGAGCTCCTCCGTCCCTGCCCGGCTTCCGGCCACCGGGGCGCGCGCGCAACCTGCCAGAGCGAGGAGGACGGCGGAGAGGAGGAATTTCTGCACCCGGTGAAGCTCCGGCCGACGCCGCCGGGGCGCAAGGCGGGGGTCCTGGCGGCCGCGCGCCCCACTTCCTATGACCATCCGATGCGCCGCCCCCTCGCGCTGGCAGCTCTCCCCGCCGTGCTGGCAGCGGCCCTCCTCGCGCCGCGTCTCGCGGCGGCGCAGGACGACGACCTCGTCTTCACCGATCCACCGTCCCGTCCGCGGCTGGCGCTGGTCGCCTGGGGCGGGGGTCTCGTCGGGCTCGGCGCGGAAGGAGGCAACTCCGGGCTCGCGGGAGGGGAGGTGTCGTGGGCCTTCGACGCGCTCGACGTCGGGGTGCTGGCGCAGGGCTACCGCCTGGGCGCGCAGGCGAGGACACCCTGGACCCCTGTCATCCTGGGGCGCATCGAGCAGCGATTCGAGACCCGACGTGGCGTGGAGGCGATCCTCGCCCTCGGGCTCGGGGCCGGCCGCACCGACGGGTGGATCGGCTGGTATCAGCTCGCCTTCGGGCTCCGGTTGGCGGAGGGGCCGCTCTTCCTCTCCGGCGAGGTGGGCTTCGAACAGCTCGACCTCTTGCGGCTCGCGGCCGGCGTCGGCGTCCGCTTCTGAACGGCAGGGCGAAGGTGCGACGATCGCGCACGAGGCGCGGCCCTCCTCCGATGACCGCCCCACGTGCGCCTGGCAGGCCCACGGACTGGGAGATACACGGTTCCTCCAACTCAACGTCCCTTTGGAGAGCTCCCCCACATGAAGCAGCTTCTCGCAATCGCCCTCGGTGCCCTCCTGCCAGTCCTCGCCGCCGCCGAGGCGACGACCTGGACGATCGACCCGTCGCATTCCACCTCCGGCTTCACCGTGAAGCACCTCGTCGTCTCCACGGTCCGGGGAGGGTTTGGTAAGACCACCGGCGCCATTCACCTGGATGACGCCGACCTCACCCGGTCCACCGTGGAGGCCAACATCGACGCGAGCAGCATCCACACCGGCTCTCCCGACCGCGACAAGCACCTCGAGTCGGCCGACTTCTTCGACGTGGCGAACCACCCCACCATCACCTTCAAGTCCACCAGGGTGGAGAAGGTGGGCGACGACAAGCTGAAGGTGACGGGCGACCTCACCATGCGCGGCGTGACGAAGCCGATCGTGCTCGACGTCTCCGCGCCGTCGCAAACCGTGAAGGGGATGAAGGGCGAGCTGCGCCGAGGCTTCTCGGCGACCGGCAAGCTGAACCGCAAGGACTATGGCCTCAACTGGTCCAAGATGATCGAGGCCGGGCCGGTGGTCAGCGACGAGGTGAACCTGCAGCTCGACGTCGAGGCGACGAAGGACGAGGCCAAGGGCGCGGCCGGCAACAAGGCGGAGAAGGCGCCGCCCAAGGCAGGCGAGAAGACCCCGGCGAAGAAGTAAGAGCCTCGTGGAGGGGCGCCGCGCTCAACGCGCGAGGAGCCCCTCCACCGCGGCCAGCAGCGACTCCGGCGTGAAGGGCTTGCGGAGCAGCGGCGCGCGCTCACCCGCCAGGTCCTGGCGGGCGATGACGTCCTCCGGATGCCCGGACATGTAGAGCACGCGGGCGTCGGGGCGCAGGCGGCCGGCGGCACGGCTCACCTCGCCGCCGGACATCCCGGGCATGACCACGTCGGTGAGCACCGCGTGGATGGGCTCCGGGTGCGAGCTGCACAGTCGCACCGCCTCGGTGCCGTCGGCCGCCTCGAGCACGCAGAAGCCCCGCTCCACCAGTACCTTCAAGACGAGGCGCCTCACCGCCTCGTCGTCCTCGACCACCAGCACCGTGGCGCTGCCGGCCGGCCTCGGTGCGCCGGAGGGCCGGGCGGGCGCCTCCGGGTGCTGGACCGGGCCCTCCGCCAGCGGCAGGTGAATGGTGAAGGTCGTCCCCCTTCCCACCGCGGTCGCGACGTCGATGCTGCCGGCGAGCTGCTGGACGATCCCGTAGACGGTGGCGAGGCCGAGCCCGGTGCCCTTGCCTCGCTCCTTGGTGGTGAAGAAAGGCTCGAAGACGTGAGCCCGCACCTCGTCGGTCATCCCGCAGCCGGTGTCGGAGACTCGTAGTACCGCCCACCACTGGCCGGGCGCGGCGGTGCCCGCCAATGGAGGCGTTCGCGGCGGCGCGCTCGAGGCTTCGGAGAACAGGGTGAGCGTCCCGCCACCCGGCATCGCGTCGCGGGCGTTCACCGCGAGGTTCAGCACGAGCTGCTCGAGCTGGCCCCGGTCGGCGCGCACGCCGGCGTGGTGCAGGTCGATGGTGAGCCGCACGTCCTCGCCGATGACGCGGCGGAGCATGTGGGAGAGCGCGCCCACCGCCTCTCCCAGATCGAAGGTCTCGAGCACCGGGCGCTCGCGGCGGCTGAACAGCAGGAGCTGCCGGGTCAGCGCGGCCGCGCGATGGCCGGCGCGGGAGATCTCGGCGGCGTCCTCCCGGCGCGGATCGCCTTCGGCCAGCTCGGTGACGAGCAGGTCGGCGTAGCCGTTGATGGCGGTGAGGAGGTTGTTGAAGTCGTGCGCGATGCCCCCCGCCAGCCGCCCCACCGCCTCCAGCTTCTGCGCCTGGAGGAACTGCTGCTGGAAGAGCCGGCTCTGCTCCTCCGTGCGCCGCAGTGCCTCCGCCGATCGCTCGCGGTCGGTCACGTCGAGCGCGACGCAGCTGGCGCCGACGACCGCGCCCTGGTCGCTGCGCATGGGCGAGAGGTGCGCCTCGAGGGCATGGTTGGCGGTGTAGAGCGTGGTGGTGAACGCCTGCCCGCCCAGAGCGCGCTTCCAGGCGTCCACCCAGGCGGGGTCCTGCGAAGAGTCCAGGACGGAACGACCCGCGAGCTCGCCGCGCGGGGCGAGAGCCTTCCCCTGCGCCAGCGTCACGTTGCCGGCGGCATCGACCGCGTACAGCGCCACCGGCGCGCTGGCGAGCACCTGGTAGAGCCGCGCCTGGGCTTCGCGGAGCGCCTCCTCCGCGCGGACCTCGTCCGTCACGTCCCGAACGAAGGCGGCCACGCGTGCCCCCTGCGCGTCGAGGAAGCTGGCGCTCACCTCCAGATCGACCTCGCGCCCGTCGCGCCGCAGGTGGCGGATGCGGACGTGGGTATTTCCCGCGCGCACGGCCTCCCGCAGGCGGGTGACGCCGGGCGCGGCGGTGATGTCGGCCAGCGCCTTGCCGACGAGCTCCTCGCGGGAGGAGCCCAGCATGGAGCAGAAGGCATCGTTCACATCGACGACACAACCGGTGGCGTCCGCCATGGCGAAGCCGTCGATGGAGGTCTGGATGATGGTGCGGTAGTCGTCCTCGCGCCGGTGCAGCTCCTCGAGCTGGTGCGCCAGGGACTCCTCGAGCTCACTGCGCATGGCGTCGGCGCGGCGGGCGCGCAGCCCGAAGGCCAGCCCGTCCGCCAGCTCCTGCAGGAGCTTGTGCTCGGCCTCGTCGAAGACGACCGGCTCGGAGGCGTAGACCGCGAGCAGGCCGAACGCCTCCCGCTCGTCCAGCAGCGGGAAGCAGCCGACCGCGCGGAAGCCGCGGCGCGCAGCCTCCGGAGCCCACGGTGTGAAGCGAGGGTCGGCGAGGTCGCGGAACACGCAGGGGGCATTGGTCCGGATGCAGGTGCCGACCGGGCCTCTCCCCCGAGGCCCCTCCGACCAGGTGGCGGCGAGGGCTTCCAGGTAACCGTCGCCGCGCCCAGCGGAGGCGCCTGGAACTACCGAGCGCGCGGCGTCGTCGCTCGCGAAGCCGATCCAGGCGAAGGCGTACGCGCCGTCGCCGACCAGGACCTGGCACAGGCCCTCGAGGAGCTGCCCCTCGTCCTCCGCGTGAACCAGGAGCGCGTTGCACGCGTGCACCATCCGCAGCGCCCGGAGAAGCCGGACGGGATCGGACGGAGCACCGGTTGGGCTGGCGGAGGGCACGGGATCGCTCGAAACGATACACCCGACCGCCGGTTACGTTCCATCGGGGGCCGCCGCGCGGACCGGCGGCCGCGTGGGATGGACCTCGGACGTGCTCGCCCGCAAGGTGGGCGTCCGGGCCGAGCGGCACGTGCGTTGCTCCGCGGCATGGCATGCACGATCCCGAAATCCGGCCGGACATGCCTCGCGAGCGGCTGCTCGCCGCTGGCGCACGCTCGCTGTCGGACGCAGACCTGGTAGCGCTCGTCCTCGGCACCGGAAGCGCTCGTCTCTCCGCGCGCGCAGCCGCGCTCCGGCTGGTAGAGGAGCGCGGCATGGTGGAGCTGGCCTGGTCGTCGCCGGAGGCGCTCGCGGGCTCGCCGGGCATCGGCCTCGCGCGCGGCGCCGCGCTCGCGGCAGCGTTCGAACTGGGGCGAAGGGGCGCGTGGTCGCCGCCCCGCCGCGGCGAGCGCTGCCTCGACCCCGGGCGCGTCCAGGAGCTGCTCCGGCATGCGGCGCACGCGGAGCGCGAGGGCTTCCACGTCGTGCTGCTGGACGTCCGGGGACGACTCTTGAAGGCGGTGCAGGTTGCGGAAGGGTCGTTGAGCCAGTGCCCCGTCTCGCCGCGCGACGCGCTCCGGCCGGCCGTGCGCGAGGGCGCTCACGGGGTGGTGTTCGCGCACAACCATCCGTCCGGCGACCCATCGCCGAGCCCTGAGGATATGGACCTCACGGAGCGCCTGCGCGCGGCCGCGGAGCTGGTGGGCGTGCTGGCGAGGGACCACGTCATCGTGGCGACCGGCGGGTACTACAGCTTCGTCGAGGCCGGGAGGTGGAGGCGGTGAGGAGCGCGCCCGGAGTCGGGTCGGAGTCGAGGTCGGGGTCGGGGTCGAGGTCGAGGTCGGGGTCGAGGTCGGGGTCGAGGTCGAGGTCGGGGTCGGGGTCGGGGTCGCGGTCGGGGTCGGGGTCGCGGTCGGGGTCGCGGTCGGGGTCGGGGTCGGGGTCGGGGTTGCGGTCGAGGTCGCGGTCGAGGTCGCGGTCGGGGTCGCGGTCGGGGTTGCGGTCGCGGTCGAGGTCGCGTTCGAGGTCGAGGTCGCGTTCGAGGTCGAGGTCGGGGTCGCCGACGGGCGCTCGGCCGCGATCCCCCTCGACCTTGCCCTGGCCGCCTCCAGCGCGGTCCGCGCCTCCCCCGCGCGCTCGCCATCGGGCGCGAGCGCGAGGGCGCGCGCGAGCTGGCGGACAGCCCCTTCACCCTTTCCCGAGCGAGCCGCCTCGAGGCCGAGGCGGTAGCGGGCGGCCGCCTCCACCGCGGGCGCCACGCGACCGGGCTGTCGCTCCGAGAGGTTCACCAGGCGGGTGTCCAGCGCCGCCGCAGCGGCATCACCGGCGCGCCCGGCCTGCGCGTCCGCGAGGTGCGCGAGGGCGGCGGCATCCTCCGGGTCGAGGTCGAGGCAGGCCTGGTACGCCTCCAGCGCAGCATCCGATCGGCCGGCGGCGAGCAGGGTGCCGGCCCGGGAGTGATGGCAAGCCGCCCCCTCGGCGGGGACAGCGGCTGCGCGCGCCGCGAGCACCGCGTCGAGCCGGTCCACATCGGCCCCCGCGTCCCGCAGTGCGGCGGCGAAGGCGGTGTCATCCGCCGGCCAGGCCTCGAACGCTTCGCGGGCCGCGCGCCGCGCGCCGGCGGCATCACCCGCCGAAGCCAGCGCGCGCGCGGCCTCCTGGAAGCGTCCGGCGCGCTCCCTCCCCGGCGCGGCGCGGGCGAGGAGGAGCAGGAGCTCGCCCAGCTCCGCGTGGCGGCCGGCGAGCGCGGAGAGGAGCAGGCGTGCGCTGGCCTCGTCGCGCGGGTCCGAGCGCGCGAGCGACCAGAGGTGTGCCCGGGCGGCGTCGCCGCGGCCGGCCGAGAGCGCGAGGCGCGCCGCTTCCCTCAGCACGGCCCGGTCGGCGGGGTGGGGCGGCGCGCGCGGGGCCGCTTCTCTACCCTCACCCCCGGAAGCCCGGGCCCGTCCACCCTCGGCGAGCTCCAGCGCGCCCCAGGCGCGCGCGTCGGACGGGTCGTGCGCGAGCGCCCGCCGGAGAGCGGCGGCGCCGCCCTCCGCGTCGCCCAGCCGCTCCACGAGGAGGAGCCCGGCCGCGCGCGCGCTCCGACCCGCTCCGGCCGTATCGCCCGCCGCCGCGGCGCTCGCCTCCAGCTCGAGGCGGTCGCGCAGCGCCTCCCGATCGAGACCGTGGCGGGCCTCCAGGACGGCGAGCTCCTCCAGGAGCGCGCGCGCCGCTTCCGAGCCGGCCGCGCCCCGAGAGCTCCCGCGCAGCGCCGCCAGCGCTCGGAGGGCCTGCAACAGCTCGGTGGGAGGCTGCGGGCTGTCCGGGTGGTACTCGCCGCGCAGGGCCTCCACACGCGCGCTCTCGACGCGCGCGAGCGCGGCAGGGAGGTCCCGCGCGGCCGAGCGCGCCCGGGCGAAAAGGGCGTCCGAGAGCGCGGGGTCGCCGAGCTCGCGCAGGGCCGCGACCGCGGCGCGCGAGAACGCCTCCGCGCGCTGGCCGGCGCTGCGGGTGCCGGGAGCCGCCGACGCGAGCGCGCGGACGGCACGGGCGCGGTCCGGATCGAGCGCGAAGCGCCGGAGCGCGAGCTCGATTCCCGCAGGGCGGAGCGCCAGATGACGGTCCAGCGCGACCACCGCGAGCGCGCGGTCATCCGCGTCCGCGGCGAGCTCCGCCAGCTCCATGCAGAGGTCCGGGCCGTCCTCGTCCCCCTCCTCCGGAAGCCCCGCCGCCAGGAGGCGCTGCCCGAGCGCGAGCGCCTCGCCGGCCGCCCCGCTCGCGTAGAGGACGCGCCCGAGCAGGGCTCCGGCGAACGCCAGGTCCTCCCCGCCACGCGCCATCGCCGCCCGTGCGCAGCGGAGCGCCGCCGGGCCATCCCCTTGCGCCCGCGCCGCCTCGGCGGCTTCGCGGTACAGGTGCGCAGCCGAGACCTCGTCGGGCGTGCGCCGCGCCAGCTCCTCCAGCGGCTCGGCCCAGAGGAGGGCGCGGAGCTCTTCCGGCCCGTCCCGCCGGAGCAGGGCGTGCTCGCGGGAGAGGCCCGCGTCGGGTGGAAGACGCGCCAGCGCATCGCCGAAGGCGCGGTCCGCCTCCCCGAAGCTCCCCAGCTCCACCAGCCGGCGCGCCCGCCCCAGCAGGAGCTCGCCAGCGCGCTGCAGGACGGCCGCTCCCGCCGCCGGCTCGAGGCGGGAGGTCTCCCGCGTAGTGTGGCCGGATGGGCTGCGCGCCGGGCGCGCCCCCGTGCCCGGGGGCTGAGGCGCAGGGCTGGGCTCCGCCCGGGCGTGTGGAGCCTCGCGCCCAACCGAGGGCGTCTCCATCGCCCGGGTCTGGGCGGGGGCGCGTCCCCTCCCGCCCAGCGCGAGGCACGCCGCCGCTGCCAGCAGGGCCGAGGTGCTCTCGCCGCGCTCCGCGGCCCCCGCCTCGAGGCTCGCCAGCGCCTCGGCCGCGAGCTCCCACTCGCCGCGTGCGGTACGCACCAGCGCCACCGCCGCCGTCGCGGAAACGGAAGCGGGGTCCCTCTCCAGGAGCGCCTCCGCCTGATCGAGGGCCTCGTCGTGCAGGGCCTCTTCGGCAGCGAGCAGGGAGAGGATGCGCTCACTGCCGAAGGTCCGGCGCGGATCGGTCCGGGCGAGCTTCGCTCGCGCTGCGCGGTAGGCGAGCAGGGCACCGGCGCGGTCGCCCCTCGCGAGCAGCGCTTCCGCGGGCGCGAAGGCGCGGCACCCTTCTTCGATCGCGGCGAGCACAAAACGGCCGGAGTTGCCGGCCGCCGCTTCCGCGACCGGCTCCCGCCCCCATGCGAGGCGCAGCCGGCCCTCCTCGGCGAGGGCGAGGGCGAGCCGCGCAGCGCCCGTCCCCGGCATGGTCCAGCCTCGAGGCGGCAGCAGCCGATCCAGGACCTGGGAGAGGATGGGCAGGCGAACCGCACCTCCTTCCGCGGCGCCAAACCGGGCGAGAGCGGCCGCGACGCGCGCCGGGAGCTCGGCGCTCGCGAGCGCGCATGGCCGATAGAGCACGCCGCCGTGGAGGAAGAGCTCCAGCTCGCCCTCGCTGGAGGGGCGGAGCTCGCCGCGCACGGAAAAGGGGGTGCCGTCCGCCAGCGCTCCGCTCACTTCCAGGAATCCCGCCCGCAGGGCGACCTCGATCCGGGCGAGCCCGGAGCCTGCCAGGGCGAGGCGGCTCGCCAGCTCGGCGAGCGCTGCCGGATGGATCTCGAGCTCGAGGGCGTCCAGCTCGCAGGGGCAGTCCCGGAACTGCGAAGGCCCGGCGGCGACGTCCAAGGGATAGCGCACCTCCGGCACGCGCAGGACGAGGGAGAGGAGCTCGATGCCAGGGAGGAGCGACTGAGGGCGCAACGCGATCAGGGCGGCGCCGCGCTCGAGCCTGAGCTCGAGCCCGTCGCTCGGGGGTGAGACAGGCTCCCTCGCGCGCTCCGCCTCGATCATTCGTCCGGGACTCTACTTGAGGTTCACCCGGGGACGAAGGAACCGGCCGCGCGAGGACAGATGGCGGGGCCGAGCGCGCAAGGTGAAGGGCGGCGGGTCATCGGCGTGCGGCCGAGTCGACCAGGGCGAGACCGCCCGCCCAAGGCTGGGCTCGGCTTCGCTGCGCCGCTCCCCGGCGGCCCTAGACCGAGGGACGCCCTCAGGTCACCGCGGCGGAGCTGCCGCCGGGGCGCTCGCGGCCTGGGTGCCCTGAGCGCCTCGAGCGACCTCCGACCCCCCGCGCCGATAGACGTAGAAGGTCCTTCGCGTCTGGAACTCCTCGTCCTCCCGCGCATAGACGGTGACGACGTTGTTGCCGGGCTTGAGCGGGACCTCGGCGGAGAAGTCCATCCGGGCCGCCCCGCCCGCCTCGGGGACGACGCGGAAGAAGACCTTCTGCTCGTTCGCGAACACGAAGACGTCGCGCAGCTTGGTGCGCGCGCCCGGCAGCCCCGGCGAGACGGAGGCAGACCCCTCGATGCGCAGCTTGTCGCCGTCCACCACCGGCGCGCCCGAGGCCGGATCGGGCGCGAGGGTGATGCGGGGCGGCTCGCGCTGCCACACCTCCGCCAGCGGACCGGAGGCCCGAGCCCCGCGCCCGGGCTCCACGTCGGCGGCGCCGACGAATCCAGTGCGGCCCTTCTGCCATTCCACCTGGATGAAGTCTCCGGATCGCCCCGCGACCGGGAGGACCGCGCCCTTCTTTGCCTGCGCGATGGGCGGCGCCTCCGCGGACGCGCCCGTGCGGACCAGGAGCGCCTGCGCAGCGACGCGCACCGTGCCGGAGGCGGCCACGCGCGGCTTGCCCGCGTCGGTCACCGGGTACTCCAGCCGCTCCGAGACGTACTCGTCCGATTTCTCGTCCACCACCATCACCCGCAGCGGCATGAGGTCGTCCTCGAGCCCCTTCTTCACCTCGAGCTGCAGGACGGCGCTCTTCACCTCGCCCGGCTTTAGAGCGCCCAGCACCACCCGGCCCTTCTTGATGAATACCTTCTCGTCTCCGAGGTTCTTCACGGAGACGTACGTCTTGTCACCCGAGGCGCCCAGCCCGGAGTTGCGCACGTCCACGTGGAGGCTCACCTCCTCGCCGCGCTGCACCAGCCCGTCGCCGTTCCCGGTGGGATCCTCCACCTGCGCGCTGAAGGCGAAGACCGGCTTGCGCTGCTCCACGACGTCCACCGCGGTGAGCGCGTCCGGCGGCGCCCGCCCCCCCTCCTCCTCGAAGTGCAGCCGCACCTCCTCGTGGCGGCTGTCCATGCCGCGCGGGAGCTTCACCGGCACCGACCAGCTCCGCTTCTCGCCCGGCTTCACCAGCCCGAACACGAACTCGCGGCGGTCGAAGAGAGGAGACTTGTCCACCACGGTCCAGGCGCGGAGCCTGCGGAACGGGCCGTCGCCCTTGTTCTCGACCGTGACCGTCCAGGGCAGCGTCTCGCCCGCCACCAGCCGCTTTCCGGGTGGCGGAGTGACGGACACCGCGGCGCGCGGTGTGCCCTGCGCAGGGCCGCTCGTCCAGTCGACGCCGAGCGCGCTGAGCTTCTCCTGAAGCCGCGCCTCCTCCTCGTTGCGGCGCTCGGCGACGAACCCCTTGGCGGCCTCCAGCAGCCGCGGCCGGTCGGCGAAAGGTGCCCGGGCGAGGAGGTCGCGGGCGAAGCGGATCTGGTAGTCCTCCACCAGCTCGTCCGGGTTCGCCTCCGCGTCCTCGTCCTCCTGCTGCTCGGGCGTGAGCTCCTCGACCGCTGCCCCGCCGTGAGCCCGCGCCGCCGCCTCGCGCTTCTCGTCGGCCTTCATGGCCTTCGCGACCAGGTCCTCCTTGGCGTCGAGGAGGTAGCGCAGCTCGAGCGAGGCCTTCTCGGTGCGGTTGCGCCGCTCCAGCGCCCGCTTCTCCAGCTCGGCCTGCGAGAGCGTCGCGTCGGCCGGGTTGGAGAAGTGCTTGTCCAGATCGACCTCGCCCATCATGTGCGGCGGCGCGAAGTAGTTCACCGCGTCCTTGAGCACGCGCCCGGGGAGGAGCAGCACGTCGGGTGAGACGCCCACCTCCTGGATGGAGACGTCACCGGGCGTGAGGTACTGGGCGATGGTGAGCTTGAGCGCCGACTCCTCGGAGGGGCGGGCCGGGTCGGAGAAGTCGGACAGGATCTGCACCGAGCCCTTGCCAAAGGTCTGCCGCCCGATCACCAGCGCGCGGTTGTTGTTCTTGAGCGCGCCGGCGACGATCTCGCTGGCGGAGGCCGAGCTGTTGTTGACGATGACGACGAGGGGCAGCTTGTCGAGGTCGTCGCGGTCGGCGTGCGCCTCCTTCACCTCGTGCAGCTTCATGCCCTCGCCCACCGTCTTCACGATGACGCCCTCGGAGAGGAAGAGGTCGGACACGCTGATGGCCTGCTCCAGAAGGCCACCCGGGTTGCCGCGGAGGTCGAGCACGAGCCCCTTGAGCGCCCCGCCCGCCTGCGCCCGCTGCTGCGCCACCGCGGTGGAGAGGTCGCGGGTGGAGTTGGCGGAGAACTGGGAGAGCTTGACGTAGCCCACGCCGCTCGCGAGCAGCTTCGCCTGCGGCACCGTCTCGACGCTGATGACCTCCCGGGCGAGGTCGAAGCGGCGGGCCTCCGGCCAGACGGTGCGGGCGATGGTGATGGAGACGCGGGTGGCGGGGCGGCCGCGCAGCCGGTCCACGGCGTCCTGCAGGTCCATGTTCACCGTGGACTGCTCGCCGATCTTGGTGATGACGTCCTTGGGCTTGATGCCGGCCTTCTGGGCCGGGGTGCCCTTCAGCACGCGCACGACGCTCAGGTTGCCGTCGCGCATGGCGATGACGAAGCCGAGCCCGCCGAACTCGCCTTTCGTCTGCATGCGCATCTCGCGGAACATCTTGGGCTCGAGCAGCACCGAGTGCGGATCGAGCGTGGAGAGCATGCCGTTCGTGGCCGCGTACTCGATCTCGCGCAGGTTCTTGTGGGCGACGAGGTGCTTCTGGATGAAGCCCATGGCGTCGCTCATCACGTTGCGGACCTTCCAGATGCTGTCCACGCCGGAGAGGTCGATGGGCCGCGTGGCCGAGCCGACGGTGAGGGTGAGCGGCTTCCCGGACCGCACGTCGCCCTCGACCATGACCTCCGCCACGGTCTTCTCCACCATCTCCAGCGCCGCCAGCACCATGCCCTTCGGCTCGATGCGCTTCGGATCGACGTACTGCTCCGCCACCAGGGTGACCGCCCGCGAGAAGATGGGCAGAGACTCCAGCGGGTAATCGGAGTCGTCCTTGGCGTCGCGCGCGGCAGGCTGGAACGTCTGGGGGGACGCCCCCGCCCGCGCCGAGAAGAGCGCGTAGGTCGCGCCCGAGGCGAGCGCGAGGCCAGCAGCGAGGGACGCCAGGAGGCGGGCGGGACGGATCATGAAGGGGCGCCGGGGCTCGGGGAGGAAGGCGACTGCAAACCCTTGGACATTAGGGTGAGGAGGGAGCCGGCGCAAGGTGGGCGGGGAGGGGGGCGGGCCAGACCGAGCCGCCACAAGCTGCCGCAGATCTTCAAGCTTTGCCGGGACCGCTCGGAGATCGCGGGCGGGGACGGCTGCGGTCGTGCACGAATCGAACCGGAGCGGCGGAACGCGCGGTGTCGGAGCGGCGGGGGAAGGTGCCGCCCGGATGCTCCAGGCGATCCGCCGCTTTCCGACGACTGCCGCCGCGGCGGGTTACCTCGCCCTGGCCGCCGCATCGACCTGGCCTCTCCTCCCGCGCTTCACCCGGGAGATCGGCGGGGATCGCGGAGACGCCTGGCAGACGCTGTGGGGCTTCTGGTGGTTCCGGGACGCGCTCGGGCGGGGAACCTCGCCCTTCTTCTGCGACGCCCTTCGCTGGCCCTGGGGCGTGCCCCTATGGCTCCAGACCTTCGATCTGCCGGCGGCAGTCGCGCTCCTTCCGGCCTGGGCGCTCGTCCCGGCCGTCCCCGAGGTGGCCCTCTACAATGCCGTCCTCTTCGCGAGCTACCCGCTCGCTGGCCTCACCGCATCCCTGCTGTGCGTCGAGCTCTGGGGGGACCGGCTGGCAGGCTTCCTCGCCGGCGCGCTCTACACCACCAGCACCTACCACTTCGCGCACGCGCTCGGTCACCTGCACGTCGTCTCGATGGAGTGGTCGCCGCTCTACTTCCTGGGGCTCGTGAGGACGTTCCGCCGCAGTGGCCCGGGAGGGCCGCTGCTGGGCGGCGCCGGGCTCGCGCTCGCGACCTTCGCCTCGCCCTACCACCTGCTCCTGTGCGCGCTCGGCACCCTGGCTCTCGTCGCCGCGTGGGCCCGAGCGGAAGGGCGAAGACTCCTCTCCGGCCCCGTCCTGCGCCGCGCTGTACTGCTCGGCCTCACCTTCCTGGCCCTTGCGGGCTGGCTCCTCGCCGGCATGGCGCGCTCGGCGCGGTCGGAGCCGTTCTCGGGAGCGCACGACGCCGTCTTCTACTCGGCGGATCTCCTGTCGTTCTTCGTGCCGAACGCGGCCAGCGCATGGCGGGACGGGTTCGGGGCGTGGCGCCGCTTCACCGGGAACGCCGCCGAGTCGGCCGCGTACGTCGGGTACGTTCCCTTGCTGCTGGCCGTGGGGGCTGGGTGGCGCGCCAAGGCGTCGCGCGCGTGGCTCCTGGTGGCGGCTTTCGGCTTCGCGCTCGCGCTCGGGCCCTTCCTGCATGTCGGCGGCGAGGTGTACCGCGGCGTGCTCCTACCCTACGGCTGGCTGGAGCGGCTCCTTCCCGCGCTGCGGCTCGGCGGCGTCCCCACCCGGCTCTCGTGGCTCGTGACGCTGGGCGTGACTGTGGCGGCCGGAGCGATGCTGGCGCAGCTCGTCCGCTCCGGCCGGAGGGGGCCGGTCCTCGCCTGCGCGGTGGCGGCGCTCGCCCTCGCCGAGAGCTGGCCGCACGCGTTCGTCACCTCCAGCTGGCCGGCGCCGCGCTTTCTGCGCAACCTCGCCCTCGACCCGGAGCGCTGGGCCGTGCTCGACGCCACCGATCCCCAGCGTCAGCTCTGGCACGGCGTGCTGCACCGCCACCCGCAGGTGGGCGGTTACGTCACCCGCGCCCCGGCGCGCCTCGACGCCCGGCTGGCCGACACCCCGGTCCTCCGCCCCTTCTTCGTGGGCGGCCCGCCCATCCCGGCCGACGAGTCGATCCCAGCGCTCCAGGAGCTCGGGGTCCGGTTCGTCATCGTGGATGACTCGCGGCTCGCCGCCGGGAGGGCGCTCCTGCGCCCGGCGGTCTGGGAGGGAGACGGGATCCACGTGTACGAGGTGCCGGCGAGGGCGGAGGGCCGGTGAGGGGCTGGCCCGCCGTCCCGGCATCGAAGTTCCCGAGACGAGAAGCGCCCGGGGGCGTAGCGTGGGCGGCGAGGAGGCGCAGGCCCGATGAACCTCGACGAGAGCGTGCCCGGTGGCGCCGCCGAGAGCTGCAGCACCATCTCGCTGCCAAAGCTCCTGCTCTCGTTTCTGAAGATGGGCTTCCTCGCCTTCGGCGGCGGGATGGCGATGGTCGCCTTCATGGAGCGGGAGCTCGTCCACGAACGCCGGGTCATCCCGGAGCGCGAGTTCCTCCACGGCGTCGCGCTCGGCTCGGTGCTGGGCGGCTACGCGGTGAACGCCGCGTGCTTCGTGGGCTACCGGCTCCACGGGCTCGCGGGCGGCGCGCTGTCCATGCTCGCTTTCCTCACGCCGGCGACCGGGCTCATGCTCCTCTTGGCGGCCTTCAGCTCCGCCATCGGCGAAGCTCCGGTGGTGCAGCACGCACTGGCGGGCATCGGACCGGCCGTCATCGCGCTCGTGCTCGGAGCCGCCTGGTCGATGGGAAGGCGGAGCGTGCGCAGCGCACCCGCCGCGCTCCTCTGCGCACTGGGCGTGGCGGCCGGCGCGGCCCACGTGAGCACCCTGTACGTGCTGGGGGCGGGGGCCCTGGCGGGCCTCGCGCTGGGGCGCGAGCGGCTGCTCGGAACCGGCCCGGCGCGCGCCGATGCGAACGGGGAGCCAAAGGGGCCTCGCCGCGCTCTGGCCTTCCCGCCGGTCCTCATCGGGCTCGCGGTGCCCGCGGCCGCTGCGGCCGTGTCGATGCGCGAGCTCACGGTGTCGTGCCTGAAGATCGGGGCGACCTGGGTGGGCGGCGCGTACACCATCATCCCCCTGCTCTATCAGCGCCTGGTGGTGGAGCTCGGCTGGATGACCGCAGCGGAGTTTCGCGAAGGGGTGGCGCTGGCCAACATCACCCCGGGCCCGATCGCAACCGTGGCGACGCTCTGTGGCTACCGGGTCGGCGGGGTCGGGGGCGGGCTCGCGGCCACCGTCGCCCTCTTCGCCCCCTCGGCCGCGATGATGCTCTTCCTCTGCCGCAACTACGCCCGCGTGAACCTGAAGGGCCGCGTGCGGGACGTGCTCGACGCGCTCCAGCCCTGCGTCGTCGGCCTCGTGCTCAGCGCGGCTGTCCTCCTGGGGCGGGGCGTCATGGTCACCCCGGCCGCCTGGGGGTTGGGCCTCGTTGCGCTGGTGCTCCTGGTGAGGGTCGGGCTGCAGCCGGTGTGGGTGGTCCTGGCGTCGGCCGCGGCCGGGGTGCTGCTGCGGATGTGAGCCGCCGAGGGGATGTCCTCATCCCCTCCGGTAGTGGTCCTGCATCGGGTAGTGCCGGGCATACAGGGCGAACGCCAGGGCGGCGGCGGAGGCGAGGGCCGCGAAGAAGAACATGAGAAACGCGGTCTGGCCCAACCCGGTGGTCGCGATCCGGCGCAGGACCCCGGGGTCTCGCACGACGGCATTCGTGATGAGCACCCACAGGTTGCCGAAGGTCACCGCCAGGCTCCAGAAGCTCATGATGGTGCCCTTCATGGTCGCGGGCGCCTGGCTGTACGCGAACTCGAGGCCGGTGGCGGAGACGAGCACCTCGCCCAGGGTGAGGAGCACGTAGGGGACCACCTGCCAGGTGATGGGCAGGCGCGCGCCGCCGTCGATCGCGAGCTGGATGGCTCCCGCCGCTACCCAGGCGAGCGCGGCGAGGGCGATGCCCGTGCCCATGCGCCGGAGCGCGGTGGGCTCGAGGCCGAGGCGGCGCAGCGCCGGAAAGAGGGCGAGGTTGTTGAAGGGGATGAGGACCATCACCAGGAGTGGATTCAGCGCCTGCATCTGCGCGGGCTCCGTCACCAGCCACCCGAGCCAGGAGCCCGCCCGGAGCATCACCATCTCGTTTCCCTGCAGCACCCAGGTGGACGCCTTCTGGTCGAAGAGCGACCAGAAGGGCGTCACCAGCGCGAAGACGACGAGGACGCGCAGCACGGCCCGCACGCCCTCCACCGCCGCCGCCGGGTGGCGGGCGCGCGCGCCCTCGAGCTGCATCGCCGTGCCCGCGCCGCCGAAGAGCAGCAGCGCCCCGAGCGCGAGGCAGATCCCGATGATGACGCCGACCCGCGGGATGGAGAGGAGCGAGACGAGCGAGAGGGCCACGCCCAGCACCGCCACCAGGAGCCCGGGACCGGCGCGGCCGCGCGAGCGCAGGGCGCTCAGGGCGACCGGGAGGAAGCCGTCCGCATCCGGCGGCGCCCGCGGCACGACCACGTAGCTCCGGCGTCCGGCCCAGAAGATGACGGTGGCGGCGAACATCAGGATGCCGGGGATGCCGAACGCCCAGGCGGCGCCCCAGCCGCGCAGGATGCGGGGCATGAGCAGGGACGCGAAGAAGGAGCCGAAGTTGATGGTCCAGTAGAACGCGTCGTAGACGAGCTTCGCCTTGTCCTTGTTGCGCTGGTCGAACTGGTCGCCGACGAAGGACGAGACGAGCGGCTTGATGCCGCCCGACCCGAGCGCGATGAGAAGGAGGCCGGCGTAGAAGCCGGTGCGGTTCGACTCGAAGGCCGCCAGGCAGGCGTGGCCCGCGCAGTAGACGAGGGAGAGCCAGAGGATGGTCCGGTACTTCCCCGACCAGCGGTCGGAGATCCAGCCCCCCAGCAGCGGGAAGAAGTACACGCCGATGACGAACGAGTGGAAGACCTCCTTGGCCATCCCCGCGCGCTCGGCGATGGGCGCGTACAGCAGGAGGCTCGTCACCAGGAACGGGGTGAGGATGTTGCGCATCCCGTAGAAGCTGAAGCGCTCGCACGCCTCGTTCCCGATGATGAAGGGCACCTGCCGCGGCATCCTCGCCGCGCGGTCCCCCGCGGTCGCAGTGGCGTCGTTCATCCCGCCGCGAATCTACCATCCAGGTTCGCGAGCCCTGCCCCTCTCGCGGTGTGATCCTTCGCATCGCCGATGGCGCCTGGCGCTCGCGCTTCCTACAACCGCCCCCATGTCGCTCGACCGCCGGATAGGCGAGAGCCCGCCGGTCCGCGGCGTCGGCGATCTCGTGGGATGGTTCCGCGCGCGGGAGCGCCCGCCGTCGGAGTGGAAGGTGGGGCTCGAGCACGAGAAGATCCCGCTCATCGCGGGCGGGCTCGACCCGGTGCCGTACGGCGGTGCCCGCGGCATCCAGGCCTTCCTGCTCGGGTTCGGGCGCTTCGAATACGAGCCCTTCGAGGACGATGGGAACGTCATCGCCGCGCAGAGGACGGGGCTCACCATCTCCATCGAGCCAGGCGGCCAGATCGAGCTCTCGGGCCGCCCCTTCGCCGACGTGCACTGCGTGGCGTCCGAGCTCGACCGGCACCTCGAGAAGTGCCGCGCGATCGGGGAGGAACTGGGCATCGAGCTGCTCGCCACCGGGTACCGGCCCTGGGGCACTCCCGCCACCGCGCAGTGGATGCCGAAGGCGCGCTACCTCGTCATGCGGCCGTTCCTCGCCGCCCGCGGCGCGCGCGGCGAGGACATGATGGCGATGACCGCCTCGGTGCAGGTGTCGTACGACTTCTCTTCCGAGCGCGACATGGCAGAGAAGCTCAGAACCGCGCTCGCGGTCCAGCCGGCCGTCGCCGCCCTGTACGCGAACGCGCCGGTGGTGAACGGCCGCGCCTCGGGCTGGAAGAGCTTCCGCGCGGCGGTCTGGGAAGACGTGGACGTCACGCGGTCGGGGCTGCTGGGGTTCGCCTTCGAGCCCGGCTTCCTCGACGACCCGTACCGCGCCTATGCGGAATGGGCGCTCGACGTGCCCATGATCTTCCTCCGCCGGGACGGCCGGTACGTCGACACGGCGGGGTTCACCTTCCGGCGCTTCCTCTCCGAGGGGTTGGCTGGCTCGCGCCCGACGCTCCTCGACTGGGAGGACCACCTCTCCACGCTCTTCCCGGACGTTCGGGTGAAGGGTGTGGTGGAGGTCCGCGCAGCCGACTCGGTCGACGCCCCGATGACCAAGGCGCTGGCCGCCTTGTGGAAGGGCATCCTCTACGACGCCCCGGCGCGCGCGGAGGCGCTGGCCCTCCTCGAAGGGCTCGCGCTCGACGACCGCCGCGCGCTCATGCGCGACGCCGGACGCGACGGGCTGGGGGCGCGCCTGCCGGGTGGCCGCCCCCTGCGCGAGGTGGCCCGCGACCTGGTGGAGAGCGCCGCCCGCGGGCTCTGCCGCCAGCACTGCTGCGGCAGCAGAGGCCAGGACGAGCGGGTGTGGCTGGAGCCGCTGCGCGAGCGCACCGAGAGCGGCCGCTCGCCCGCGGACGACGCCCTGGAGGTGTTCCGGCGGGGCGGGCCTCGTGCGCTGGCGGCGTACCTGCGGGTCGCATAGCCGGCCCCCGGGCAGCGCGGACGATCACTCCGCGTGAATGAGCCGCAGGAAGGCCATCACCGCCACACCGGCCGCCAGCGCCGCCGCCAGCTTCGCGCGCGAAGCGCTGCGCCGGCGAAGGTCGGGGAGGAGGTCGGAGAGCGCGAGGTGCAGGAAGGTGCCCGCGCTCACCCCGAGCGCCAGCGCGGTGAAGGTGGGCGCGTGCACGAAGCGCCGCAGCGCGAGGTAGAGCGCTGCGCCGGCCGGCACCATGAGCCCGAAGCTGGCGTTCATGAGCAGCGCACGCCCGCGGCCGTACCCCTCCGCGCGCAGGATGGCGGAGAGCGAGAAGGAGTTCGGGATCTTGTGGGCCAGGATGGCCAGGAAGACGAAGAATCCGAGCGCGCGCTGTTCGGTGGCGGCTCCCAGCGCGAAGCCATCGACGAGCGTGTGCAGGGAGAGCCCCACCCAGGCGGACAGGCCGAGCGTGTGGACGTGGTCGCCCGGCTGACCGTGGTGCGACGCGAGCGTCTCCGGCGGAGCCGGCAGGCGGTCCGGCCCCTGCGGCGGCACGCGGGGCGGGGCCTGTCCGCCTCCCGCGTCCCGCGGCCCGCAGACGTGGACGAGCACGTAGCGCTCCAGCAGGTACAGCGCGAGGAAGCCCGCCGCGGTGGCGGGTATGGCGAGGAGGCCGGCGCCCGCGAGCGCCTCCGGGATCATGTGGAGGAAGGCGGCGCCCAGCATGACCCCGGCCGAGAAGGCGAGGAGGGCGTCGCTCCGGCGAGCTCCGCCCAGGAGCGGGATGGCGCCGCCGGCGAGACTTCCCGCCAGGATGGCCACGGCATAGATGGCGAGGGATTGCGCGCCGGTCACGGCGGAGCTCGCCCGGTGTGGACTGCCGGCGTCATGCTTCGGCGCCTCTCGCGTCGGCGCCGCCCCGAGAAAGCGCCGGGTCCACCGCGAAGGCGTCGCCTCCCGGCGGGAAGTGCAGGTCCACCAGCCGCCGCACGTCGTCGGCCGTGGCGAGCTCACCCGCCTCCCTCCTGAAGCGGACGCCTCCCCGCCGACCGCGGCTGTACCAGAGCAGGTGCCGGCGGAGCTCCCGGACCGCGTGCGCCTCCGAAGCGAGCGCCCCCTCACCTGGCGCGTGGCGTCGGCGGTGCTCGATCTGGAGCGCCACGTGTCTGTCGAGGAGCTCCGCCCACTCGTCGCGGGTGGGCTCTCCGCCCGCCTCCCCCCGCTCGGCGCGCGCGAGCTCGCGGAAGATCCACGGATTTCCGCAGGCCCCGCGGGCTACCAGCACCGCGTCGCAGCCCGTCTCCTCGGCCATGCGGCGGGCGTCCGCGGCGGTCCAGACGTCCCCCGATCCCAGCACCGGCACGTCGATGGCCCGCTTCACCTCACCGACCAGATCCCAGCGCGCTCGCCCTGCGTACCCCTGCGCCCGGGTGCGCCCGTGCAGCGCCACCGCGCTCGCGCCCCCCGATGCAGCGGCGCGGGCCACCTCGACGCAGTTGATGCTGGCCTCGTCCCACCCGGCCCGGATCTTCACCGTCACCGGGACCCCGGAGGCAATCCTCACCGCGCTCACGGCCCGCTCGACGAGCTCCGGATGGCGGGCGAGCGCCGCGCCCGCCCCCGAGCCGCACACCTTTTTCACCGGGCACGCCATGTTGAGATCGATGAGGCCCGCCCCGTGCCGGACTGCAGCCTCGGCCCCCCGGGCCAGGACGTCGGGCTCCGCGGCGAAGAGCTGGACCGCGAAAGGCGTCTCCTCCTCGTCCCGATCGAGGTAGCCGAGGGTGCGCCGGGCGCCGTGCAGGAGCCCGTGAGCAGACACCATTTCAGTGTAGGTGAAAGCAGCACCCATCGATCGGCAGAGGGTCCGGAACGGCCGGTCGGAGACGCCCGCGAGCGGTGCCAGGAAGAATCGACCCTGAAATCGATAAGGCCCGATCTGCATCACGACCCCGGCCTCGACCGCGAAGGGGCGGAGCGGAAGGCCGCTCGGAGTTAGCCTGCCGCGCGGAAAGGCGCAACCATCCACCGTCTCCGGGAGGACAGAAGAGGCGGAAAAAGGCCGGAGAGACGGCGCTCCGACTGGGCGGGCGCGCGTACCCCATCGGCCCGTGCCCCCGTCGCCTGTTCCTGAATCGTCGGGAGCAAGCGCTTATCCGACCCAGCCCATGAGAGGCGCTGTAGTGCCCGCTCGGCTGGCCGGTGGCTAGACGGCCGCGCTTGCCCGGGATTTCCTCTACTCGCCGGTCGCCATTACCATGGGGACCCCGACTGGGCTGCTGGTCCGGGTGGCCGCGGGGAAGCAACCAAGGGAACGCATGCTCTACAAACTTCGACGCCTTTGCCTTGCCGCGGCGCTCGCCGTGAGCGTCGGCCCTGCTGCCGCGGACACGACGGACACGGTGGTGAGCGCGCCGGAGGGGGCACCTGCCGTCGAAGCCGCCCCCGCCGCTCCGCGAGTCGCCGAAACGCCGCCCGCTGCGTCGACGGCTGTCGCGGGCAGCGCGATCCCCGACCAGGACGAGCCCGAGCTCGACGCCCTCCCCGACGCCCCCGTCATCGACCGGGAGGTCAAGGCCGAGTCCGCCGAGCTCGAGCAGGTTCGCGCGGCCGAGGAGAGCGCCCACGTCAGCGACCCCGTCGTCCCGGAGGATCCCGCCTCGCGGGCCGCCTCCCAGCTTGGCCTCGACTCCCCGCTTCGCCGCCGCCTCAGGGACGTGCTCGAGCGGGACGTCGCGACGGGCCTGGCAGGCGGCCGCATCGCGCTCCTCCCCGAGCTCGATCACGACCTTCGCCAGCTCCAGGCCGAGTACGACATCCCCATCGACGTAAACGAGGGGGTGGCCGCCTACGTCCGCTTCTTCCAGGGTCCGGTGGTGCGGAAGCACTTCGTGAAGTGGCTGGGGCGCTCGCACCGGTACATCCCCACCTTCCGCCGCATCCTGCGCGAGGAGGGGCTGCCGGAGGACACCGTCTACCTCGCCATGATCGAGAGCGGCTTCGCGAACCTCGCCACCAGCAGGGCCAAGGCGGTCGGCCCGTGGCAGTTCATCCCGGAGACCGGCAAGCGCATGGGCCTCCGCCAGGATTTCTGGGTGGACGAGCGCCGCGATCCGGAGAAGGCCGCCCGCGGCGCGGCGAAGTACCTCAAGGAGCTCTACCGGCAGACCGGAGACTGGCGCCTCGCCTGGGCCGGCTACAACGCGGGCGTGGGCAAGATCTTCAAGGCGCGCGCCAGGGGGGAGACCGACTTCTGGACCATGGCGCGCGGGCGGGTGCTGAAGGGCGAGACGAAGGGCTACGTTCCCAAGCTCATGGCGGCCGCCATCATCACCAAGCACCCGGAGGCGTTCGGGTTCACGCGCGCCGAGATCGAGCCCGAGGCGTGGCAGGAGTACGAGCGCGTCACCATCGACCGCGCCACGCCGCTCTCCGCCGTTGCGCGCGCCGTCGCGCTGCCCGAAAAATCGCTCCTCGAGCTCAACCCCGAGCTGCGCCGCACCTGCACGCCGCCGCGCCCGTTCGCCATCAAGATCCCCAAGGGCCGCGGCGAGGCGTTCGCGCAGGCCTGGCCCGCCATCGCCGAGAGCACCGGCAAGCTCGCCTTCTCGCAGCACAGGGTGGCCCGCGGCGAGTCGCTGCGCACCATCGCGCGGGCGTACCGCATCGACGAGAGGACGCTGGTCCATGTGAACGGGCTGCGGCCGGCGCGGCGCATCCCGGCGGGGACGGAGCTCGTCATCCCCATGAACGCGCTCGCCCGCGAGCAGGGCGTCGCCTTCGCGTCTGCCGAGCGCGCCGCCCAGGCGAGCCGCCCGGAGCCCAGGGGCTCCCGCTCGCGCAAGGCCGGCGGCAGCCGCGGCGGCGGCAAGAAGACCGTGCTCGCCTCCTCCCCCGGGCGGTCCCCCGGAAGCTCCTCCTCGAGCGTCTCGGCCGCGCGGACCACCATCCGGATTCGTTCCGGCGACTCGCTCTGGGGCATCGCCCAGCGCTTCGGGGTGGCGGTGGACGAGCTCTGCCGGTGGAATGGCATCCGCAACGCCCGGAGTTATAAGCTGCAGGCGGGGCGCGCCTTGGTGGTCCACACCCGGCGCAATACCGCGGTGCTGGAGCCGCGGCAGACAGGAACCTCGCGCGCAGGCTAACCATGCGTCTGGAGGTTGCCATGAGCCGTAACTTCTTCGCTTCGTCTGCCGTCGCGCTCGCCCTCGGCCTCGCGAGCACCGCGCTCGCCGCCGACGGTGCGGCCGTATACCGCGCCCGCTGCGGCATGTGTCACGGCAAGGCTGGCGGAGGGTCCAGCATGGTGAAGGTCTCTATCGCCGGCGCCGCGCCCGAGGCCGTGCGCAAGGCGGTGACCCAGGGCGTGGGCAAGATGAAGCCGGTCAAGCTCGAGGCGGCGGACCTCGACGCCGTCACCGCCTACGTGCACGGCCTGGCCCGCTGATCCGGGAGCCCGCGCGGAACCTCCCGCGGCTGGGCCGAACGAACCTGATCTTCTCGGACGCGGACGACGCGCCCCTGGCGCTCGACGGCCTGCCGGACTGGTCTTCCGTGCTCGGTCCGGCCAGTTCGCGCCTCGAGCTCGAGATCGGCTCGGGGCATGGCGGCTTCGCCCTGGCCTTCGCGCGCGCGATGCCGCAGGCCGGCCTCATCGCCATCGAGCAGCGCCGCAAGTTCGCGGACGAGTTGCGCGCGCGGGGGGGCGCTCGTGGCCACCGCAACCTCGTCGCGCTGCAGGGGGACGCTCGGCTCCTCGCGCCGCGCCTGTTCGCCGCGGGCTCACTCTCCGCGATCCACGTCCACTTCCCCGACCCCTGGTGGAAGAGACGGCATGCCCGCCGCCGGCTGGTGGACGGCGACATGGGGCAGCTCCTGCTCGGGCTGCTCCGCCCGGGAGGCGCCCTCGACTTCCGCACCGACGTGGAGCGCTACGCGCTGGAGGCCGCCGCCTCGCTGGAGGCGGCCGGCTTCGCGAACCCCGCCGGCCCCGGCCGATTCGCGGAGCGGCCGGAGGGAGACATCCCCTCCACGCGCGAAAAGCGCTATCTCGCCTTGGGACATCCGGTGTGGAGGCTGCGCCTGGAACGTCCCGCGGACGAGGGCGCCGAAACATGAGAACGCTCGCCGCCATCCTCCTCGCCGCGGTCCTCGCCTGCACGGCGGACGGGCCCCCCGAAGCCGCCTACCGCGCGTTCGTGCGCGCGGTGGGCGACCGCGACGGCGAGAAGGCCTGGGCGCTCCTCTCCAGCGACACGCAGGCGTGGCTCGATGCGCAGGCCAAGGAGGTGGCGCGCGCCGCGCCCGGGGTGATCGCGCCGAGCGGCAAGGGGCTCCTCCTGGGCGACGCGGCGCAGGCGGGCCACCCGGGGCTCTCGCGCGTGGTCCTGCTGCGGGAATCCAGCGGGCGCGCGGTGGTGGAGGTCACGGAGGAGGGCGGCGCAAAGCGCGAGGTGGAACTGGTGCGCGAGAAGACCTGGCGCGTGCGCATCCCGAAGCCCTGACCGCGCAGGCGGCGCCGGCGGGCGCCGGTGGACCGCGGGGGTCCGCGATGTTATCGCTCCCCTTCATGAAACCCCTCTCCGCCGCCGAGATCCGCGAGCTGTTCCTCCGCTTCTTCGAGGAGCGCGGTCATCGGCGCGTGGCGAGCTCTCCGCTCGTGCCGCAGAACGACCCCACGCTCCTCTTCACCAACGCCGGCATGGTGCAGTTCAAGGACGTATTCACCGGGCGTGAGCGCCGCGACTTCAGCCGCGCCACCTCCTCGCAGAAGTGCGTTCGGGCCGGCGGCAAGCACAACGACCTCGAGAACGTCGGCTTCACCGCGCGTCACCACACCTTCTTCGAGATGCTGGGGAACTTCTCCTTCGGCGACTACTTCAAGCGCGACGCGGTGGCCTGGGCCTGGGAGCTGGTGACGAGCGATCGCTGGCTGGGCGTGCCGGTCGAGCGGCTCGCCATCACCGTCTTCGCCGGCGAGGGCGGCATCCCGTGGGACGAGGAGGCGTACCAGCTCTGGAAGGCGCAGGGCGTCCGCGAGGACCGCATCCTGAAGCTCGGGGCGAAGGACAACTTCTGGGCCATGGGGGAGACGGGACCGTGCGGGCCCTGCTCGGAGATCCACTACTTCCAGGGCGAGGACATCTCGTGCGCGGAGGAGGACGCGGGCCGGGCCTGCGCGGGCGTGGCCTGCGACTGCGACCGCTGGCTCGAGATCTGGAACCTCGTCTTCATGCAGTTCGAGCGGGGCGTGGAGGGCGGCCTCACCCCGCTGCCCAAGCCCTCCATCGACACCGGCGCGGGCCTGGAGCGACTGGCCGCGGTGGTGCAGGGCAAGCGCTCCAACTACGACACCGATCTCTTCCAGGCGATCCTGCGCGCGGTGGAGGGCGCCTCCGGGAAGGCCTACGGCGCCACCCCGGAGGACGACGTCTCCATGCGCGTCGTCGCGGATCACGCGCGCGCGACGGCGTTCCTGGTGGGCGACGGAGTCATGCCGTCGAACGAGGGGCGCGGGTACGTGCTCCGGCGCATCATGCGGCGGGCGGTGCGGCACGGGAAGCGGCTCGGCCTGGAGAAGCCGTTCCTGGCGACAGTCTGCGGCGCGGTGCTGGAGGAGATGGGCGCGGCCTACCCGGACACGCAGGCCAGCCGCGCCTTCATCGAGCGGGTGGCGCTCTCCGAGGAGGAGTCCTTCCGGCGGACGCTCGACCGCGGGCTCGTCATCCTCGAGGAGGAGCTGGCCCGCGTCACCGCCTCGGGAGGCAAGGTCCTCCACGGCAAGGTGGCGTTCCAGCTCTACGACACCTTTGGCTTCCCCATGGACCTCACCCGCACCATCGCGGTGGAGCACGGCGTGGAGGTGGACGAGCCCGGCTTCGACAAGCACATGGCCGAGCAGCGCGCGCGCTCCGAGTGGAAGGGCTCGGGCGAGGCGAGCGCGGGCGACCTGCACAAGGCCATCGCGACGGAGCTCGGCGAGACCAAGTTCCTCGGCTACGACGCGCCGACGGCGCGGGCGGAGGTGAAGGCGCTCCTCGTGAACGGTGCACGCGCGGCCCGCGCGAGGGCGGGCGACGCCGTGGAGGTGGTCTGCGACGCCACGCCGTTCTACGGGGAATCGGGCGGGCAGGTGGGCGACACGGGCCGCATCTCGGGGCCGAGGGGACGGGTCGCCGTCTCCGACGCGCAGCGGCCGGTCCCGGGGCTCATCGTGCACCTCGGCAAGGTCGAGGAAGGCGAGCTCGCGGTGGGCGACCTCGTCGAGCTCGAGGTGGACGAGGAACGGCGCGACCTCATCCGGGCGAATCACTCCGCCACCCACCTCCTGCACCACGCGCTGCGCACGCGGCTGGGCGAGCACGTGAAGCAGGCGGGCTCGGTGGTGGGCCCCGACGGCCTGCGCTTCGACTTCTCGCACTTCCAGCCGCTCGCCCCCGAGGAGCTGCGCGACGTCGAGACGGAGGTGAACGCGCTCGTGCGCCGGAACGAGGCCACCGACACGGCCGTGCTGGAGCTCGCGGAGGCGCGCAAGACGGGCGCGATGATGATGTTCGGCGAGAAGTACGGCGACCGGGTCCGCGTGGTCCGGCTCGGGCCGTCGAAGGAGCTCTGCGGCGGCACGCACGTGCGGCGCACCGGCGACATCGCCTTCTTCAAGATCGCGAGCGAGGAGTCGATCGCGGCGGGGGTCCGTCGCATCGTGGCGCGCACGGGGCCGGGGGCGGTGAGGTTGGCGCAGCGCACGGAGGACGAGCTCCATCGCGCCGCTGCGCTCCTGAGAGCCGGAGCCTTCGAGGTGGCGCAGAAGATCGAGGCCGCGCAGGTGCGGATGCGCGAGCTCGAGCGCGCGCTGGAGGAGGCGCGCTCGAAGGCGGCGGCGGCCCGCTCGGGCGATCTCGTGACGCAGGCGCGCGAGGTGAACGGGGTGAAGGTGCTCGCTGCGCGGGTGGAGGGCGACGGCGACGCGCTGCGGGAGCTCGCCGACAAGCTCAGGTCGCGCATCGGTCAGGGGGTGGTGGCCCTCGCGAGCGAGAGCGGCGGCAAGGCGGTGCTGCTCGTCGCCGTGACGAAGGACCTCACCGCGCGCCTTCGGGCGGGAGATCTGGTCCGGGAGGCGGCGAAGCTGGTGGGAGGAAAGGGCGGCGGCAAGCCCGACCTCGCGCAGGCAGGCGGGCCCGATCCGACGGGGATCGACGGAGCCCTGGCGCGGGTCGAGGAGCTGGTCCGCGCCGCCACGGCGTGACCCGGCCGGAGAAGAATCTCGAATCGGGCTCTGCCCCTAGAAGCCGAGGCAGAGGGTGAGGGTCTCCGCGAAGGCGTGCCGGATCGAGCTCTGCCAGCGGACCGGCATGTAATGCGCGCCGACGTCGAGGGCGGCGCCGCGGGTGATCTGGATCGACGCGCCGGCCGAGACGCGCGGCGTCGCCATGTACTCCGCTGGGGTGGCACCTCCCGAGCCCGGGAGAGGGCTGGCTCCCGTGTCGCCGATCGCCGCGTGGGTCGAGCGAGCGGCCCGCAGCGCTGCGGGCGACCGGGTGGGGAGCGGATTCCCTCGGGGACCGGCCGGGTCGATGGTGAGCAAGGACAAGCTGACCCCCGCCCCCACGTAGGGCAGGAGGCGCGAAGCGGCGGGGGCCAACTTCACCACGACGCCCGGATCGAGCGACACGGCGTTGAGCTCGCCGAGGCTGCCGCCGTAAACGAGATTGGCGTCGATGCGGAGCCCGATGAGCGACCAGGGCGAGAGCTCCATTCCGAACCCGGCGCTCGGCGACACGCCCGTGGACCTCGCCACTTGCGAGACCCCGATGCCGCTTCGAAACGATCGCCCGCGTGGCGAGGGCTGCGGCCCAACCTCGCGTGCCGCCGCCTGGGGAGCCAGCAGCCGGGGCGGTGCGACGGCGGGGATCTCCGCGGCCGTCTCGGGTGGCCGGGGCGTGGAGAGGTCGATGGTAGGCGGCGCCTCCTGGGCAGCGCCGGCGAAGGACGCGAGCAAGAGCGCGAGGGCTGCGGACATGGCGGTTCTCCTCCAGGAGAGAGAATGTGCCCGCCCTCCAAAGTCAAGCGCGATGCGCCTCCCGGCTTCCACCGGAATGTGCGGATTGACCGCGCGGAGGGGTGGGACCTACCATCCTGCGCGGAGGCCGCTCACGCCGCTCGGGGTCGGACATCGCACGACGCGTCTCGCAGTGGTCGACCTCGCCGGCGCCCGCGACGGCCGGAGGTTGCGCGATTACCAAGGCCGTCTCTTCTCCGTCTCCGAGACGAACCGCAAAGCGCTGTCCCAGCTCTTCGGCAGCGGGCTCATCTTCACCCGCGCCGGGGCGCGCCTCGGCCGCGACCTCCTGCTGGCGCACCAGCACCTGCTCCGCGTGAAGGATCTCCTCGACCGCCTCGAAGAGCTCTCCGCCGGGGGCTCTCCCGCGGAAGGGGCCGCGGGCGCCGGCGCGGAGGCCATCTACGCCCAGGTGCACGCGCTCCTGTCCCGGACGAGCGAGCTCTCCGCGCGGAGCGACGGCTTGCTGGCCCGAGAGCACTGACGCCCCGTCGCTTGCCCGCGCCCCCACCCCGGCTTAGAGGACTGGCCTCCGCTCGCACGGACGCGGAGCCATCCGTCCGCTGTGGCGGAGAAAGGACGCGTCTCGCACATGGGGGCCACCGCTCGCGATCTGCTCGCCTCGAAGAACAGCGCCGTCGTCTTCACCTGCTCGCCCGACGACACCGTCGCCGAAGCCTGCCGCGTGCTGCGCGACCGGCGCATCGGCTGCCTGGTGGTGATGCGCGACGGACGGGTGCAAGGGCTCCTGGGGGAGCGCCACGTCGCGACGCGGGTGGCCGCCGAGGGCCGCGACGCCCGCCGAGTGCGCGTGGAGGAGGTGATGGAGCGCGAGGTGGCCACCGTCCCGCTCGACGCGCGCTGCGAGGAGGTGGAGGCGCTGCTCCGCGCGCGCCGCGTCCACCACCTGACCGTGGTGGGCGAGCGCGGGCTGCTGGGGCTCGTCTCGCTCGGGGACGTGGCGCGCTTCTACGCCGCGCGCTCGCGGGGGCGCTCCGAAGACGCGGCCCAGCCGAGCGCCGCCGGATAGGACACCTCGTGAAGCAGTCTCTCCCCCACGGTGGGTGCGGGGAGATCGTCACGGCCAACACTGCCGGAGATCCAACATGCGCACGCTGCTCGTTCTCCTGACCCTCCTCGCCGGCGCCCCCGCGAACCTCCCGGTCGCGCCTTCGTCCGTGGCCGTGCCGGTGCCGGGGGCGATGACGCCTACCGCTCCGGTCCTCAGGCTGGTCCCACCCGCGGCTCCCCTTGCGGCGATCCCGGCGGTGGCCGTCGAAGCGGCGCTCGGGCCCCCTCCCACGGCGGGCTCGCCCGCGGCGCAGGCCGATCTGGCGATCGTGCTGTGGGAGGGCCGGACGCGGACCGCCGAGGAGGTGCAGCGCGCGGTATTCGAGGTCGAGCTGACGCCCGACGCGCTGGCGGAGACGATGGGCGCTCCCCTCGAGCTCGGGAAGCGGCCCCTGACGCGCGCGGTGCTGGCCGATGCGGAGCGGGAGGCGCGGGCGGTGTACGGCCCGGTGAAGGCGCGCATGGCGCGCGCGAGGCCCTATGACGCCGACCCGCGGGTGCAGCTCGCGGTGCCGCGGGAGCCGAGCTTCTCGTTTCCCAGCGGCCACGCGGTACGCGGAACCCTCTACGCGCGCCTCCTCGCGGAGCTCTTCCCTCCCCGGCGCGACGCGCTCCTGGAGCGCGGCCGTCAAATCGGCTTCGACCGGGTGAGGGCAGGAGTCCACTACCCGTCCGACGTGGAGGCGGGCCAGCGCCTAGCGACCGCGCTCGTGGATGCGTGGCTGGCGGATTCGGGGTTCCGGGCGAGGGTGGACGAAGCGAGGCGGGTGGAGTGGAGCGGGAGGTAGCGCGCTCCAAGGCGGCGAGGAATCGCCGCAGGGTCCCCGGAGCGAATGGGAAAGGATGATGCGGTCGAAGGTCGCGGTCGGAGGTCGCGGTCGGAGGTCGCGGTCGCGGTTGCGGTCGGAGGTCGAGGTCGGAGGTCGGAGGTCGCGGGTCGGGGTCGCGGTCGGAGGTCGAGGTCGAGGTCGGAGGTCGCGGTCGAGGGTCGCGGTCGAGGGTCGCGGTCGAGGGTCGCGGTCGAGGGTCGGAGGTCGGGGTCGCGCTCGGCGGTCGACAAGTCGGCGGTCGACATTCCCCCACTCCCTCCCCCTTGTCGCTTCAAGGGGGGAGGGAAGCGGCTCGCGCGCGCCTACTCTGCCGCGCCCGTCTGCCCGCGCAGGCGCAGGAAGGCTGGGATGTCGTACTGGTCGTCCTCGGCCTTGAACGCTCCTGGCTCGGGGCGGGAGGGCCGGGGCGGGATGATCGGAGCGGAGCGGGCGGCGGTGGCATTCACCGTCACCGGCGCAGGCTGGGTGAGGCGCACAGGGGCGGTCGCCGGCTCGCGGCGCAGCTCCTGGCGTCGAGGCGCTTCGGCCGCCATCGGGGCCGAGGCGGGGACCTGCACGGTGGACCGGGACGGCATGCGCGCGGACTGCGTGAGCCGGATCGGCACCTCCTTGTGCGTGAATCCGGTCGCGATGACGGTAATCTTCACCTCGTCGCCCATGCGCTCGTCCACCACCGAGCCGAAGATGATGTTCGCCTCTGGGTCGGCAGCGCTCTGGGCCATGGTCACGGCCTCGTTCACCTCGTACAGCGAGAGCGAGGGACCGCCCGTGATGTTCACCAGGAGGCCGGTTGCGCCCTCCAGGGCGACGTCCTCCAGCAACGGCGAGCTGATGGCCGCCTGCATCGCCTCCACCGCGCGCTTCTCTCCGGAGGCGCGGCCGCTTCCCATGAGGGCGAGGCCTTGCTCGCTCATGATGGTGCGCACGTCGGCGAAGTCGACGTTCACCAGGCCGTGGACGGTGATGATGTCGCTGATGCCCTGCACGGCGTGCAGGAGCACCTCGTCGGCGCGCTTGAAGGCGTCGGCCAGCGACACGTTCTGCCCCGCCACCGACACCAGCCGCTGGTTGGGGATGACGATGAGGGTGTCGACCGCCGCCTTCAGCTCCGCGAGTCCCTGCTCCGCCTGCTTGCGGCGGCGGTTGCCCTCGAAGAGGAAGGGCTTCGTCACCACGCCCACCGTGAGCGCGCCCAGGCCCTTCGCCACGTCGGCGACGATGGGCGCCCCGCCGGTGCCAGTGCCGCCGCCCATGCCGGCGGTGACGAACACCATGTCGGCGCCCTCCAGCGCATCCGCGATCTGGTCGCGCGACTCGAGCGCCGCCTCCCGTCCGCGGTCGGGGTTGGCCCCGGCGCCCAGCCCTGCGGCGCAGGTCTTGCCGAGCTGGATCTTGTGCGACGCCTTGTTGGCCGCGAGGGCCTGGACGTCGGTGTTGGCCGCGATGAACTCCACGCCCTCGAGGCGCCCGGCCACCATGGTGTTGACCGCGTTGCCGCCGCCCCCGCCAACGCCGATGACCTTGATGTGCGCGCCCATCCCTCTCGCCTCGTTCTGATCGTTCATCATTTTTGTCCTTTCCGGTGGCGCGTTCAGAAGATCTCGCCCAACCACTTCTGCATGCGGTGGCGAACCTTGCGGTAGACGTTCTCCTCGCGGATCTTGAAGTAGGGGCTGCCCTCGGTCTGCCGGGCGCCGTAGAGCACCAGGCCGACCGCGGTCGCGAACTGCGGCCCCTTCACCACGTCCACGAGCCCTCCCACGCCGCGCGGCAGTCCCCGCCGCACCGGCATGCCCAGCACCTCCTCCGCCATCTCGGCCATGCCGGTGAGGAGCGTGCTGCCCCCTGTGATCACGACGCCCGAGGCGAGAAGCTCCTCCATCCCGCACTTCTGGATCTCGTGCTGGACGAGCATGAAGATCTCCTCCACGCGCGGCTCGATGATCTCCGCCAGGATGTGGCGCGAGAGCACGCGCGGACCGGCGCCGCCGACGCTCGGCACCTCGATCTGCTCGCTCTTGTCGACGCGCGAGGCCATGGCGCAGCCGTACTGCTTCTTGATGCGCTCCGCCTCGTGGGTGGGCGTGCGCAGGCCGACGGCGATGTCGTTGGTGAGGTGGTTCCCGCCCAGCGAGAGCACCGCGGTGTGGACGATGGCGCCGTTCGAGAAGATGGCGATGTCGGTGGTACCGCCGCCGATGTCCACCAGGGCGACGCCCAGCTCGCGCTCGTCGTCGGAGAGCACCGCCAGCGAGGACGCCAGCGGCTGCAGCACGATGTCGGCCACGTTGAGACCGGTGCGCTGGGCGCACTTGATGATGTTCTGGGCGGAGGAGACGGCGCCCGTCACGATGAGCGCCTTCGCCTCCAGGCGCACGCCGCTCATGCCGACCGGCTCCTTGATGCCGTCCTGATCGTCGACCACGAACTCCTGCGGAAGGACGTGGATCACCTCCCGGTCGAGCGGGATGGCGACCGCCTTGGCCTGGTCGATGACGCGATCGACGTCGGATTGGCGGACCTCCTTGTCCTTCACCGCCACCACGCCGTGCGAGCTGAAGGCCTTGATGTGGCCGCCCGCGATCCCCGTGTAGACGGTCGTGATCTCGCAGCCGCCCATGTGCTCCGCTTCCTCGATGCCGCGCTTGATCGAGGCGACGGTGGCGTCGATGTTCACCACGACGCCCTTCCTCAGTCCTTTCGATGGGTGTGTCCCGATGCCGATGATGTCGATGCCCTCGTCGGTCACTTCGCCGACGATGGCGCAGATCTTGGTGGTCCCGATGTCGAGACCGACCAGGATGTCTCCTCTGCTGGCCATGTGAACCACCTCCAGGCGAGTTGCGCGTTGCGCTTCGCCATCCCTAGTGATGGGCCGGCGCAGGTCCGCGCCGCCCCATACTCCCCGTCCGCGCACGACCAGGCGATGACGCCTGTCCTTGCGCGTTCGGGGAACCCGACCCCACCCCCGCCGCCGCCAACCGGACCGTCACCCACGATGGGTGAAGCCGGTTGTCGAGGTGGAGGACCTCGGCCTTCTTGCCCTCGGCGCGGAGCGCTCCGAGCACCTTCTCCAACCGTGCGAGCTTGGCGGGGAGGTCGCCGGATCCGAGACGGACCTGCGCTCCCTCCTCGCCGATGTAGACCGTGAAATCGTCCCCCTCGACGTGCACCTCGGAAAGCCGGGTGCGGTCGCCGCCGGGCCAGGCCATGATCAGCGCCAGAGCCCTGCCCAGCGATGGATCGCGGGTGCCGCGCCCGCCGGAGAACTCCTCGCGGGTGAGGCCGGTGACGAAAGGTAGGTCGAGGCCGTCGCCCGGTGCCGCCCGCTTGAAGACCTCGCCCTCTGCGTCCACAAGGTAGGTCCCGCCCAGGTCCACGAGCGCCACCGCGGTGCGCTCCGAGACGGAGACGCGGATCGAGGGTGGCAGCGTGCGGTGCACCTCGACCGCGCGCACCCAGGGATGGCGAACCAGGGCGCGCTGCATGGCGTCCAGGTCGGAAAAGAGGAGGTGATCGCCGGCGCGCACGGGAGACAGGCCGAGAAGGTCCTCCTCGGAGGCGTGCACGAGCCCGCTGAACCGGACGCTCCGCACGCGGAGCCACTCGGCGGAGCTCAGCTCGCGCCAGCCCGCCAGTCCGCCCGTGACGAAGGCTCCGGCGAGGAGGAGGGCGAGCACGGCGCAGGCTCCACGCCCACCGGCCGCGGCAGGCGCCGCGTCCTCCACCCGGTCGACCCTGCGATTCCCGCCCCGCGCCACACGCCACCCCGAGCGGCCCGCCGCTTCCGGCCGCTATCGCCCGGGCTGCAGAATGCCCGAAGGGTGGGGGAGCGCAACTTTTCGCGGCGAAGAGGCCGCAAATGGCTCGGCGCCAGCGCTTCCAGCCGGGCTTCCCCGGTCGTCCGATCGGCGTCCGGTTCTCAGGCCTTCAGCGCGGCGCCCTCCAGCAGCCGCTCGCACAGGTCCGCGAACGAGATGCCGTTCCCAGCGGCGATCTTCGGCACCAGGGAGGTGGCGGTCATCCCGGGGAGCGTGTTCACCTCCAGGATGAAGGGCGTGCCGTCGGGGGAGACGATGAAGTCCACGCGCGTGACCCCGGAACAGCCGAGCGCCGCGTGCGCCTGCTCCGCGGCCTGGCAGACGCGCCGCGCGTGTTCGGGCGGGAGGCGCGCCGGGTAGAAGTACTGCGCGGCACCGGGCGTGTACTTGGCGGTGTAGTCGTAGAACTCACGCGAGGGAACGATCTCGATCGCGCCCAGCGCCTTGCCGTCGAGCACGGCCACGTCCACCTCGGCGCCCTTGACGTAGCGCTCGACGACGAGGTCGCCCTTGTACTGCGCGGCGTCCAGGCAGGCCGCGGTGAGCCCGTCGGCCTCGTGCACGATATGCACGCCGACGGAGGAACCCTCGTTGCCGGGCTTCACCACCGCGGGCAGACCGAAGGGTAGGTCGGCGACGGTGACCGTCCCGGCCTGGCCGGGCCGGAACACGCGGTACTCGATGACCTTCAGCCCCTGCTCCCGGAAGAGCATCTTGGAGAACACCTTGTCCATGCCCAACGCAGAGGCGAGGACACCGGACCCCGTGTACGGGATCGACATGGACTCGAGCAGCCCCTGGATGGAGCCGTCCTCGCCCCAGCGCCCGTGCAGCGCGACGAACGCCACCTGTGCCTGTGCCTCGCGCAGGCGCGCGGCGACGTCGAGTCCCGCGTCCACCAGCACGATGTCGTAGCCCCGCTCGATCAGCGCGTCCGCGCAGGCCTTGCCGGTGCGAAGGGAGACCTCCCGCTCCGCCGAACGCCCGCCGTAGAGGACGGCGACCTTCTTCTCCGACCACGTGCCCATGTGCCGTTCCTCGCGCGAGAGCGATTCGAGGGACCTTGTACGGCCGGACCGTGCCGGGGACAAGGAACGGGGCGGTCGTGGTCGAGGTCGAGGTCGGGGTCGGGGTTGGGGTCGGGGGTCGTGGGTCGGGGTCGGTGGTCGGTGGTCGGTGGTCGGGGTCGGT
>JBBQEB010000008.1:0-49318 GCA_038320275.1 Myxococcales bacterium | reverse complement strand
CCCGAACGCAAGCGATCCCAGCGGCAGGAGGTCGAGCGGGCGGGGGCCGGGCTCGGGCTCGGGCTCCCAGCCTCGGCTCCGGTGACCCGCGAGGGCCGCAGCGCCGGGCTCGAGCTCGGCGAGCGCAGCTCCTCGCCGGTCGTCCCTGGTCAGCCTTTCGGCGCCGCAGGCCGCAGCCGCGCGAGGAGCCCCGCCAGCTCCACGGCGGAGCGGACGCGCATCTTCTCGAAAACGCGCGCGCGGTGCACCTCGACGGTCCGCACCGCGATCCCGAGCGCGTCGGCGATCATCTTGTTGTAGTCGCCCGTGAGGATCCGCTCCATGACCTCGCGCTCGCGGGGCGTGAGGGAGTCGAGCCTCGCCTCCACCTCGCTCCACTCCAGCGTGGCCCGGCGCTCCTCCTCCCGCGCCTGGCGCAGGGAGGCGTCGAGCTGCATGGCCTCCACGATGCGATCGACGAGGGCGTTGCCGTCGAACGGCTTCTCCACGAAGTCGAACGCTCCCCTCTTCAGGGCCGCCACGGCCATGCCCACCTCGCCGTGCCCGGTGAGGAAGAGGATGGGCAGCCCGCAGCCGCGCGCGAGGAGCTGCTCGTGAACCTCCACGCCGCTCATGCCCGTCATGCGGACGTCGAGCACGACGCAACCCCGCAGCGCGTCCGAGAACGCCTCCAGGAATGCCTCGCCCGAGGACCACAGCCGCGCCGGCACGCCGCGCGACTTCAGGAGCCACTGCAGCGCGTCCCGGACCGCGGGATCGTCGTCCACCACGTGTGCAGCGGCCGCCGGGTCCTCGGCCAAAACGGTCCCCTCAGCGTCGGTCATGGTTCCTCCAGGGGCAGCGAGAAGTTGAAGGCGGTGCCCCGTCCCGCGGACGGCTCCGCCCAGATGCGACCGCCGTGCGCCTCGACGACGGAGCGGCAGATGTTGAGCCCCATGCCCGTTCCCTCGGGCTTGGTGGTGAAGAACGCGTCGAAGAGCTGGCCTTCGGTCCCCGGCGCGATCCCGCAGCCGCTGTCGGTCACGCGCACCGTGGCGGTCCGGCGATCCGCCGAGGTGGCGACCACGAGCTCCCGCTCCTCGGGCGGGGTGGAGGCCATCGCCTCCATCCCGTTCCGGACCAGGTTGAGCAGGACCTGCTGCAGGAGCAGCGGGTCCCCGAGCACGGTGCGTCCTGCGGTGCCCGGTCGCCAGGCGATGCGCACCTTGCGCGCGACCGCGTCCGGCGCGGCGAATCCCACCGCCTCCTCGATGACCGGGTCGAGCGCCATGGGCTGGCGGGTGGGCTCGCTCTTGCGAACGAAGTCCCGTACGCGCCGGATGATCCGGCCAGCGCGCTGCGCCTGCTGGGCGGTCTTCTCGATGGTCTCCCGCAAGTCGGAAGGGCTGGCGGTGCCGGCCTCGAGGAGGTTGAGGGAGCCCGCGCTGTAGCTCGCGATGGCAGCGAGCGGCCCGTTGAGCTCGTGCGCCAGGGACGACGCCATCTCCCCCAGGGTGGCGAGGCGGGCGGTGGTGGCGAGCTTCTCGCCCTGCTCGCGGAGCGCGCGCTCCGCCTCCATGCGGCGATGCACGTGGCGCCGCAGCGACCAGAGCGTCCAGAGCACCGTGCCGGCCAGGCTCACGATGCTGATCGCGAGCAGGTTGCGCAGGACGCGGGTGCCTGCGCCATAGGACTCGACGTGAAGCACGAGGCCGTGGCCAGGAGGATCGAGCCGCACCTCCCGCGTGAGATCCGGCCGGCCCGCCGCCTCCACGCTCGACTTGGCCGCCAGCACCGCCCCGTCGCCGCTCCGCAGGGTGACCCGGTGCTTCTCCGCGAGCCACCACGGCACGGTGTCGGAGAGCATGTCGCCGAGGCTGTAAACCCCCACCACCACCCCGCCGATGACGCCGTTCAGGTTGTACGGGATGAACACCTCGAACTCGTGCCCACGCAGCGAAGGGTGGGAAGGGCTGTAGGTGGGCTTCCCGGTCGAGAGCGCCGACCGGTACGCGGCCTGGCTCACCGGCTCGACCGCCGCCGCTCGCCCGTCGGTCCGCACGGGCGCCTTGGCGAGCAGCGTGCCCCGCAGATCCACGAGCGCGATCTCCACCAGGCCCGGGCTCGAGCGCAGGAGCGCCGTGGCATGCTCGTCGAACTTGTCGTGGTTCACCTCCCCGCCGCGCAGGTCGAGGGTGAGGTCGCGCAGCACGTCCACGTCCCGCACCAGGCCGGAGCCGATCCGCTGCTCCACCCACAGGATGTCCCGGACGAGGGCGTCCCGGTGGTCCTCCATTTCCTGGCGGTGCAGCACCCAGAGAAGCCCGAGCACCGCCACCACCAGGAGGCCCATCCCCATGCGTGCCCCCGACCAGTGCCAGGTAGGAGCCTGGCCCGAATCGCCGGGAGCGGCGTCGCCGTGCACGGGAAGGAGAGACGGCATGGGAGCACCAGATTGTACGAGCCACACGCCGCGCACACCATGCCGGGGGTCCGGGCCTGCCCGGAGACCAGGTTGCGGGTGTCCGCAGGCTGCGCGTGGGTTCACGGCTGGATATGCGTGATCTGGAACCGACGCTCCGTCATATAGTCGCGCCTTCACACGCCTCTCACGCTTGCGGGGAAAACGACCCATGCTCCGGACTTCCATCGCGCTGCTCCTCTGTGCACTCGCAGTTCCGGCGCTGGGCGCCGACACGCTCGAGCTCGCCATCACGGGCCCCTTCACCGGCGGTTCGGCGCCTATGGGAGTGTCCATGCGGGACGGCGCCAAGCTCGCCATCTCGGAGATCAACGCCGCGGGTGGCGTCGACGTCGGCGGCAAGAAGCTGAAGATCGAGACCATCGAGCGGGACGACGAGGCGAAGAACGAGCGCGGGGCGCTCATCGGGCAGGAGCTCGCGGCCACGCCGGGCCTGGCGGGGGTCATCGGCTCCGTGAACACGGGCGTCGTGCTCGCGGGCGACAAGCACCTGCAGGAGAAGGGCATCGTCAAGATCATCACCCCGGCCGCCGGCTCGGCCTCGATGACGCAGTGGGCGACGCCCCAGGGCCCGAAGACGCTCTCCATCTTCCGCTTCGCGGCGCACGACGGCATCCAGGCTGCCATGGTGGTGGAGGAGGCCATCCGGCGGAACTTCACCAAGGTCGCCGTGCTCCACGACTCGACGAACTACGGCGTGTCCGGGCGAGACGACCTCCTCCGCGAGATCAAGCGTCAGGGCGACAAGCTGAAGGTGGTCGCGACCGACAAGTTCAACATTGGCGACAAGGACATGACCGCCCAGCTCCTCCGCGCCAAGAGCGGCGGCGCGCAGGCGATCCTGATCTGGGGCATCGGTCCCGAGCTCGCGGCGGTGGCGAACGGCATGGCGAAGCTCGGCATGAAGGATCCGCTCATCGGCGGCTGGACGCTGTCCATGTCGAACTTCATCGACAACGCGGGCAAGAACGGCAACGGAACGCTCATGCCGCAGACCTTCATCGAGGAGCCCATCACCCCGAAGGCGAAGCGCTTCATCGAGGCGTACCACAAGGCGTACGACGTAAAGCGCATCCCCTCGCCCGTCTCGGCCGCGCAGGGCTACGACGCGGTGTACCTGTTCGCCGCCGCGGTGAAGCAGGCCGGGTCGACCGACGGCGCGAAGATCCGCGACGCGCTCGAGGATCTGAAGGAGCCGGTGCAGGGCGTCATCGCGACCTGGCGCCACCCTTACTCCAAGTGGGACCCGTCCAAGGTCGAGACGCACGAGGCCTTCCGGCGCGAGCAGGTGGTGATGGGAATGGTGCAGGACGGCCGGGTGGTCTTCGGCAACGACGCCGACCGCGAGCGCCTCACCAAGGGCGCGTCGGCCAAGTAGCGCACCTCCGCGGGGAGGCCGCCTCCGCTCTCCCCGCGGGCCTTCGGCTTCTTCCCCTGTGACCCCTTCCATCATCGGCCAGATGGCCGTGAGCGGCGCGCTCATGGGCCTCGTGTACGCGCTCATCGCGTACGGCTTCCAGCTCACCTTCGCCACCAGCAAGAGCATCAACTTCGGCCAGGGGGAGCTCGTCATGGTCTCCGCCTTCGCCAGCCTGACGCTCATCGACTGGGGGCTGCCGTACGCGCTGGTGGTTCCAGGGGGGCTCCTCTTCGGCGCGCTCCTCGGGCTGGCGGTGGAGCGCGCGGGGATCCGGCTCGCACTGCAACAGAAGAGCGAGGGCTGGATCCTCCTCACCATCATCATCGGCCTCTTCCTCTTCTCGGCCGCCGAGAACATATGGGGGCGCGACGACCGCCCCTTCCCCACCCCCATCTCGTCCGCCCCCATCCACATCCTCGGGGTGGACGTGACGGCGGTGGAGCTCTCGGTGGCGCTGGGCGTGTTCGCCGTGATGGCGCTCATCGAGCTGTTCAAGCGGCTCACCCTCCACGGCAAGGCCTTCGAGGCCGTCTCGGCAGACCGGGACGCGAGCGAGCTGATGGGCATCTCGGCGACGCACACGGTCATGCTCTCCTACGCGCTCTCGGGAGGCGTGGCGGCCCTCGCGGGCATCCTCGTCTCCCCCATCACCACCGTGGGCCCCACCATGGCCTCCGCGCTGGTCTTGAAGGCTTTCTCGGTGGCGGTGGTGGCGGGTCTCGACTCCGGGTACGGGGTGGTGGTCGTCGGCATGTTCCTCGGCGCGCTGGAGAGCCTCGCCAGCTACTCGCTCGGGAGCGGATGGCGCGAGGCGCCCGGCCTCGTGCTCCTCATCACCGCGCTGGCGGTGCGGCCCACCGGCGTCTTCGGCAAGACCGCCATCCGGAAGGTCTGACCACCATGTGGCGACGCCTCCTCCTCGTCCGCGGCGCCGAGCTGGCCCTGTTCGCGATGCTGGCGTCGGTGCCCCTCGCGGTGGCGAACCCGTACGCGCTCGGCCTCCTCACGCTGCTCGCGATCTACGGCATCCTCCTCATCGGGCTCGACGTCACCGTCGGTTACCTCGGACAGGTGAACCTCGCCCAGGCGGCCTTCCTCGGCCTGGGCGCCTACACCGCCGCGCTGTGCGTCACGAAGCTCGGCCTGGGCGTACCGCTGGCGCTCGCCGCGGCGTCGCTCCTGTGCTTCGTGGTGGGAGCGGTGCTGGCGCTCCCCGCGCTGCGCCTCGAGGGACCGCAATTCGCGCTCGCCACGCTCAGCTTCACCGCGCTCACCACCACCGCGCTCAACGAGCTGGAATGGCTCACCTCCGGCGCTCAGGGGCTGAGCCTCCCGCGCCCCCCGCTGCTGGGCATCACGTTGACGCCGCCCGCCTTCTACTGGCTGTGCATCGCGCTCCTGGGGCTGGTGTGGATCGCCATGCGCAACCTCCTCTCCTCGCAATGGGGGCGGGCGTTCGAGGCGCTCCGCGACAGCCCCATCGCCACCGACGCCATGGGGGTGGGCACCTACCGCCACAAGGTGGCGGCGTTCGCCCTCGGCTCGGGGCTGGGCGGCCTCGCCGGCGGGCTCTACGCCTTCAACTTTCAGTATCTGCAGCCGCAGTCGTTCGTGTACGAGCTCACGGTGGTGCTCCTCCTGGGCGTCGTGCTCGGGGGCCGGAAGAGCCTCTGGGGCGCGGTGGTGGGAGCCTGCCTGGTGGCGCTCCTGCCGAACCTCCTCTCCAACCGAACCCTCTTCCAGGCTCTCTCCGGAATCGGGCTCGCCGTCGCGCTGCTGGCCGGGTCCCGCGGGCTGGTGCGGCGCACGCTCGGCCCCTTCCAGGCCATCGCGCCGGTGGTCGCCACCGGCGCGCTCGTCCTCGGCGCAGTGACGGTCCAGAACACGGAGGATTGGCGCAAAGCCATCTTTGCGCTGATGCTCTTCTCGGTGGTGGGCCTGCCCGAGGGGCTGATGGGCTTCGCCACCCGCTTCCTGTCCCAGCTCTTCCGGATCGCCCCACCACCGCTCCCGCCAGCCTCCGCGCTCGACGCCGTGCTCCCGGCGCGCCCCGCCGACGGGGCCCCGCTGCTCGTCCTTCGCGAGCTCGTGCGCCACTTCGGCGGCGTGAAGGCGGTGGACGGCGTTTCGCTCACGGTGCGGGCCGGGCAGATTCACGGGCTCATCGGCCCCAACGGCTCGGGCAAGAGCACGCTCGTGAACGTCGTCTCGGGCCTCTACACGCCCACCGCGGGCGAGGTCCTCCTGCGCGGCGCACCGCTCCCGGCGGGCAGCCTGCTCGCGACAGCGCGGGCCGGAGTCGCCCGCACCTTCCAGAACCTGCAGCTCTTCACGGGGCTCTCCACTCTCGAGAACGTGATGGTGGCGCTGAAGGGCGTCTACGCGAGCTCCCTGCCGGCGGTGCTGGTGGGTCTCGCGCGAGGCGAGGAGCGACGGGCCCAGGCCGACGCGCTGGCGCTGCTCGCCCTGGTCGGGCTGGAGGAGCAGGCGCGCACGCCCGCCAAGGATCTCACCTACGGCGCGCAGCGCTTCCTGGAGATCGCGCGCGCGCTGGCGCGGAGGCCGGAGGTGCTCATCCTGGACGAGCCCGCGGCCGGGCTCGCCCACCCGGACGTGCTGAAGCAGGTGGAGGTGATCCGGCGCATTCACGGGCGCGGGGTCACCATCGTCCTCATCGAGCACCACATGGATGTCGTGAGCGAGCTGTGCGACGTGGTCACCGTCCTCGACGGCGGCAAGGTCATCGCGGAGGGGTCTCCCGCCGAGGTGAAGCGCCATCCCCGGGTGGTGGAGGCGTACCTGGGCGAGGTCGAGGCCGGTCCTGAGACGATCGCCACGACTCCGGTGGGGGCTCCGGCGTGAGCGCGCCCAGCTCTCCTGCCGCCGCTCAGGCGCCCATGCTGGTGGTGGAAGACGTCCATGCCGGATATGGGCTCGCAGCGGTGCTGCTCGGCACCACGCTGGAGGTGAGGGCGGGCACGGTGGTGGCGCTCATCGGCGCCAACGGCGCGGGGAAGACCACCACCATGCGGGTGATCTCGGGGGAGCTCGCGCCCACCAAGGGACGCGTCGTCCTCGACGGCCGCGAGGTGCAGGGGCTGGGAGCTTCGCGCATCGCGCGGCTCGGGCTCGCGCATGCGCCGGAAGGCCGACACGTCTTCGGGCCGCTCAGCACCGAGGACAATCTCCTCCTCGGGGCCTACAGCCGCCTGCCGCGGTTCTTCGGCTTCCGCGCCAAGGCAGCCCCCGACCTGGCCCGGGTCTACGAGCTCTTCCCCCGCCTCGCCGAGCGCCGCAAGCAGGCGGCCGGCACGCTCTCCGGCGGCGAGCAGCAGATGCTCGCCATCGGCAGGGCCCTCATGGCCCGGCCGAAGATCATGCTGCTCGACGAGCCGTCCATGGGGCTCGCGCCGGTGATCGTCCAGGAGGTGTTCCGGACCGTCGCTCGCCTCAAGTCGGAGGGCATGACGATGCTCCTCGTGGAGCAGTTCGCGAAGACGGCGCTCACCGTCGCCGACCGCGCCTACGTCATGGAGCGCGGGCGGATCGTCGTCGCGGGCACTCCCGCCGAGCTGCGCCGCGACGAGCGGGTGCTCGCGGCCTACCTCGGGTGAGCCGGATGCGGGGCGGCCGGGTCGGTCGGCGGCGCCTTGGGCGCGGCGCCACGGGTCTTCACGAGCGATGCGACGATGCCCGCCGCCAGGATGGCCACCACGACCCCGAGCGACGCCGCGGGGTGGACGTGCACCACGTCGGCGAGCGCCATCTTGCCTCCCACGAAGACGAGCACGAAGGCGAGGGATGGCTTCAGGTAGGTGAACTCGTCGACCACGCCGGCCAGCAGGAAGTAGAGCGAGCGCAGGCCAAGGATGGCGAAGATGTTGGAGGTGAAGACGATGAAGGGGTCGGTCGTCACCGCGAAGATGGCCGGGATGGAGTCCACCGCGAAGAGCACGTCGGTGAGCTCGATCATCACCAGCGCGAAGAAGAGCGGGGTCGCCACGCGGCGGCCGTTCTCCCGCGTGAAGAACTTGTTGCCGTCGAGGTGGGGGGTTGCGGGCACGAGCTTTCGCAGGGCCCGGAACATCGCGCTCTTCTCGGGGTGCGGCTCGGCGTTCCCGGAGAAGAGCAGCCGAAGGCCGGTGAGGATGAGGAAGCCCCCGAACACGTAGATGACGGCGTGGAAGCGGTGCAGGAGCGCCGTGCCGCCCGCGATCATCGCGCCGCGCAGGACGAGCGCCGAGAGGATGCCCCAGAACAGCACCCGGTGCTGGTAGAGCGCCGGGATCCCGAGCGCGCCGAAGAGGACGACGAACACGAAGATGTTGTCGATGGAGAGCGACTTCTCGATGACGTAGCCGGTCAGGTACTCCATGGCCGAGCCCGAGCCGTAGCGCGCCCACACGAAGCCGCCGAACGCGAGCGAGATGGCCACCCACACGCCCGACCACGCCAGCGCCTCGCGCGCCCTCACCACATGGTCCTTGCGGTTGAGCACGCCAAGGTCGAGCGCCAGCATCGCCAGCACGAACCCCAGGAATGCTGCCCACTCCGCGATGCCGTGCTCCATCCCCGAGCTCCTCCGGACCTACTTTCGGCCTACTTCGGGACCTATCGGGAGGGGGCGGTCGCGGCCATGAGGGAAGTCCCCACTTGGCGGCCGGTCCGCCCATGACGGCGCCCCTGACGGCGCCCCTCACCCTCGAGCTCGATGGGGCGGTGGTCCGCCACCCCGGCGGTGCCACCGTCGGCCCCATCACGCTCTCCGTGGCGGAGGGGAGCACGGTGGCGCTCCTCGGTCCGAGCGGAGCCGGAAAATCGACGCTCCTGCGGCTGCTGCTCGGGCTCGTCGCGCCGGACGAAGGCGCGGTGCGCATGCGCGGGGAGCGGATGACGGCCTCCGCACATGCCCTGCGCAGGCGGATCGGCTACGTCGTGCAAGGCGGCGGGCTCTTTCCGCACCTCACCGCGCGCGAGAATGTGACGCTGGTGGCGAGACACCTCGGGCTGCCCCGCCCCGGGGTCGAGGCGCGCGTGCGGGAGCTGGCGGGCCTGGCCCGCCTGGAGGAGGCGGCGCTGGGGCGCTATCCCAACCAGCTCTCGGGCGGACAGGCGCAGCGAGTGGGCCTCGTGCGCGCGCTCCTGCTCGACCCCGCGGTGCTGCTCCTCGACGAGCCTCTCGGCGCCCTCGACCCCCTCACCCGCGCCGACCTCCAGGACGACCTGAAGGGCCTCTTCGCGTCGCTCGGAAAGACCGTCGTGCTGGTGTCCCACGACCTCGCCGAGGCCGCCTTCTTCGCGCGCCGCCTCGTGCTCCTGCGCGATGGGCGCGTCCTCCAGGAGGGCACGCTGGAGGAGCTCGCGCGCGTACCCCAGGACCCCTTCGTCACGCGCTTCCTGCGCGCACAGCGCGGGCTCGCCCTGCCCGAGGAGCGGCCGTGAAGGGCTTGGGCCTCCTGGCAGCGCTGGCGCTCGGGATGAGCTCGACCGCGACTGCGACCTCGAACCCGACCCCGACCCCGACCCCGACCGCGACCTCCAACGGCCTCGTCACGGTGGGCTCCAAGAAGTTCACCGAGTCGGTGCTCCTCGGCGATGTCGCCGCGGGACTTCTCCGGAGCGCCGGGGTCCCGGCACTCCACCGGAGGGAGCTGGGCGGCACGCGCATCCTCTGGTCGGCGCTCCTGCGCGGCGACCTCGACGTGTATCCCGAGTACACGGGCACGCTCGTCCGCGAGCTGCTGGGCCTCGCCGTCGAGCCCAGCGAGGCCGAGCTGGCGCAGGCGCTGGCGGCCCAAGGGCTCGGCATGACGCGCTCCCTCGGGTTCGAGGACGGCTACCGCATCGGCCTCCTACGCGCCGAGGCGCGCCGGCTCGGCCTACGCACCATGTCCGACCTGGCGCGCCATCCCGAGCTGCGCTTCGGGCTCACGAACGAGTTCGTGGACCGGAGCGACGGCTGGCCGGCCGCGCGAGCCCGCTACGGCCTCCACCCGCGGGAGGTGCGCGGGCTCGACCACGACCTCGCCTACCGCGCCCTGTCCGCTCGCCACATCGACGCGGCCGACGTGTACACCACCGACCCGGAGATCGAGGCGCACGACATCGCGCTCCTGGAAGACGACCTGCACGCATTCCCCGCCTATCAGGCCGTGCTCCTGTACCGGCTCGATCTGGCCCGCCGCGCGCCGGGCGCGCTCGCCGCGCTGCGCGGCCTGGAGGGCCGCATCGACGAGGCCACCATGCGGCGGCTCAATGGCGACGTGCAGGTGCGGGGAAAGCCTTCCGAGGCGGTGGCGGCCGCGTTCCTCCAGGGCGCGCTCGGGGTACGGATGGAGGTGCGGAGCGACGGCCTCGCGCGACGGGTGCTCCTCCGCACGCGGGAACACCTGGCGCTCGTCGCGGTGGCGCTCGCCGCGGCCCTCTTGGTGGGGGTTCCGCTGGGGATCGCCTCCCGGCGGCGGGCGGTGGCGCGGCTCGCGCTCGGCACGACGGGGCTCCTCCAGACCATCCCCGCGCTCGCCCTGCTCGTCTTCATGATCCCGCCGCTCGGCATCGGCGCCCGCCCCGCGGTGGCGGCGCTGTTCCTCTACGGGCTCCTGCCCATCGTTCGGGGCACGCACGGCGGGCTCACCGGCATCGCGCCGGAGCTGCGCGAGGCCGCGCGGGCGCTCGGGCTGCCTCCCCGGGCTCGACTCCTGCGCGTCGAGCTCCCGCTCGCCATGCCCTCCATCCTCGGCGGCGTGAGGACCTCGGCCGTCATCATGGTCGGGACGGCGACGCTGGGAGCGCTGGTGGGCGCGGGTGGGTACGGTCAGCCCATTCTCACCGGATTGCGGCTCGACTCCGTCCCGCTCATCCTGGAGGGCGCGATACCGGCTGCGCTGCTCGCCCTTCTGATGGAGGCGGCGTTCGGGGCGCTGGAGCGGGTGCTCGTCTCGCCAGGGCTGGCAGAGCGTCATTCCCCGCCGGCGTGAGACTTCTCGGCGAGGGTCGCCCCAAACCCACGGTCGATGTCCGGGGGGGCCTTGCACCTGCCAACGGACGTTTACGGGATGTACGCATTTCTGGCGGCGTCGTACAAGGTGGCGGCCTTCTGGAAGGAACCCGCCATGCCCCCTCGCTTCGCGCCCCCAGCCCTCACGATCCTCCTCGCCGCCCTCCTCGCCTGCGGCTCGTCGTCGAAAGAAGCGTCAGCCTCGTCACCCAACGCAGGGTCGTCCATCGCCGACGGCGGCGTCGCGGACGCGGGTTTGCCGGTACTGGACGCAGGGGTGCCCGCCGACGCTGGCACCGCCCTCGCGCCGTCGCGCCCGCTCGATCCGCAGGACCTGGCGCAGTTCATCACGCCGCTCCCCATCATCCCCGCCATGGTCCCGGACACGACGACCGTTCCTGGCTCGGATTTCTACGTGGTCACCGCGATGCAGGGCGAGCACGACTTTGGCCTGCGCTCCTCGGAAGGCATGCCACTCCTCGACCCGGACACCGGAAAGCCGATCCGTACGCTCTCGTGGGGGTACGGCGGGAGCTATCTCGGCGCCACCATCGAGGCGCGCTCGACGCTGGATCCGGGCGGCCGCCCGGTCGTCGTGCGCTACGTCAACGCGCTCGCGGGCGAGGACGGGCGGCCTCTCGTGAAGCATCTCTTCCAGGTCGACACGACCGTGGACGGCGCGCACGAGGGAATGCCGGAGGTCCGGACGGTGCCGCACCTCCACGGCGGCCACGTGGCGGCGGAGTTCGACGGCCACCCGGAGTACTGGTTCACGAACGATCCCACCGCGCCCGCCAACGGGATGGGAGGTCCGGCCGGCAACACGGTCGATTACGCCTATGCGAACGACCAGCCCGCCTCGACGCTCTGGTTCCACGACCACGCCATGGGCGTGACGCGCCTCAACGTCTACGCCGGGCTGGCGGCCTTCTACCTCGTCCGCGATGCCGCCGAGGACGCCCTCCGGCTGCCCTCCGGCGCCTACGAGATCCCTCTCGTGCTCCAGGACAAGTCCTTCCGGGAGGACGGGTCGCTCGCGTACGACACCATCCCCCTCATCGACCCGTACACCGGGATGGCCCTCCTCGATCGCTCCGGCGTGCCGATGCTTTCCTCCAAGCCGGAAACCTTCGGCAACGCGATCGTGGTGAACGGCGTCGTCTGGCCGTACCTCGACGTGGAGCCGCGCAAGTACCGGTTCCGGATGGTCAACGGCTCCGACTCTCGGTTCTACAACCTGTGGGTGGAGCTCGAGGGTACGGGCCCGGTCCTTGGGCTCGCGATGGCGCAGATCGGCAGCGAGGGGGGGCTCCTCCCCGCGCCTGTCCTGGTCGGCGCCGGCCCGGACGACGGCCTGCTGCTGGGCAACGGCGAGCGGGCCGACCTCGTCCTCGACTTCTCCGCGCTGGCGGGGAAGACGGTGGTGCTGCGGAACGACGCCGCGACGCCCTTTCCGGACGGCGACCCGGTGAACGCAAACACCACCGGCAAGATCATGCAGTTCAGGGTGGTGAAGCCGCTCGCGGCCCCCGATGCGAGCGCGCTGCCGGTGGCGCTCCGCGCCCACGCTCCGCTGGCCGCGCCGTCCCACACGCGCGTGGTGGATCTGCAGGAGCGCACGGACATCTACTTCGTGGACGACGGCGGCGTGGCTCCCCGGCTCGAGCTGCGGCTGAATGGGCTGCGCTTCCGAGATCCCGTGACCGAGACCCCCAGGCTGGGCGCGGTGGAGGACTGGATCATGGTCAACACCACGGTGGACATGCACCCCATGCACCTCCACCTGGTGGCGTTCGAGGTGCTGGAGAAGGGCTCCTACGATCCCAAGGGCTACCGGCCCGCTGCGGGCGGCGTGATGGGCGTGCTCCAGCCGGGCGCGCTCCACCCCAACACCGACCTCCTGGGCAAGACGGTCGAGAAGACCGACTTCGACCCGGGCTACACCGTGGCGGCGAACGAGGTTGGGCTGAAGGACACGGTCAGGGTTCCCCCCGGGGGCTACGTGCGCATCCGGGCCCACTTCGACCGGCCCGGCGAATACATGTGGCACTGCCACATCCTCGCCCACGAGGAGCACTCGATGATGCGGCCGTTCCGGGTGATGCCGTAGCCGGCGACCACGGGTTCAGGGTTGAGCCCACCGGGTGGTCGGGCGGGCACTGAGCGGCGCGAGGAGCCCCTCTGCGTCGAGCGCCGAGCACCAGGCCGCGAAGCGCTGGCGGGGGATGCCCCGCCAGCAGAGGTCAGCGAGCGTCTCCGAAAGCGGCACGTCGGCGACCAGGGTGGCGAGCTTTCGCCACAGGAGCGCCTCGTCCATGCGCGCCGCGAGCTCGTGGGCGAGCTGGCGCGGGGCGCGGATGCCCTGCGGCCAGAGGGCCGGGTCTGCGGGGATGTCCTCCAGGTGCCGGTGGCGCCCGAGGAGCGCTGAGGCGGTCTTCTCTCCGAAACCTGGCACGCCGGGGAGCCCGTCGGCGTCGTCGCCCACCAGCGCCAGGAAGTCCGGCACGCTCGCGGGCTGGATGCCCCGGCGGACGAGGAGCGCCGCCTCGTCGATCTCCTTCCTGCGCATGCGGTCCACCTGCACCACCCGCCTGCCCTCCAGGCACTGCCCCAGGTCCTTGTCCGGCGTGAGGATGCGCACCTGCTCCACCTCGCCCCGGAAGCGCGCCGCGCCGGTCGCGAGCGCGTCGTCGGCCTCGTAGTCGCGCATGGACCAGACGGTGACCCCGAGCGCGCGCACGGCCTCCTCCACCCCATCGAATTGCGCCAGGAGCTCCGGCGGCACGCCCTCGTCCGACTTGTAGCCGCGCCAGAGATCGTTGCGGAACGAGCGAACGGGGTTGTCGAAGGCGACCGCCAGGTGCGTGACCGCCTCGGCCTCGTCGTGCAGGAGCGCCAGAAGCGAGATGGCGACGCCGGTGGTCGCCTTGGCGTCGCGGCCGCCCGGCGCGAGATGGCCCGGGCGCCTGGAGAAGTGCGCGCGGAAGAGCTCGAAGGTACCGTCGACGAGGTGGAGGCGCATGGTCAGACCCTCACCTGCACGCGCGCCGTCCAGACCTGCGCCGGCCCGCGATCGAGGCCGGCCGCGGAAGACCGCGCGCGCGCGGGGCCGCGCCTCGACGGGGAAGAGATCGTCACCGCGACCCGGATAGTCGGTCGAGCCTCCTCGCGCGAGCGAGAACGTTCGTCACTCCTTCAGCGACGCCCCGCGGGTGCTCGAGCCCGAGGACCAGAGGTGGAACACCGCGTAGGCGCGAAACGGGCGCCAGCGGTCGGCCCGGCGCAGCGCCTCGGCTCTCGCCGCCGCGCCGCCTTCCGCACCCATGGCCCGCACCAGCGCGAGGTCGCCCTCCGGAAAGGCGTCGCGCTGGCGGAGCGCCCGCATGGCAATGGAGTGCGCGGTCCAAGGGCCGATGCCCGGAAGCTCGATGAGGCGCGCGACCGTGGTCTCGAGGTCGTGCCCGGGCTCCAGGAGGCCGGGATCGGCAAGCACCGCCCGCGCGATCGAGCCCAGCGCCCGCGCGCGCGCGCCCGTCACCGCGAGCCCCGTCAGGTCGGCGGTGGCCAGCACCTCTGGCCCAGGGAAGGCGTGGGTGAGGGAAGGACAACCGGGAACGCGGAGGGGAGCGCCGAACCGCTGCGCCAGCCGACCCGCCAATGTCCGCGCCGCAGCGACGCTCACCTGCTGTCCCAGGATGGCGCGGACCACGAGCTCGAAGGGATCCCAAGCGCCCGGGACGCGCAGGCCGGGGCGCGCGGCGACGCTCGCGGCGAGGAGCGGGTCGCCCGCGAGGTGCGCGTCGATGGCCGCGCTGTCCGCGTCGAGGTCGAACTGCCGGCGCAGCCGCTCGCCGACCGGCCCGAGCGGAGTCTTCCTGGAGAGCTGGAGCGTGGCCTGGAGCGCTGCCGGGGCTGCAGCCGGCCGCACCTCCACCACGCCCTCGGCCGCACCGAGCGCCAGGGTGCGGCGGTAGGCGCCGCCCACCACCTCCTCGACCCCCGGGATGGCGCGCGCCGCCAGGAAGGCCAGCAGGGCTGGCCACCCGTAGGGCAGCGTATGCGGCAGCGTGAGGGTAGCTTCCACCGGTCCGCCATCATGCGCGGCGCGCCTCCCTCGCGCTCGTTAGCTTCGATCCGTGGGCACCCTCTCCACCGCGCTCGCCGGGATGACGCGCTCGGGCCGCGACCGCACCTACGCGGCGGGACACATGCCGCGGGCCACGCGAGAGCTGACCGTGGAGGGAACGCGGGGGTGGCTCTACCCGGTGACCACCACCGGGGGCGACCTCTACCAGCTGTTCGCTTGGTTCGACGGCAGCGTCTACCAGGTGCGGGTGATCCGCCCCGACCTCTGGAACCGTCTCGACCTGCACGCCTCGCACCTCTTCCGCGACGCCCGCATCTGCTTCGGCCCTGGCGGCGGGGGGACGCGATCGCTCCCGGAGGCCTTCGCGCTCAGCGTCGCGTGGGCGAACGGCTTCAGCGCCTACCAGGGCACCTTTGCTGTCGACGGGCCCCGGCCCGAGGGAGACGTTCCATGTCCGACATCCGCCTGAACCAGTTCCGCGCCCTCGACGAAGGCGCCCGCGGCGACGCCGCGCCGGAGCCGCGCCGCCGCCGTGTGTTCGTCGATCGCGAGGGGCGCATCGTGGTGGGCGACGAGGAGCCCGGGCGCGACGAAGGGCGGCAGCTCTCGGAGATCCATCCGGCCGTGTTCGCCGCTGGCAGCCTGTGTCTCGGCCCGGGCATGGTGAAGTGACGAGGGCGTCGAGACCGAAGCGGGGGTGGCGCCCGGGAGGTGAGCAGCGGAGCCGGAGGGTCGCCACGGCGAGCAGCGGAACGACGGGGCCGCCCGCCAGGGCGAGAGGATCGGTGCCCGGGGTGGGCGCTGTGCCTGAGTCGCGGCACCTGCTGTGACCGTCCTCGACGCGGTGCTCCGCGCGGTGGAGGAGGCCATCTGCGCCCCGCCGGCGGAGCGCGGTGGCGCGCTGCTGGGCCCGCCGGGAGTCCCGCTCGTCACCCGCCTGGAACCGGACCCCGGAGCGCGCTCCAGCTCGGCCAGCTGGAGCCCCTCGGCCTCGCTCGGCCGGCGCGTGCAGGCGCTGGAGCGGGAGGAGGGGCTCGAGCTGAAGGGGCTCGTCCACTCGCATCCGCCCGGGATGGATCATCCCTCGGAGCAGGACGCGCGGGAGGTGGCGGAGGGGCTGCGCAGGAACGGTCACCTCGGCACCTACCTTGCGCCCATCGTCACCCGTGGCCCCGCGGGCGAGCTCGCCGGGCACGAGCTCCCGCTGCCGTCGGGCAAGGTGTCCTTCTTCACCGGGAGGCGGCTTGCGGAGGGGGGCGCGGAGCTCCGGCCCGTCCCTGTCCGCGCCCTTCCGCTCCTTCGCGACCTCGAGGCGGCCGCGCGGGAGGTTTCCCCCGGCGCGCTGCCGGAGCTCCTCCTCACCGACCTCGGCACCGGCCCGCTGCCATCGGGGCGGCTCGAGGGCGCCGGGGGCATGGAGCTCCTCATCGTCGCGGCGCTGAGCTACCCGGCGATGCCTCCGCTGGTGCTTGCGACCCGGGATGGCAGAACGGAGCAGCTCGAGCTGCCCTGGCGGCTCCAGGATCGAGAGGAGGAGCGGCTCGTCCTGGGCCTGCGCGCGGCTCTTCCTGCCTTGGACCGCGGCGCGCTCTTCGCGCGCAGCGCCGGGATCCTCCCGCGCGCGCTCGCGGAGCGCCGGGTGCTGGTCGCTGGCTGCGGCTCGGTGGGCTCCTACATGGCCGAGGCGCTCGCCCGGAGCGGCGTGGGAGCGTTCACGCTCGTGGACCCGGAGCGGGTGGAGGGGGCGAACCTCTCCCGCTCGGTGTACGAGGCGCGCGACGTGGGCACGTTCAAGGTCGAGGCGCTGGCGCGAAGGCTTCGGGCGGTGAGTCCCACCGCCCGGGTCGATTCCCTGGCGGGCTCGGTCCAGGATCTCGCGCCGGCGGACCTCGACCAGGCGGTCCGGGCGGCCGATCTCGTCGTCGCTGCGACCGATGACCCGGCTGCGCAGCGCGCCCTCAATCGCTTCGCCTACGCCCGCGGCCGGCCGGCGCTCTTCGTGGGGCTCTACGCCGGCGCGGAGGGCGGGGAGGTGGTGCTGTCCGCGCCTGAGCGAACGCCCTGCTTCCTGTGCGCGACCGGGGCGCGGCACCGGCTTCCGGGGACGGGGGGCGGTATCTCCGCTTCGACGGGTACGACGGGCACCTCTGGCTCGAGCGGCGGCCCGGAGCGGCTGGTGGACTACGGCTCCGGGCGCCTGCAGGGGGAGAGCGCCATCGCCGCCGACATCCACCACGTGGCGAGCGCGGGCGTGAAGCTCGGGCTCTCGCTGCTCTCGGCGGGCGAGGAGGGCGCGCGCCTGGCCGGCTTCACGGAGCGCGTCATCGCCGCCGGCACGCCCTACCTCACCCTCTCCACCGTGCCAGACTACTGGTTCTACCCGCAGCTCTTCGGCGAGGTGCCCGGCCAGCTCGCATTCCAGAGCGTCTGGCTCACCGTGATCCGCGACGAGGCGTGCCCGGTGTGCGGGCCGCCCGAGCTGCGCGAGGACCCGCTCGCGGTGCCGCTCCGGCCACCGACGCGCGGCGCCTTCGACATGCTGATCGAAGTGCCCTCCATCCCCGGCCGGAACGAGCCCGTATGATTGCCCCTTTCCGCGGCAGATGAACCCGTCTGGTCTCCTTTCCGCGGCGCGACGAGCCCGGCTGATCCCCCTTCACGTGGCGCGACGAGCCCGGCTAATCGCCCTCCAGGCCGTTCGTGCAGCACCAGCCGCAGCGGGCGCACGCGTGGCCCCGCACGCGGACCTCCTCGCCGTCGTCCATCACCGCGAGGAGGCTCACCTCACGGTAGGCGTGGGCGAGGTCCGCCTGGCAGCGGGGGCAGACGTCTGGACAGCCGCCGGAGACGAGGACCGTTTGGCGCCGGTCGGGCGAGAGCTGGGCACCGGAGGTTTGCATGCTGACGACCCTAGCAGTGCGCTCTGACAGCCCGGCGGTGGGGATCGCGCGGGACGAGCCCAAAATGAGGCCGAGGACCCAGGCTAGGGCGTACGCGGTCAGAGCACGATGCCTGGCACATGGGGTGCGCTGCTCGGTTCAAGCGTCTGAACTGACGAGCCCCTCCTCGCCTCGACGCGGTGGCGCATCCAGCCGGCTCCGAAGGTCCTGCGCGCCGCCAGCTGGTTGTGCAGACCGCACAGGAGGCGCGTGTTCTCGACCGTGGACGGCCCGCCGCGCGCCACCGGCACGACGTGGTCGATCTCCAGCCACCGCGTGGAGCCGCAGATGCCGCCGTTCGCGAGGGTAAACTGGCAGCGGGCCTCGTCCCGAGCCCATACCGCGCGCTTGACCTCGGCGGGAACATGACGAGACGTACGGGTGTCCGGCGTCGCGGACGCCCTCCCCCCCTCACCGACCGGATCGCTCGCCGGCACACTGGCTGCCGGCCCCCGCGGGCGTGGCCGATCGGCGGCGGCTTTCCTCTTCCTCGCGTCGGCAAGAAGAAAGGCGTCGAGCGCCCGTTCCAGGACGTCGGCCGTGCTGGCGTCGGGCAACGCGTGCGAGAGCGCATCGCGCGCCGCGGTCAGCTTGTCCACGACGCGGCGCGAAACGGTTACGTGTAACCGGCGCAAATCGCCGGTGAGCGGCTGCACTTCGTCAGGCTGGAACGTTCGCGGTGCCGCCCGAGCGGAGCCGGGGGTCGGGACAGCAGCAACAACAGCGGCAAACGCAGTGTCTTGCGCCACACCCGCGGCCAAGGGAGGTGCCGCGTCCGGCGACGGCGAGACGAAGGCCGGCGCCAAGCCGAGGGGGGAGGGCATCGCAGAAGCAGATTCAACCTCGCTCCCCGGGATGCCGCGCACGTCAGCGGTGTCGGGTCTCACGGTCATGACATCGCGCTGCGGGAGTCTCGCTGCGGGCCGCAGCTCCGCCACGACCACCTTCGCCTCGCGGCTCGAGGCGTGGAAGAAGCGCGGGAGGACCTCCGCCTGATTGTCTGGAGTGAGCACCTTTGCCAGCTCAGCGACGCTGCTCAGGCACAGCTGCCCATCGCGGAGGGCGTCGAGCACCTCGGGGTGGCGGCGCACCAGCACTGCTGCCTGCGAGCGGTAAAAGGCGGCGCCCTTCGACAGGCGCAGCTCGCGGTGAAGGAAGTAGAAGAGGCTCGTGTAGCCGAGATCCTCCCAGCAGCGCCGCTCGTCGAATCGTGCCAGTGCGGCGAGGAATTCGGCGGTGGCGGCCTGCTCGCGACGAAGGAGCGTCGCGAGCTCACGGGCGAAGCTTCGAGCGTCGGTCATGGGAGCAACATCACACGACGGTCTGACATTGGCATTGCGCTCGCGGTCATACCAAGGTGATACCAAGGTGATACCAACCGCCACCTTGATTGGGAGGCTATTGCTGCGAGTCGATCGACGGACGTGCCCGCCTGGGCCCGCCGGCGCGACCCACCCGTCGTCGCGCCCAGCCGCCTCCCGGCCGACGCGCTCCTCGCCGGCATCGTGAACGGATACCAGCGACACACGCTGACACATGGGGAGGGGGAAACTGGTTCAGGCGCATGAACCGGGTTTGGCGAGGACCCTTGTGCAGGCGGCTTCCCCGGGTTGCCGGGGGCTGCCCGCCATGCCACGGCATTCTCTGACCCCTCGCTCCAGCCCGGCTGGCCTACGCCGCGATAACCCGCCCCCCCGCCGCGCCTCCCGTTACAACCCGGCCCCAACTCCGGAGGTCGCACGTGCCGCTTCTCGCTCTTCACCCGGTTCACCCAGAACCTCCTCGCCGACGAGTCGAGCTTCGTCCTCCTCACAGGCGAACGGGATCTGGCCGGACTGTCGACATCGTTCCGGGCGTCGGCGGCCGCAGCGGCGGAGTCGCGCGGAAAGAAGGGCGCCTGGGCGCTGCAGAACACCCGCTCCAGCGTGGAGCCCTTCCTCGAGACCTCCACCCGGCGCGGCCTCCGCGAAAAGGTCTGGCGCGCCTTCGTCTCGCGCGGCGACCATGGCGATGCCGACGACAACAAGGCCGTCGTCGCCGAGATCCTCGCGCTGCGCGCCGAGCGGGCGAAGCTCCTCGGTTACCCCACCCATGCGCACTGGCGCCTGGAGGACTCGACGGCGAAGACGCCCGAGCGCGCCATGGGGCTCATGGAGGCGGTCTGGCCGGCGGCGGTGGCCCGCGTGCGCGAGGAGGTGCGCGACATGCAGGCGGTGGCCGATCGCGAGGGGGCGAAGCTCACCATCGAGCCCTGGGACTACCGCTTCTACGCGGAGAAGGTCCGCAAGGAGAAGTACGACCTCGACGAGGCGGAGGTGAAGCCCTACCTGCAGCTCGAAAAGCTGCGCGAGGGGATGTTCTGGGTCGCGGGGGAGCTCCTCGACCTGCACTTCACCCCCGCGGCCGGAGTGCCCGTCTTCCATCCCGACGTGCGCGCGTTCGAGGTGAAGAATGGCAAGGGCAGGCTCGTCGGCGTCTGGTACTTCGATCCTTACGCGCGCGACGGCAAGCGCTCCGGCGCCTGGATGACCGCCTATCGCGACCAGGAGCGGCTCGACGGCGAGGTCGTCACGCTCGTGTCGAACAACGCCAACTTCGTGAAGGGCAAGCCCGGCGACCCCGTGCTGGTGAGCTGGGCGGACGCGCGCACCCTCTTCCACGAGTTCGGCCACGCGCTGCATGGGCTGTCGTCGAACGTCACCTATCCACCCTCTCAGGCACCAACGTCTCCCGCGACGACGTGGAGCTCCCCTCCCAGCTCCTCGAGCGGTGGCTGCAGACGCCCGAGGTCTTGAACCGCTTCGCCTTGAACGTGAAGACGGGGAAGCCCATGCCGGCCGAGCTGGTGAAGAAGCTCGAACGGGCCTCGAAGTTCAACCAGGGGTTCAAGACGGTGGAGTACCTCTCCTCGGCGCTCGTCGACATGAAGCTCCACCTCGCCGGCGCGCGCCCCATCGAGCCTGGGGCGTTCGAGAAGGAGACGCTCGCCGCGCTCGGCATGCCGCGCGAGATCGTGATGCGCCACCGCACGCCGCAGTTCGCGCACCTCTTCGCGAGCGACGGCTATTCCGCCGGGTACTACAGCTACCTGTGGGCGGACACGCTCGCCGCCGACGCCTACGAGGCGTTCACCGAGGCTGGCGGTCCGTACGACAAGGCGGTGGCCGCCCGGCTTCGACAGCATGTGTTCTCGGTGGGGAACTCGGTCGATCCCGCGGAGGGCTACCGCGCCTTCCGAGGTCGCGATCCAGGCATCGGCGCGCTGATGCGCCACCGCGGCTTCCCCGAGGCGAAGCCTGCCGCCGGAGGCGCCGCGAAGGTGCCCCGCTGAACGAGTAGAAGTGGCCCCTGGGAGTTCCTGCCGTAGGTTCTCAACCGATGAGCCGGAGCGTCTCCTTTTCCTCGTCGTAGTCGCAGAGCTGCGCGAGCTGAGCCCACTTCACGAAGGTGTCGAAGACCGCCTCGTAGTCGTCGTTGGGCATGTAAACGGCGACGAGCTCGAGGACGAAGTCGCGGTCGATCTGGTGATCCTTCTGGCGATGCAGCGCCTCGTCCACGAGCTGGAAGAGCCGGAGCTGCAGGACGTGCTCGCGCCAGAGCGCGGTCCGCTCCGCCGGCCCCGCCTGCACCAGCCGCTTCCCTCCCGGCGAGAGCATCACCATCCGCCGCGGCGTGTCGACCAGGTCGAGCAGCTCGGCCGCGTTCACCACCGAGATGAGCCGCCCGTACTCTGCGTTCATGTCCGAGGCGATGCGGAACACGTCGTCCTTGCCCCCGCGGGCATCGAGGTATTCGAGGAGCCCGAAGATCTCTCCCGGCTTCACGATGGGGAGGGGCTCGACGACGGCCGGAGCAGGGCTCGCCACCGCGTCGGGCATCTCGATGCCGGTGATGATGTCGTGCAGCCGGTCCACCAGCTCGAGCAGTCCCGCCGAGCGATAGTCGCGCGGTCTTGGGAGCGCGTTCTCCACCACCGTCCGCACCCGGCCCGGGTTGGCGTCGAGCACCACGATGCGGTCGGCCATGAAGGCGACCTCCTTGATGTCGTGGCTCACCATCACGATGGAGGACGGGTTCTTTCCCTCCGCCGACCAGATGTCGATGACCTCGGCGCGCAGCGTCTCCGCCGTGAGCGCGTCCACCTGGCTGAACGGCTCGTCCATGAAGAGGGTCTCGGGGTCGAGGGAGAGCGCCCGCGCCATGCCCACCCGCTGCTTCATCCCTCCGGAGAGCTCCCGCGGGTAGGCGTTCACGAAGGCGGCCAGCCCCACCGTGGCGATGGCGCTCGACGCCCTGGCGGCGACCTCGCCGGACGGGAGCCCCTTCGCGCGGAGGACCGCCTCGACGTTCTCCTTCACCGACATCCAGGGATAGAGGGCGAAGCTCTGGAAGACGAAGCCGATGCCCGGGTTGAGGCCGACGAGCGGCGCGCCGTGGTAGAGCACCTCGCCCTGGGTGGCGGGGGTGAGCCCCGCCAGGACTCTCAGGATGGTGGACTTCCCGCAGCCGGAGGGGCCGAGCAGCGCCACCACCTCGCCCGGGCGGATGGCGAGGGAGACGTCCTGCAGCACGCGCAGCGGGGTCCCATTGCCGTGGGGAAACTCCTTGTCGACGTGGCGCAGCTCGCAGAGCACCTGCGAGGGCGGAGCAGTGGGCACCGGGAGGGCGGGCATCTCTCGGGATCCTATCGCGCGAGCGAGAACCGCTCCTCGGCGGCGCGGTGCAGGCGCCGCCACAGGAGCCGGTTCACGACGGCGACCAGCGCCGCCATGACGGTGATGGAGGCGGCTAGCGCGGCGAACTGGCCGCTCGCCGCGGAGGCGCTGATGCGGGCGCCGAGGCCGTTGGCCGAGAGCACCTGGCCGCGGAAGGTCATGTACTCCGACACGATGCTGGCGTTCCAGGCGCCGCCGGCGGCGGTGACCCAGCCGGTGACGAGGTATGGAAATACGGCCGGCAGATAGAGCACCCGGAAGCGCTGCGCCGCGCCCATGCGGTAGATCCGGCAGGCCTCGCGCAGGTCGGCGGGGATGGACGATGCCCCGGCGATGACGTTGAAGAGCACGTACCACTGCGTGCCGAGCAGCATGAGGACGACGCTGCCCCACCCCAGCCCGACGTGGATGGCGGAGAGCGCCACCACCACCGCCGGGAAGAGCATGGGCGCGGGAAAGGACGCCACCACCTGCACCACCGGCTGGAGGATGCGCGAGAGCTTGGGGGAAAGGCCGATGGCGAGCCCGGCGGGCAAGGTCCAGAGCGTGCCCAGCGCGACGGCGAGCGCGACGCGGCCGAGCGTGAGGAGGCCCGAGCCGGCGATGCCGCTCCAGTCCCCGAGCGGCACGACTCGCAGGAGGCGCAGGAGCTCGAAGGTACCCCAGGAGAGCACGGCCAGCAGCGCGCCGAAGAGCGTCCAGGAGAGGACGGCGGAGCGCCTGCCGGGACGGCTCGGGGCGCGCTGGACCGCCGGAGCCTGGGCCGGCCAGGCGGCGGCGATCGCCCGCCCCGCAGCGCGGAGCACCGCGCTCGCCCAGGGCAGGAGCCTGGAGCGCCGGAGCAGCTCGAGAGACCACGAGCGCATCTCCTCCGCTTGCCCGCTCTCCTCGACCCTGAACTTCTGGGCCCAGACCACCACCGGCCTCCAGAGGAGCTGGTCGAGCGCGATGATCATGAGGGACATGGCGATCACCGCCGCCGCCATGGCGCGGCCGTCGCCCCGCGCCACCGCCACGCTCATGTAGGACCCCAGGCCGGGGAGCCTGAAGTCCTGGTCGCCCAGCACGAACGCCTCGCTCACCGTGAGGAAGAACCAGCCCCCCGCCATGCTCATCATGCTGTTCCAGACGAGGCCGATGGCGGCGAAGGGGAGCTCCACCCAGCGCAGCCGCTGCCACCAGCCGAAGCGGGAGAGGGTCGCCACCTCCTGCAGGTCGGCCGGGACCGAGCGAAGCGAGTGGTAGAAGCTGAACGTCATGTTCCAGGCCTGGCCCGTGAAGATCATGATGATCGAGGCGAGCTCGAGGCCGACGTTGCTGCCCGGGAAGACCGCCACCAGGCCGAGGACGAGCCCGGGCATGAAGCCCAGCACCGGGATGGACTGCAAGATGTCGAGCGCCGGGACCAGCACCCGCTCGGCGACCCGATCCTTCGCCGCCCAGTAGCCATAGGCGAGGGTGAACGCGAGCGAGAGGACGTAGGCGGCGAGCCCGCGCGACAACGAGAGCAGCGCGTAGCCGGGCAAGGCGCGGACGGCGAGGTCGATCTCCACCGCTGGCCGCAGGGCGCCCGTCCACTCCCGTGCAAGCCGGGTGAGGCCGAAGATGGCGCCGCCCATCGCGGCGACCAGGGCGAGATCGGTGAAACCGGCCCGGCGGGGCGCGGCTGCCGGCGCGGCCTGACCGAAGGGGTGCAGGACCCGGCGCATGAGCTGAGCTCCGTCCACTGCGCGTCCTCTTAGAGCGAGGCCGACGTCCGCGCGACTTGACGCTCGTCAATTCTCTTGCGCTCCGCGGATTCGGCCTCCCCAAAAGAGGAACCTCGCGGGACTTTTTCTGGTCTCTCCGCGAGGCGTAGCGTGGGCGTTCCCCCGGGAGGATCTCATGGACGTCACGCGCAGGCGATTCCTTCAGCTCTCCGCGACCACCGTGGGCGCGACCAGCCTGGCCGCGCTCGGCTTCGCGCCGGAGCCGGTGCTGGCGCAGACCCGCCAGTTCAAGCTCGCCCGCACCCGCGAGACGCGCAATACCTGCCCCTACTGCTCGGTGGGATGCGGCATCGTCCTGTACGCGCTCGGTGACGGGGCCAAGAACACGAGGTCGAAGATCGTCCACGTCGAGGGCGACGCCGACCATCCGGTCAACCGCGGCACGCTCTGCCCCAAGGGCGCGAGCCTGCTCGACTTCGTGAACAGCCCCGACCGGCTGGTGCAGCCGGAGCACCGCGCGCCGGGCTCGAACGAGTGGAAGCGGGTGGAGTGGAGCTGGGCGCTCGACCGGATCGCGCGGCTCATGAAGGACGATCGCGACGCCAACTTCGTGGAGCGCAACGCGAAGGGTGTCACCGTCAACCGCTGGCCGACCTTCGGCGTGCTCGCCGCGAGCGCCGCCTCCAACGAGACCGGCTACCTCACGCACAAGGCGTTCCGATCCATGGGGGTGGTCGCCATCGACAACCAGGCGCGTGTTTGACACGGACCCACGGTGGCCGGTCTGGCCACCTCGTTCGGCCGTGGCGCGATGACCAATCACTGGACAGACATCAAGAACGCCAACGTCGTGATGGTGATGGGAGGCAATCCCGCCGAGGCGCACCCCTGCGGCTTCAAGTGGGTGACCGAGGCCAAGGTGCACAACAAGGCACAGCTCATCGTGGTGGACCCGCGCTTCACGCGCACCGCCGCGGTGGCCGACCTGTACGTGCAGATCCGGCCCGGGAGCGACATCGCGTTCCTGTCCGGCATCATGAAGTACCTGCTCGAAAACGGCCGGATCCAGCACGAATACGTGAAGGCGTTCACCAACGCGTCGTTCATCGTGCGGGAGGCCTACGGGTTCGACGACGGGCTGTTCTCCGGGTACGACGAGGCCGCTCGGAGCTACGACAAGGCGACCTGGGCCTACGAGCTCGGGCCGGACGGGTTCGCCAAGGTGGACCCCACCTTCCAGCATCCACGCTGCGTCTACCAGCTCCTCCTGAAGCACGTTTCGCGCTACACGCCCGAGGTGGTGGCGAGCGTCACCGGCGCCGACGTCGCGAAGTTCCACCAGGTGTGCGAGCTCGTGGCGAGCACCTCCGTGCCCAACCGCACCATGACGAGCCTCTACGCGCTCGGCTGGACCCAGCACTCCGTCGGGGCGCAGAACATCCGCTCGATGGCCATGATCCAGCTCCTGCTCGGCAACATGGGCATGGCGGGCGGCGGCGTGAACGCGCTCCGCGGCCACTCCAACATCCAGGGGCTCACGGACCTGGGCGTCCTCTCCGACCTGTTGCCCGGCTACCTCACCATCCCGAAGGAGAGCGAGGCCGATTCCGCACGGTACGTGGAGGCGCGGGCGCTGAAGCCGCTGCGGCCGGGGCAGATGAGCTACTGGCAGAACTACGGCAAGTTCTACGTCTCGCTCATGAAGTCGTGGTGGGGCGACGCGGCCACGAAGGAGAACGGCTTCGCTTACGACTACCTGCCCAAGCTCGACAAGCTCTACGACGTCCTCACCGTCTTCGACCTCATGCACCAGGGGAAGGTGAACGGCTACCTGTGCCAGGGCTTCAATCCGCTCGCCTCGGTGCCGAACAAGGCCAAGGTCACCGAGGCCCTCTCCAGGCTGAAATTCCTCGTGAGCATCGACCCCCTCGCCACCGAGACGGCCAGCTTCTGGAAGAACGCTGGGGACCACAACCCGGTCGACCCGTCGAAGATCCAGACCGAGGTGTTCCGGCTGCCCTCCACCTGCTTCGCGGAGGAGGACGGCTCGCTCACCAACTCATCCCGCTGGCTGCAGTGGCACCACAAGGGCGCGGCCGCGCCGGGAGACGCCTGGGGTGACGCCGAGATCATCGCCGGCATCTTCCACCGGGTGAAGGAGCTCTACGCCAAGGAGGGCGGCAAGACCCCGGACCCCATCCTGAAGCTCACCTGGCCGTACCAACGGCCAGCGAGCCCTTCGCCCGAGGAGCTCGCGCGGGAGTACAACGGGCGCGCGCTGGCCGACCTGCCCGACCCCGCCGACCCGTCGAAGACCCTCGCCAAGAAGGGCGATCAGCTCACCACCTTCGGGCTGTTGCGAGACGACGGCACGACGGCGTGCGGGTGCTGGATCTACTGCGGGTGTTACACCGACAAGAACCTCATGGCGCGCCGCGACCCCGACGATCCCAGCGGGCTCGGGCTCGCTCCGGGCTGGGCCTGGGCCTGGCCGGCCAATCGCCGGGTCCTCTACAACGTCGCCTCCTGCGATCCTGCCGGGAAGCCCTGGGACGCGAGCCGGACGCTGGTCCGCTGGACCGGCGAGAAATGGGTTGGCGCCGACGTACCCGACTACAAGCCGGACGTGCCACCCTCGGCCGGGATGGCCCCCTTCATCCTGCTCCCCGAGGGCGTGGGCCGGCTCTTCGGCGCGGACAAGATGGTCGACGGCCCCTTCCCCGAGCACTACGAGCCGTTCGAGAGCCCCATCGCGGGCAATCCCATGCACAAGTCGCCGCTCGCCCGGAACAATCCGGCGGCGCGGATCTTCAAGGAAGACAGGGCCATGCTCGGCACTTCCGAGGAGTTCCCGCACGCGGCCACCACCTACCGGCTCACCGAGCACTTCCACTTCTGGACGAAGCACGCGCGCATCCCCGCCATCCTGCAGCCCGAGCAGTTCGTGGAGATCGGCGAGGCGCTGGCCAAGGAGAAGGGCATCCGAGAGGGCGACAAGGTGCGGGTGCGCTCGAAGCGCGGGTCCATCGTGGCGAAGGCGGTGGTGACGAGGCGCATCGGGCCGCTCCAGATCGCGGGCAAGACCGTGCACACGGTGGGGATCCCGATCCACTGGGGGTTCGAGGGGCTGACCAAGCCTGGGTACCTCGCGAACACGCTCACCCCGTACGTGGGCGACGCCAACGTCCAGACGCCCGAGTTCAAGGCGTTCATCGTGAACGTCGAGAAGGTCTAGGAGAGGCGGACATGGCAATCTCCAACGAGACGAGCGACGTCGTCCGCCGGTCCGCCACCGAGACCACCTCGCCCAGCGCGCGCAAGCGCCTCGAGGTGGCGAAGCTCATCGACATCTCCCGCTGCATCGGCTGCAAGGCCTGCCAGGCCGCCTGCATGGAGTGGAACGACCTCCGCGACGACATTGGCTTGCAGGAGGGCACTTATGCCAACCCACCCGACCTCACCGACCAGACCTGGACGGTGATGCGCTTCCACGAGAAGGAGCTGCCGCCCAAGGGGCTCTCCTGGCTCATCGTGAAGGACGGGTGCCTGCACTGCTCCGATCCGGGCTGCCTGCGCGCCTGCCCGGCGCCGGGAGCCGTCGTGCAGTACTCGAACGGCATCGTCGACTTCAACCAGGACGCCTGCATCGGCTGCGGCTACTGCCAGGCGGGCTGCCCCTTCGACATCCCGCGCTTCGGCCGCAAGGACGGCAAGGCGTACAAGTGCACGCTCTGCTCGGACCGTGTGGCGGTGGGGCTCGAGCCCGCCTGCATCAAGACCTGCCCGACGCAGTGCCTCTCCTTCGGGGCCAAGAGCGACATGCTCCACCTGGCCGGCGAGCGCGTCCGAGAGCTCGTCGAGCGGGGGTACGACAGGGCCGCGGTGTACGACCCGGCGGGCGTCTCCGGGACGCACGTGGTGTACGTCATGCCGCACGGCGATCCGGAGCTGTACGGCTTCCCCAAGGACGCCCGCATCTCTCCCACCGTGTCCGTGTGGAGGAGCAGCTTCGCCCGCGGGCTGGGCGTCGTCACCATGGCCTCGGTCCTGGTGGCCGGGTTCTTCCACTGGATGAAGGTCGGTCCGGTCGATCCCGACGGGCGCGCCGACGGCAAGGAGGAGTGACCATGGCCGATCCCAACCTGCCCCCGCCGTCTGCTGCAGGCGCCCGGCGCCCCCACCACGCCTTCGCCACCGATCGGCCGCCCGACGCGGTCCGCCGATACACCGAGGGTGAACGGCTCACGCACTGGGCGGTGGCGCTGCTCTACGTGCTGCTCTTCCTCTCGGGGCTCGCCCTCTTCCACCCGTTCTTCTTCTGGACCTCGGCGCTGTTCGGCTCGCCGACGATGATGCGGATCCTGCACCCGTTCTTCGGGGCAGGGATCGCGGTGCTCTTCTTCGCCTACGCGAGCCGGCTCTGGCGGGCGAACCTCATCCTGCCCTCCGACCGCCGCTGGCTGCGCGGGATGTTCGCCTACATGAACGGCGTCGACGAGACGCCCGTGGAGGGAAAATACAACGCCGGCCAGAAGCTCATGTACTGGTCGATGGTGGCCTGCGTGGCCGGGCTCCTCGTCTCGGGGTTCCTCATCTGGCGGCCCTACTTCGCGCCGTCCTTCTCCATCCCCGTCCGCCGGGCGGGGGCCATCATCCACGCCATCATCGCCTTCGTCATGTTCGTGGGGATCGGAGTGCACGTGTACGCGGCGCTCTGGACCCGCGGCTCCATGCGCGCGATGACGCGCGGCTGGGTGACCCGGCGCTGGGCCCGCTACCACCACCCGGTCTGGTACGAGAAGGTGACGGGGAAGGACCAGCGGTGAAAAGGCGCTCGCGCGACGCGCTCGGGGAGATCGTGGGCGTGCGGCTGCCGGAGCCCGCGGCTCTCTTCGAGGAACGTGCGGAGCGGCTGGAGGGGCTGGCCGAGGGGCACGCGGCCGAGGACTGGCTGCAACTCCTGGCGCGGCTGGTGAGGGCGCAGCAGAGGCAGGCGACCGAGCCGGCGCGCGTCGGCGACCGGCCGAACGCCACAGCGACCTCGACCGCGACCGCGACGGCTCCATCGCCGAACCTTCTCCCGGCTGCGGCGCGGTTCCTCCCCGCCATCCTCGCCGCCGCGCGGTCCGGGAACCTCCCCGCCCCTGCCGCCGCGGCGCTTGGCCGACTCGAAGCGGCGGGCGAGGCCGAGCTGCACCTCGCCCTCGAGGACATCCTGGCCGGTCGCTCCCGCGACCTCGCCGCGACTCCCTTCACGGGCGCGGCGCTTCAGCTCTCCGCGACGCTCGTCGCCGCCGGGCTCGATGCGACCGCGCTGGCCGCTCCGCGCTCCGCTCCCGCGCGCTGCCCCGTCTGCGGCGCGCCGCCGGTGTCGAGTCTCGTGCTCGGCGACGATCGATTGCGGTACCTCGCCTGCTGTCTTTGCGGCACCGAGTGGCACCTGCCGCGCGTTCGCTGCGTCCGCTGCGGCGACACGGCCCAGATCTCGTACCTGGGCCTCGAGCCCTCTCCCGAGGGACCCCGCGGGATCGAAGCAGAGGTGTGCGAGGCCTGCCACGGTTACGTGAAGGTCTTCGACCTGGCGGTGGCGCACGGCGCGGAGCCGCTCGCCGACGAGGCCGCAGCGCTCGTGCTCGATCTGCTGGTCGGGGAGCACGGGTATGAAGCCGCTGGATACAACCCGCTCGCCCCCCGTGGCGGAGCGGCGTAGCAGAGGAGAGACCATGCGCGCAGCCATTCTCACCCTCGGCCTGGCACTCGCGGTCCGGCCAGCGGCAGCGGGCGAGAAGCCCACCGCCGCGCAGGAGCAGCAGACGCCGGCCGAGTCGAAGGCACAGGAGGGGCAAACCTCCAACCCGAAGCCGGGCGAGGGCAGCGGGGCCACCCGTGACGGGAAGAGAGACAAGCTCGAGGGTTACGGCTACGGAACGCCTTCCGGCGTGGAGGCGCACGGGAGCGCTGGCCAGCCGGTGCAGAAGAAGCTGAAGAAGGGAACCACTCCGCAGGAGGAGCAGCGGACGCCGGCGAGGCGCAAGGGCAAGAAGGCGAAGGGGGCGGCAGGCGCCGCGCATGCGCATGCGCCGAGCCCCGACGTGCCCAACTCGAGCGCCGCCTCGCCCACCCCGCCACGCAGCGCCACCCAGCAGCAGGGCGATCCCCAGCGCTGATCCGAGGAAGAGCACCATGGCCGACGTGAAGACGTACGAGGGAAGCTGCCACTGTGGCGCGGTCAAGTTCGTGGCGACCGCGGCGCTCGACAGCGTCATGTCCTGCAACTGTTCCATCTGTTCCCGCACGGGAGCGCTCCACGCCATGCTTCCGGGATCGCAGGTTCACGTCCAGAGCGGCCGGGAGCTGCTCACCGACTACCAGTACGGGAAGAAGCACGCGCACCACCCGTTCTGCCCGACCTGCGGCATCCGGCCGTTCGCCTACGGCGCCGCTCCGGACGGCTCCGAGGTCATGGTCGTGAACGTGCGCTGCCTGGAAGGGGTGGATCTGTCCGCGCTGCACGTCACGAACGTCGACGGCAAGAGCCGACCCATGGAGTGAGGCCGCACCGGCCGGCTGCGGCGACCCTTCTTCCGCCCCGTCGCCGCGGGCCGCCCCTCAACCCACCGTCTGCAGCCCTGCGGCGATGCCGTTCATGGTGAGCGAGATCGCCTCGTGCAGCGCCGCCGCCTCCTCGCCGCCGGCCTTCGCCTCCCGCAAGCGGCGCAGGAGCGCGATCTGGATGTGCGAGAGCACGTCGATGTACGGGTTGCGGCGCTCCGCCGCCCGGGCGAGGGTCGGCCAGGGCCCGAGCAGCGTCGAGTCTCCGGTGACCGCCAGGAGGAGCCGCACCGTGCGCGCGTGCTCCTCGCGCACGAACTGGAACAGCCCGCGGTCCTCCGGGCTCGCCAGCTCCGCATAGCAGGCCGCCACGTCGATGTCGGCCTGGGTGAGCGCGAGGCGCGCGTTGTCCACCAGCCCGCGCAGGAGCGGCCAGCCGCGGTAGGCCTCGCGCGCTCCCGCCTCGCCCAGTTCCTTCACCAGCGCCTCGAGCCCGCTCCCCAGCCCGTACCATCCCGGCAGTCCGTGACGGCTCTGATTCCAGGAGAACACCCAGGGGATGGCGCGCAGCGACTCCAGCGCGAGCTGTCCGCTCCGGCTGGAGGGGCGCGAGGCGAGGCGTAGCTCCGGGATCTCCGCCAGCGGGGTGGCGGCGAGTGCATACCGGGCGAGCCGCCCGGGATCGGCGGTCAGCGCGCGATAGGCCCCGAGCGCCGCGCCGGCCGCCTCGTCGAGGGAGCCCTCCAGGCTGCGGGTGGCGTCATCGGCCGCCGGAGCCATCGGCCCCGCGGAGGCCACCAGCACCGCGTTCACCATCTGCTCCAGGTCGCGTCGGGCGATCTCCTCCCTGCCGTACCGCGTGGCGATGGTCTCCCCCTGCTCCGTGACCCGGAAGCGGCCGCGCAGGGCCGGGCGCGGCTGCGCGCGGATGGCGCGGTTGGCCGGCCCGCCTCCCCGCCCGACCGCGCCTCCCCGGCCGTGGAAGATGGTGAGCATCACGCCCTCCGCCTCGGCCACCTGGGCGAGCGCGAGCTGTGCCTTGTGGAGCGCCACCTGGCTCGGCACGTACCCCACCTGCTTGCAGCTGTCCGAGTAACCGACCATCACCTCGAGCTCGCCGCGGAAGGCGGCGCGGAGCGGCGCGATGGAGAGCGCCCGCTGCGCGATCTCCGGCCCAGCGGCCAGGTCCTGGAGCTGTTCCAGGAGCGGCACCGGGCGGATCTCGTCGGCCGCCAGCCCGGCGGCCCTGGCGAGGAAGAGCACCTCCAGCAGGTCGCTGGTGGCGGCGGTGAAGCTCACCACGTACCGCTCGCAGGCTTCCGGTCCGAGGTCGCGGCGCGCCCAACCCACCACCCGCAAGGTCTCGACCGCCTCGCGCGCCTCCGGCCCCAGCCGCGCCCGCTCCGCGCCGGAGAGCGACGGGCGCTGCAGCCCCTCCGTCAGCACGGCGAGCCGCGCCTCTTCGTGAAGCTCGGCGTAGCCGGGCAGGCCGGCCTGGGCGAGGATCTCGTCCACCGCCCTCTCGTGCACGCCGGAGTGCTGCCGCACGTCGAGCGAGGCGAGGTGGAACCCGAACACCTCGGCCCGCCGCCGCGCTTCCTCCAGCTCGCCCTCGGCAAGCCGCCCCAGGCCTTGCGAGGTCAGGGTGCGCTGCAGGAGGGCGAGGTCGGCCACGTAGGCGGCTGCGTCGGGGTAACCGCCCTCCCCCCGCACCCGCGCCGCCGCCAGCCGCGCCGACATCCACCGCAGCTTCTCGCGCCAGCGCTCGTCCGAGCGCAGGCCGGCCGAAAGTCCCGGCACGCGCAAGGCGTCCCTGTCCGCGGCGATGGAGCTCTCCAGCTTTTCCAGCGCGGAGGGGTCTCCGATGCGCGCCGGAGACAGCGCGCGGGAGAGCCGCTGCACGTCGGCGAGGTAGCGGCTCAGCGCGACCGCCCGCTGCCGCTCCAGAGCGGCGCGTGTGACCGCCGCCGTGACGAACGGATTTCCATCGCGGTCGCCGCCGATCCAGGTGCCGAAGCGCAGGAAGGGTGGCACCCGCAGCCCAGCCCCCGGCCAGCGCTCCTCGAGCGCGCGCTCCAGCTCCCTGTAGACGGCCGGGACGGCATCGAGAAGGGTGCGCTCGAAGTGGAGCAGCCCGGCCTGCACCTCGTCGAGCGGGCTCGGGCGCTCGGTGCGGCCGGCGTGCGTGGCCGCGAGGGCCGTCACGACCTCGCGCAGGCGGACCTCCTCGCGCGCCCGCTCGCGCGCGCCCGCCCGCGGGTCGTCCAGCCGGTCGAGCGCGCGTGCCACCTGCGACAGGTGATCGAGAACGGTGCGCCGGCGCGCCTCGGTGGGATGCGCGGTGAGCACCGGCATCACCAGCATCCGGTCGAGGAGCTCTTGCACCTCGGCCGGCCCCGCGCCGGATGCGCCCAGCTCGACGACCGCGGCCGCCACCGAGCCATCCACCGGTCCGCCCTCCCGGTCGCGGGCGCGCAGGATGCGCGCGCGGTGCGCCTCCTCGGCGGTGTTGATGAGCTGGAAGAGATGGGCAAAGGACTCCGCCATGCGCGCCAGGTCCCCGGTCGGGCGGGCCTCGATGCCGCGCGCGAAGGCGGCGCGGCCCCCCGGCAGCTCGCCCTTGCGGAGCGCCACCGCGGAGCGGCGCAGCCCCTCCACCGCCTCCAGGGCGCCCTGCCCGTACAGCTCTGCCAGCGTCTCGCCCAGGATGCTGCCCAGCTTGCGGATGACGTCGCGGAGGGCGAGCTCGTCCGTGTCCTGCGCCGCGGTGAGTTCGTTCACCCAGCGGGTTTCATGCCGGGGGGCGCCCGGGACAAGGCCACGACGGGGGCCGCACGACAGCCTTGCGGCCACCCCCGCATTCCCTAAGTACGACGCTGGTCCGCACTGCTGGCGGACCCGCACGAACGGAGCCGCGCATGACCTTGCTGGACGAGCTTCTCGACGCAAATGGTAAAGCGGTGCAGAGGAGCGGCGAGCTCGGCTCCTTCGTCGCCAACCGGCACCTCTGCATCGTCACCTGCGTCGATCCCCGCCTCACCCGCTGGTTCAGTTCCGCCCTCGGAGTGGAACGCGGCCACGCGGTCGCCATCCGCATCCCGGGCGCGCGCATCGCGGCGGGGTCGGAAATGCTGCGTGGGCTCGCGGCGACGGTCTACGTGAACGACTGCCGCGAGGTGCTCGTCATGCCTCACACCGACTGCGGCGTGACGCGCTTCGGTCCGGACGACATCCGCCAGGCCCTGGAGCGGCGCGGCGTCCCGCTGGCCGGGCTCGGCAAGGATCAGGACGTGGGCAAGTTCTTCGGGCTCGTCGCCGACCAGCGGGCGGCCGTCGCCGAGACGGTGGAAGCCATCCGCTCGGCGCCCTTCCTTCCCAGGATGCCGGTGCACGCGGCGCTGATGGACGTGGGCACCGGCGCGCTCACCGTGTGGGAGCGCGGCTACTGATCGCCGACGGGGCGGCGGCCGTCGTGCTCCGCCTGCCGAGGGCGGCTCGCCGCCGGGTGCCGCTCACCTGTCACATCACGCCGCCGGTGACTTCGAGGGCCGCTGCGCCGCGCTCGGGGTGAGGGCCAGGACCTCCAGCGCGTCGTCGCCCTCTTCTTCTCCTGCCGCCTCGCGCAGGAGCGGCGCGATCTTGTCCGGCCGCGTCCGCGCCCCCAGCTGCGCCACCGCCGCCGCCGTCTTGAGGGCGTTCCCCCTTCCGCTGGCCAGCTTCGAGCGCGCCTGGCCGAAGGACGTCTGCGCCTGCTCCAGGCGGGCGCCCACCGCGTCCAGATCGACCAGGAAGGCGGCGAGCTTCTCCACGAGCTTGCCCGCCTCGCAGGCGATCTTCTCGGCGTTGGCGTTCTGGCTCTCGGCCCGCCAGAGGTGGTTCACGATCTGGAGCGCGGCCAGCAGCGTGGTGGGGCTACAGATCACCACCCGCTGGCGGAACGCCTCCCCGTGCAGGGCAGGCTCGCGCGACAGGGCCGCCTGGAAGGCCGCCTCGCTCGGCACGAACATGAAGACGACATCGACGGTCCGCCTCTGCACGACGTCCGGGTAGCACTTGCCGGCGAGCTCGCGCACGTGGCTCCGCAGGCTCTGGAGGTGCGCGTCGAGCGCCGCCTCGCGCGCCGCCTCGCAGCCCGCCCGCGTCGCGGCCACGAAGGCGGTCAGCGAGCACTTCGCGTCCACCACGATCACCCGATCGCCCGGGAGGTAGACGAGCGCGTCCGGCCGCTTTCGCCCGCCCTCGCCGTCGGGGCAGGTCACCTGGAGATCGTACTCGCGCCCCTGCGTGAGCCCGGCCGTCTCCAGCACCCGCTCCAGCACGAGCTCGCCCCAGTCGCCCTGGGCCTTCGAGTCGCCGGTGAGCGCGCGCGAGAGGCTCTCCGCGTCCTGGTGGAGCCGCGCCTGCGCCTCCTGCAGCCCCGCCAGCGAGGTGAGGAGGGAGGCGCGATCGCGGTTCTCCTGATCGTAGGTCTTGTCGACCTTGGCCTCGAATTCGCGGAGCCGCGCGGCGACCGGCTGCAGCAGCGCGGCCAGGCCCTCGCGGCTCGCGTTCAGCATGGCGCTGCCCTTCTCCTCCAGCAGCCGCGTCGCGAGCAGCTCGATCTCCGAGCGCACCTGGCCGCGGGCGCGGTCCGCCTCCGCTGCCCGCTCGGCCGCCGCGCGCCGCTCTGCCTCCAGCTCCGAGGCCAGCCGGGCACGCTCCTCCACCAGGGCGGTGTTCTCGCCCTGCAGCGCGTCCGCGTGGCCGCGCAGGCGCGCGATCTCGCCCTGCAGCGCCGGTACGCCCTCGGCGAGGGCTGCCGCACGAGCCAGCTCCGAGGATAGCCTGAGCAGCTCGGCGCGGTCGCCCTTCCGCGCGAGGAACGGTCCGGCAAAGGCGAAGACGCCGAGCAGCACCACCGCCATCCCGCCCAGCCACATGGATGTCATCTTTCCCCCACGACCCACGGTACGACGGGGGACGGACATCCGAGCAAGGGCCCGCTGTTCGCGCAGGTCCCCACCGCCGCGCGCGGTGCTTAGCTTCACGGCTCACCTCGAAGGGGGGCAGGACCATGGCAGACGAAGCGCAGCTCAAGGCGAAGTATCAATCGGTGATCGACGCGGGCGCTCGCCGGGGCGTCTCCTGGAAGAACATCAACCTCGAAGGCGACAAGCTCCTCATCCGCGGGGCGGCGCCGAACGACGCCATCAAGAACGAGGTCTGGACTGCCATCAAGTCGGTCGATGCGCAATACGCGGACCTCACTGCCGACATCAGCGTCGACGCCAGCTTGCCCGCTCCCGCGGCGCCCGCTTCCTCGCAGCAGAGCTCCGGCGACGGCGCGAGGACCTACCAGGTGGTCTCGGGGGACTCGCTCTCCAAGATCGCCAAGCACTTCTACGGCGATGCTTCCAAGTACGGAAAGATCTTCGAAGCCAACCGCGATCAGCTCCGCGACCCGAACGTCATCCAGCCCGGGCAGAAGCTGAAGATCCCGGAGTAGCGCGCCGCGCCGCCTCTCACGAAAGGACGACGACCATGGGCATTCTCGACGAGCTGGGAAAGACTCTGGGTGGACAGGGTGGTGGCCAGGTTGGTCAAAGCTCCTCAGGCGGCGGCCTGGGCGGCGCGCTGGGTGGCGGGGGGCTGGGTGGGCTCACCGGCGGCATGGGCGGCGCGCTCATTCCAGCGCTGATGGGCCTGCTGGCCGGGGGCGGGCTCCAGCAGATCCTGTCCGCATTCCAGCAGAAGGGGCTGGGGCACGTGGCGGGCTCCTGGGTATCGCAGGGCCCCAATCAGCCCGTATCGGCCGATCAGGTCCAGGAGGCATTGGGCCCAGAGCGGCTCGATCAGCTCTCGCAGCAGACCGGCCTCGACCGCAGCGCGCTCGCAGGCCAGCTCTCGGGAATCCTGCCGAGCCTGGTGGACAAGCTCACGCCGGACGGCAACGTGCCGCCCGAGGGCGCGTCGCACGACACGCTGGGCGGCATCCTCAAGGGCCTGTTCTAGGTCTTCTTCCGGGCGCCTCGTGAATCCAGGGCGGGGGCGGCGCGTCCCTGATGCATGAGGCGCACCGTTCCCGCCGCTCTGGCAACCCTGGCACTGACGCTCGCCGTTCCTTCCGCCACCCGCGCCGCAGGTCGCGCCGACACGCTCCTCGCGCTCTCGCACGGTACGCGGGCAGAGCGCCGCGTCGCCCTCACCTTCGACCTCTGTACGACCCGCGACCCGACGCCCTTCGACGCCCGCATCCCGGCCATCCTCGACAGGCTGGGCGTTCCCGCGACCATCTTCGTCGGGGGTGGCTGGGCGATGGAGGAGCCCATGGCGCTCGAGCGGCTCGCCGCGGACCCGCTCTTCGAGCTCGGAAACCACACCTTCAGCCATCCGCACCTCACCCGCGACACGGATGCGCAGATCCGCGACGAGCTCCTTCGGACGCAGGCCGCGATCGCTGCGCGCACTGGGCGCGCGCCGACGCTCTTCCGCCCGCCCTTCGGCGAGTACGACTCGAGAGTCGTGCGCGACGCCGCCGCGCTGGGGCTCGCCACCGTCGAGTACGACCTCCCCTCCGGCGATCCCGATCCCCACCTCTCCAAGGACGCCATCGTGCGCTGGGTCCTGCGCGCAGCTCGGCCCGGTTCCATCGTCGTCATGCACATGAACCATCCCCGCTTCCACACCGCCGAGGCGCTTCCCGAGATCGTCGAGGGGCTGCGCGCGCGCGGCTTCGAGCTGGTGCAGGTGAGCGAGCTGCGGCGACCCGCGAGCTTGCCGCCGAGTGCCACCGTTGCGATCTCGGGACCGAAGGCCCCTGCCACCCGTGGTGCGAGAGCCCTTCCGGCCACTTCCCACGGCCAGCGAAGCCAGCGCCGCGCTACGCTCCAGGGATGAGCGAGAAAAGCTCGGACCTTCGAGCACCATGCCGGCCGCGGCCCACGCCCGCGCCACATGGTTTCGCACCACCGTTCCGAGGCGCTCGCCATGAGCTCCGGCCCGCCCGCGCAGAGGGGCGGCGCCGCCTGACCGCCGCTACACCACAGGGCGGCCAGCCCTTGCTCGGGAGGAGCATATGAAGATCGTCGTCGTTGGAGCCACCGGCACCATCGGGTCCGCCGTCGCGCAGGCACTCTCATCGCGTCACGAGGTGGTGCGCGTCTCCCGCCACGGCGAGGTGAAGGCCGACCTCGACGACGCGGCGTCGCTGCGGGAGCTCTTCTCGAAGGTGAAGGGCGTGGGCGCGGTGGTGAGCTGCGCGGGCAGCGCCGCGTTCAAGCCGCTGTCCCAGCTCTCCGACGAGGACTTCGAGCTCGGGCTGCGGAGCAAGCTCATGGGCCAGGTGAACCTCGCCCGCATCGCGCTCCAGCACCTCGGCAAAGGTGGATCGGTCACTCTCACCGGCGGCGCGCTCGCCCACGAGCCCATGCCCGGCGCCTCCGCCATCTCCATGGTGAACGCGGCGCTGGAGGGCTTCGTCCTGAGCGCCGCGGTGGAGCTCCAGAACGGGCAGCGCATCAACGTGGTGAGCCCGCCCTGGATCTCGGAGACGCTGGCGCGGATGAACATGAACCCTGCGGGCGGCATCCCCGCCGCGGCCTGCGCCAAGGCCTACCTGGCGGCGGTCGAGGGCAAGCACCAGGGCGCGACGCTCGACGCCCGCAAGTTCGTGTAGGCAGCAAGACTCGCGAAGCTCTGCCGTCCATCGAACGACGTCGCTGGAACACCCGCGGAGGCTCCATGCCGCATCATCTGAAGCTCATCTCCTTCGAGCTCTGTCCTTACGTCGAGCGGAGCCGGATCGTCCTCCTGGAGAAGGACCTTCCGCACGAGATCGAGTTCATCGACCTCGCGAACAAGCCGGCCTGGTTCCTCTCCATCTCCCCCATGGGCCGGGTCCCGGTGCTGCTCGTCGATGGCCGACCCATCTTCGAGTCATCGATCATCAACGAGCTCCTCGAGGAGCTGTATCCAGCCCGGCCGCTCTTCCCTTCCGACCCCATCGCCCGCGCCGAGGCGCGCGGCTTCATCGCTCTTGCGAACGACGTGGCCATGCCGGCGGGCTTTCACGCCCTGATGGCGATGGCCGGCGGATCGAGCGGCGACGCCTTGGCAAAGCCCCTCGCCGGCCTCCGCGACGCCCTCGACACGCTCGAGGCCATCCTGGCCGACCGGGCCGGCCCCTTCTTCGGCGGCTCGGCGTTCAGCCTGGTGGACGTCGCCTTCGCACCTTTCCTGCGGCGGCTCCGCCTCACCGAGGGGTGGGGCGTTCCCGAAGCCCAGATGCTCTCCTCGTTCCCGGCGGTGTCCGCCTGGACCGAGGCGGTGCTCGCCCACCCCAGCGTGCGCGCCGCGGAGCCACCCGACCTCAGCGCCCGCACCCGGCGAAGGTACGCCGAGCGCGCGGCCAAGGTGCGACTCCTGGCTGACGTCCCCGGCCCAGGGTGAACGGCGCGGCCCGAGGCGACCCTACGCGTCCCCGGGCGGCCTTTCTCGTCATACGGCTCGGGATCACGGCGTCGGTTCTTGCTCGAGGATCTTGCGGACGGCGGCTTCGATGGGGGCCACCTGCGTGATCGCTGCGTCCCAGATGATCTCGAGTGACACGCCAAAGTAGGCGTGAGCGAGAATGTTCCTCATCCCGATGACCAGGCGCCAGGGAACTTCCGGCACGGTCGCAGTCACCTCTTTCGGGAGGTGCGCGGAAGCCTCTCCGATGATCTCGATGTTGCGCATGACTGCGTCTTGCCGGAGGTCGTCCGCCTGAAAGGCTTCCCAGGACTTGCCGGCCACGAACCGACGAATTTTGTCACACGCAAGCAGGATGTCTTGCGCGTAGAGCCGCCAGTCCCGTTGGCTCACGACGCCACGTCCACAGCCTCACGCTCGACCGTGGGCCGCATCGCGGGCTTCAGTGCATCGGGCGTGACAAGGTCGATTCTTGTCCCGACGTGATCTTCGAGGAAGACTTTCAGCCCCATGAACGTGAGGAACCTAGGACCCCGATCAAACTCCACCAGGATGTCGAGATCGCTGTCCTCTCGCGCCTCGTCCCGAGCGGTCGAGCCGAACAGCGCCAGCCGCCGGACCCCGAACTCGCGCCGCATGGCCGGCAAATGGCCGCGCAGAGTTGCAATCGCCTGATCGCGCCGCATGAGCAGACTGTAGGATCATCCGGCTTCACGGGCCAGCGTCCCTACGACCGGGCGCGCTTCGAGGGTCCCTTCGCGTTGCGCGCCGGCGTCCTCCTCGCCTTCGGCCGGGGCTTCTTCGCAGCTCCCGCTGGGTCTGCCTCCCGCGCCAGGATGGGCCGCTCGTACCAACCCTCGCGGGTGAGCGGCAGGCCGCTCCGCCCCTTTTCCGACTTCACGTAGAGCGACTGGAAGATGGTGTTCTGCGCACGCTCGAAGTCGCAGGCCGCGCCGGCGAGGTAGAGCCTCCAGATGCGGTAGGTGGTGCTGCCGACGAGCTGCTCCGCCTCCGCGCGCCGCGCTTCCAGGCCCGCGAGCCAGTGGCGCAGGGTGAGGGCGTAGTGCTCGCGCAAGGACTCCACATCGCGCAGCTCCAGCCCCGCCTCCACCGCCGCAGCGGCCGTCTCGTGCAGGAAGGGCAGCTCGCCGTCGGGGAAGACGTACTTCTGCACGAAGCCGCCCTCGCGGAAGATCTTGCTGCGGAGGCTGTCGTCGCGGGGGACCGCCGGCGAGATCCCGTGGTTGAGAAAGAGCCCGCCCGGCCGGAGCAGCCGGGTCGCCTGCTCGAAGTAGAGCGGGAGCCGCGCCACGCCCACGTGCTCCACCATGCCGACGCTCACGACCTTGTCGAACGTCTCGCCGGCCAGCTCCCGATAGTCGGTCACCTCCACGCGGCAGCGCGCTTCGAGCCCGAGCGCCTCGATCCGCTCCCGCGCCAGCTCCGCCTGCGCATCGCTGAGCGTGATACCCACCACGGACGCGCCGTGGCGTTCCGCCGCCCAGGTGGCGAGCCCGCCCCACCCGCAGCCGATGTCGAGCAACCGATCGCCCGGCTCGAGCCGGAGCTTGCGGCAGACGAGCTCCAGCTTCGCCTCCTGGGCCCGGTCGAGCGTCGTGCCCGGATCGGGAAAGTAGGCGCAGGAGTAGACCATGCGACGGTCGAGCCAGAGCGCGTAGAAGTCGTTCCCGGCCTCGTAGTGATGGCGTACCGCCTGTGCGTCGCGGGATCGCGTGTGCTTCCCGCCGCGGAGCTCGGCCGCGCGCTCGGGAGACTTCGCGAAGATGCCGGTCCGCAAGAGCGAGGGCGCGAGCGGCAGGAGGGCGAGGAGGTCGCGCGGGGCGAGCCGCAGGCGGTCGCGCAATCCGAGCGCGGCGATGAGGTCGCCCTCCACGTCCCAGTCCCCGCGGACGAAGGCTTCGGCGGCGGTGAGCTCGCCCGGCGGCCAGAACATCCGCAGGAGCGAGCCGGGGTGCGTGAGCACGAGCGTGAAGCGCGCGGCGGCGCCCGAGGTCGCTGGCAGCGTCTCCCCGCTCCAGAGCCGCACCGTGAACTCTCGCCGCCCCAGCGGCTCGAGGAGCAGCTCGAGCGCGCGGAGCGTGTCCATGCCGGACACCGAGATCAGGTCATCCGACGCTGCGTCCCCGGCCGCCGTCGCCATCGATGGTCACCTCAGGTTGGAAAGGGCGCCACGATGCGCACGGATGTCAGGCCCTGTCGAGCACCTCGGGCCTGCGGCGCGGCGGGGCGGAGCGCGTCCTTGGAGTCGCCGCCTGGGAGCGGGCCGTGGCGAACGCGGCAGCCGGTTCCGCGGCGCGCGACCCGCCTTCGAGCTGGAAGGTGCCCACCATGGCGGCCAGTTCCTCTGATTGCCCGGACAGCTCGGCCGCCGCGGACGACGCCTGCTCCGACGACGCGGCGTTCTGCTGCGTCACCGAGTCCATCTGCGAGACCGCCTTGTTCACCTGGTCGATCCCGGTGGACTGCTCCCGCGACGAGGCCGCGATCTCGGCCACGATCTCGGTCACCTTGATCACCGAGCCGGTGATCTCGGCGAGCTGCTCGTTCACGTGCTTCGCGGTCACTTCCCCTTGCACCGCCTGTCGCACCGACTGCCGGATGAGCTCCTCCGTCTTGGTCGCCGCCTCCTTGGCGCGCAGCGCGAGCGAGCGGACCTCTTCCGCAACCACCGCGAAGCCCCGGCCCGCTTCCCCTGCCCGCGCCGCCTCCACCGCCGCGTTCAGCGCGAGGAGGTTCGTCTGGAAGGCAATCTCGTTGATGTCCTTGATGATCTGCGAGGTGCCCTCCGCCGACGCCTTGATGGACTGCATGGCGCTCTTCATCTGCTCCATGGCGGCGCCGCCATTCGCCGCCGCCGACTTCGCCCCCTGAGCCAGCACGCTCGCCTGCTGCGCGCTCTCCGAGGACGTCTTCGTCATGGACGCCATCGACTCCAGGGATGAGCTCGTCTCCTCGAGCGAGCTCGCCTGCTCCGAGGCGCCATCCGCCACCGCCTGGCTCGCCGAGGCGATCTGCCCCGCCGCCGCCGACACCTGCGTCACCGCCTGGGCCACCTGCGCCATCGACTCGTGCAGCGCCTCCCCGGTCGCGTTGAGCGAGTCCTTGATCTTGGCATGGTCGCCCTGGTAGGCGCCCACCACCCGCGCCCGCAGATCGCGCTGCGCCAGCTTCTCCAGGACCTGCGCGGCCTCCTGGATGGGCGTCAGCACCGCGTCCAGCGTGGCGTTCACGCCGGCGACCACCTTCTTGAACTCCCCCTGATGCTTCGAGGCATCGGCCCGGGTCGAGAGCTGACCCGCGATCGACGCCTGCACCAGGCCATGGGTGTCCGTCACCAGCGCCTGCAGCGCGTCGATGCAGGTGTTCAGGTTCACCTTGATGAAGTTGAAGTCGCCCTTGTACTCGTCGGTGATCTTCGGCGGCAGGTCGCCCTTCGAGATCCGCTCCACGTAATTCGCCGTCACCTCGATCGGCCTCTTGAAAGCTTCCATGGTGCCGTTCATGGCCGCCACGATCGGCATGAACTCACGGTCCACCGCCTCTGGATCGGCGCGGTCGGCGAGCGCTCCCGCTGTGACGGCCGCTTCCAGGCGAACCGCCTGCTCGCTCAGCCCGCGCAGGCTGCGGGCGATGGATGCGGCAACCAGGGTCACCGCGGCCCAGATGAGCGCCGCGACGAGCGCGCTGAAGGCGAGCGCTTTCCACCGCTCGCGCGACAGCTCGGAGGAGAGATCGTCGAGGTAGAGGCCCGAGCCAACCACCCACCCCCAGGGCTCGAACAGCGCCACGTACGAGATCTTGGGAACGGGCGCGTCGTGGCCCGGCTTCGCCCAGCGGTACGCCAGGAACCCAGCCCTCTCCGGGCCGGCGCGCACCGTCCGGACGGCCTCCACGAAGAGCCTCTTGCCATCCGGGTCCGCGTACGAGGAGAGATCCTTTCCGTCGAGCGCAGGCTTCAGCGGATGCATCACCATGCGCGGCTCGAGGTCGTTCACCCAGAAATACTCCGAGCCCTCGTAGCGCAACGCCCGCAGCTGGTCCTTCGCCGCTGCCTGGGCTGCGGCGCGGGTCGTCGTTCCCGCCTTCACCTGCTCCTCGTGGCTCGCCAGGAGGGCCGAGGCGATCTCCACGGTGGCGCGCACCTTCGCCTTGCGGTCGGCGAGCGTGCGCGCCTCCAGAACGCGCAGTGAAGACCAGGCGAGCGAGAAAAGGCAGAGCCCCGCCACGGCGCTGATGACCCAGAGCCGCCCGACGATGGTGGTACGTTTCATCAGGTTGCGCACGCTTGCCCCCTTTTGCCGATGGTGCAAAGCCGCAAGCGCCGGGCCAGCTCAGGGTGCAACCTGCGGTCCACCGCTCGCCAGCCTGGCGCGAGATCCGCGCGGGGGCGCGCAGGGTTCAGGTGCGAGCCGCGATGGACCCTGGGTTCAAGACACCAGGACTCAGCCACCGGGGCGCCGCTTTGCGCGAGCCGGCTCCTCGCGCTCAGGCGGATGTCAGGCGCTATCGAGCACCTGCCGGACGCGCGCCAGCAACGCGGCCGGCGTGAAAGGCTTCGACAACAGCTCCACCCCCGCCTCGAGAACGCCGTGACGCGCGATGGCCTCGCCGGTGTAACCGGAGACGAAGAGGACCTTCAGCCCTGGATGGCGGGCGCGCAGGGCGTCCGCGAGGGCCGGGCCCGTCAGCTCGGGCATGATCACGTCGGTGACGAGGAGCTGAACGCCGCCCGCCCCGCCCTGCTCCAGCGCCTCGCGCGCTCCCGACCGCGCGATGACGTCGTAGCCGCCCGCGCGAAGCGCCCCCACCAGCACGGCCCTCACCTGGCTGTCATCCTCCACCACAAGGATGCGCTCGCTTCCACCCCGCGCCGGCGCCGGCTGCGGGCGCTCGCGCTCCACCTTCGGCCCCGCGGCCCGGGGCAGGTAGATGTCGAATGCCGAACCCTTGCCCGGCTCGCTCTCCACCCGGATGTAGCCACCACTCTGCTTGACGATCCCGTACGCGGTGGCAAGCCCGAGCCCGGTTCCATGTCCGACGGGCTTGGTGGTGAAGAAGGGCTCGAAGGCGAGGCGCTTCACCTCCGGCGACATGCCGGTGCCGGTGTCGCGGACGGTGAGTCTCACCCTGCCGCCGCCCGGCTCGCGGTCCGGCGCTTCGGGCTCCATGTTCCGGGTCTGGAGCGTGAGCTGTCCCCCGCCGGGCATGGCGTCGCGAGCATTGATGGCGAGGTTCAGGATCACCTGCTCGAGCTGCCCAGCGTCGCAGGTCGTGGGCCAGAGCTCGGCCTGCAGCTCCGTCGAGAGCACGATGTCCTCGCCCAGCGTGCGCCGGAGCATCTTCTCCGTCCCCCGCACGAGGTCGTTCAGGTCGACCGTGGCGGGGTCGATGACCCCTTTCCGTCCGAAGGCCAGGAGCTGCTTCGTGAGCGCTGCGGCGCGGGAGCCGGCGCTCACGATCTCCTCCACCTCTTCCATGCTGGGAAGGATGCCCTGCCGCAGATCGGACTTGATCGCCTCGGCGCAGCTCAGGACGACGGTGAGGATGTTGTTGAAATCATGGGCGATGCCACCGGCGAGTCGCCCCACCGTCTCCAGCCTCTGCGCGGAGGCGAGCCGCGCGTGCAGCTTGCGCTCCTCGGTCCGGTCACGGATGGTGACGACGGCCAGCGAAGGGTTGCCGCCCGCATCCAGCACGAGCTTTCCGGAGTAGCTGAAGGTGCGGGCCCACCCGCCATCGACGGGCCTGACCTCGATCTCCACGTCCCGCAGGTGCTCTCCGCGGAGGACCCGCGCCAGCGGCCGCTCCTCGTCGCTCAGCCTGGCGCCGTCCGGCGCGAAGACCGGGAAGCTCCGCGCAAGCTGTGCGAAGGTGCGCGGGGGCTCCGCATCCCCCGCGATCCCGTGCATGGCGAGCGCGGCGGCATTCCATTGCATGAAGCTGTCATCCAGGTGGGCGACCACCACCCCGCTCGTGATGTTCTCGAGGATGGTCCGCAGCTCGGCCTCGCCGCGCCGGAGCGCGTCGCGGGCGGCCGCCCGCTCCGTGACGTCGCGGATGACGCTCACGACGACCCGCTCGTCGCCCAGGGAAGCCGCGCTGGTCGTCACCTCCACCGGGAAGCGGGTCCCGTCCTTACGGACGTGGACCGCCTCGAAGCGAAGGCCCTCCTCCCGCGCCCGGGCAAGCTGCGCCAGGACCAAGTCAGCGCTTTCGGGCGGGCGCAGCGCCTCGATGCGCATCGTGAGGAGCTCCCCGCGCGAGTAGCCGTACGCGAGGCAGGCGGCCGCGTTTGCCTCCAGGACCCTGCCATCCTCGGCGCGCACGAAGAGCATTATGTCCTGCCCGTGCTGGGCGAGGAGCTCGTAGCGCTGCAGGACCACGGCCGCGCGATGACGCTCGGTGACGTCGCTCGCGATGGTGAAGAAGAAGCCCGGGCGCGGCGAGACCACCGAGATGCTGAAGTGGCGGTCGAGCGGCTCGAAGTAGGTGTCGAACCGGAACGGCTTCCCCGTCGTCGCGACCCGCGCGAACGTGTCGAGGTAAGGCGCAAGGCCCCCGTACACCTCGCTGGCGAGGCGCCCCACCGCCATCCAGCGCTCGATGCCCGTGATGCGGGTGAACGCCGGATTGCACTCCAGGATGCGGTAGTCCACCGGCCTGCCGTCGGGGCCCGTCACCAGCTCGTGGAAGACCGCCAGCTCCAGCATGCTGTCGAGGACGAGGTCCGGCTCGAAGGGTGCGGGAAACGCGGACCTCGCCTTAGCACTTGCAGCCATTCTCACACCTCGATCATGCAGCAGGGCGTTATCGAGCATGACCGAGGCGTCCTTTCTGGCCAGCCGCGGCTAGAACTCCTTGAAGGTGGGGTCGCCGTCCATGGGGATGACCTCCTCGGGGCGGAGGGCGATGGCGCCATTGGTCCGTGCCTTGGGCTTCTGAAAGGCCGTAGCCGACCCGGCCGGGCGCTTCTTGGGAGCTGCCGCCTGGAACTTGATGTTGGCAACGGTCGCCGAGGGACGCACGGTGCGCTCGCCCACGAGCTGGAAGGTGCCCACCATGGCGGCCAGCTCCTCCGACTGCCCGGACAGCTCGGCCGCCGCGGACGAGGCCTGCTCCGACGACGCCGCGTTCTGCTGGGTGACCGAGTCCATCTGCGAGACGGCCTTGTTCACCTGGTCGATGCCGGTGGACTGCTCTCGCGACGAGGCCGCGATCTCGGCTACGATCTCGCTCACCTTGGTGACCGAGCTGCTGATCTCGGCGAGCTGCTCGTTCACGTGCTTGGCCGTCACCTCGCCTTCCACCGCCTGTCGCACCGACTGCCGGATGAGCTCCTCCGTCTTGGTGGCCGCCTCCTTGGCGCGCAGCGCGAGCGAGCGGACCTCTTCCGCAACCACCGCGAAGCCCCGGCCCGCTTCCCCTGCCCGCGCCGCCTCCACCGCCGCGTTCAGCGCGAGGAGGTTCGTCTGGAAGGCGATCTCGTTGATGTCCTTGATGATCTGCGAGGTGCCCTCCGCCGACGCCTTGATGGACTGCATGGCGCCCGTCATCTGCTCCATGGCCGCGCCGCCGTTCGCCGCCGCCGACTTCGCCCCCTGCGCCAGCACGCTCGCCTGCTGCGCGCTCTCCGAGGAGCTCTTCGTCATCGACGCCATCGACTCCAGGGACGAGCTCGTCTCCTCGAGCGAGCTCGCCTGCTCCGAGGCGCCATCCGCCACCGCCTGGCTGGCCGAGGCGATCTGCCCCGCTGCCGCCGACACCTGCGTCACCGCCTGGGCCACCTGCGCCATCGACTCGTGCAGCGCCTCACCGGTCGCGTTGAGCGAGTCCTTGATCTTGGCGTGGTCGCCCTGGTACGCGCCCACCACTCGCGCCCGCAGATCGCGCTGCGCCAGCTTCTCCAGGACCTGCGCGGCCTCCTGGATGGGCGTCAGCACCGCGTCCAGCGTCGCGTTCACGCCAGCGACCACCTTCTTGAAGTCGCCCTGGTGCTTCGAGGCATCGGCCCGGGTCGAGAGCTGGCCCGCGATCGACGCCTGCACCAGGCTGTTGGTGTCCGTCACCAGCGCGTGCAGCGCGTCGATGCAGGTGTTCAGGTTCACCTTGATGAGGTTGAAGTCGCCCTTGTACTCGTCGGTGATCTTCGGCGGCAGGTCCCCCTTCGAGATCCGCTCCACGTAGCTCGCCGTCACCTCGATCGGCTTCTTGAAGGCCTCCATGGTCTCGTTCACGCCCGCCACGATGGGCCGGAACTCGGCCGAGACCGCCGCCAGATCGCCGCGCACGCCGAGCTGGCCGTTCCGCACCGCCTCGGTGAGCTTTCCCGCCTCGCCGAGCAGCGCCCGCAGCGTCCCGCCGATGCCCCGGGAAAGGACGAACCCGATCCCGAAGAGCAGCACCGCGCCCAGCACGATGGACACCGCGATGGCGAGCGAAGCCGCCTTGACCGCCTCCTCTCCGGCCTTCTTGCCCGCCTCGACGTCCTTCGCCGTCTGCTCCAGCACCGCCGTGATGGCCTCCGTGGCCGGGCCGAAGGACCGGCTGGCCTTTTCGAAGGCGGCCCAGCCCTGCTCGTCCAGGGCCCGGACCTGTGCGCTGTCGGTGGAGAGTCCGCGCTCTACCGCCCGATCGCGCTCCGCTGCCAGCTCGACGGTGCGCTCGCTGTCCCTCCGCCACTCCGCCCAGGGCGCGCGCATGGCGTTCCACTTCGCCAGCGCCGCCTCGCCGTGCGGGATGCTCTCGTACTGCCTGGCCGCCTCGTCCATGCGCTTCCAGGCGACGGCGAGCGACGTGTGCGCGTTGCGCCGCATTTCCGGTCCGGCGCGGCGCAGCAGGAGGGTGCGCATCGAGCGCCCCACCTCCGTCTGAGCCTCGTTCATGACGTTGAGCGTCGTGGAGGAGGGAAACTTATGCCCCGCCACGTCCTCCAGGCGATCGCCGATGCGCGCGGCGCTGACGTACCCCACCGCGCCCACCACCACCGCGATGGCCACCGCCAGCGCAAAGCTGCTCAGGATCTTCGTTCCGGTCTTCATGTTCGCAAGCATGGCTCGACCCTCGTGCCCGGCTCGCGCCGCGCGCAGTTGACAGCGTGAATGACTGATCGTGAAAGCGTTCGCCTACGCCGCGATCGCCGAGCTGACCTCGCTCGCCTCCGCGTCGGACAGCACCCGCCCGATGTCGAGCAGGAAGATGATGCGATCTTCGGTCTTCCCGACGCCGAGGATGAAGCTCTCCTCGACCGCGAGGTTCGCCAGAGAGGGCGGCCCCTCGATGTGGGCCGCGTCGATGGACAGCACCTCCAGCACCTCGTCGACGAGGAGCCCCATGGTGAGATCTCGCCCGTGGACGGCGCACTGCACCACGATGATGACGGTCTGCTCGGTGGCCTCGGCGCGGGCCTGCCCGAAGGCGAGGCGAAGGTCCACCACCGGGATGACCTTGCCGCGGAGGTTGATGACGCCTCGAACGAGGTCGCTCGCGCGCGGAACGCGGGTGATCTCCATCAGCCGGATGATCTCCCGCACCTGCACGATCTGGAGGCCGTACGTCTCTCCAGCGAGCTTGAAAGTTATGTACTTCCCGGCGAGCTGCTGCCCGACGGGCGGGGCGTCTTCTGCGGCGCCGAGCGCCAAGGTGCGTGCGTCGTTCATGGGCAGATGGTCTCCGGGGGGCGTTCCTGGGGAATCGCTCGCCGGTCGTTTGCCTTTGCGTGAAGCATGCCGGTATCGCGGTCCGCAGAACCATGCCGACGGACAGTGCGATTCTCCAGGGTTGGCAGGGCTTTTCCCCGCCGCTGATACCCACCCCATCACGGAAGCCTGGGTCAGCCGTACCGGCCGTTGCGCACTCTGAGAGCGCGGCGCACCGGAATTCACGGGCGTATCCGCAGGTTTTGGTGCTCATCCACGACGGGGGGGGGGGGGGGGTAAAAATAAACACAGGGGCGACAACTACCCACCCCCC
>JBBQEB010000007.1:0-51950 GCA_038320275.1 Myxococcales bacterium | reverse complement strand
CGCCAGGATCTTGCGAGTGAAGGGGCAGCCGGATGAGGCTGCCCCGGAACGAGCGGGCGGCAGTGCGGTTCGTGAGAGATTCGCCAGGATCTTGCGAGTGAAGGGGCAGCCGGATGAGGCTGCCCCGGAACGAGCGGGCGGCAGTGCGGTTCGTGAGAGATTCGCCAGGATCTTGCGAGTGAAGGGGCAGCCGGATGAGGCTGCCCCGGAACGAGCGGGGGGAATGGGGGGGCCTTCTGAGCCCCCCCATCTAGAATGGAGAGGTGACCGAGCGGCCGAAGGTGCACGACTGGAAATCGTGTGTCCGGGGAACCGGACCGTGGGTTCAAATCCCACCCTCTCCGCCAGTCTGAACGATGGTCGCCGGTGCGAGCCGGCCCAGAATCCTCGGGCGACGTGGGGCGCTTCGAACTCCGCCAGGCCCGGAAGGGAGCAACGGTAGAGGTTCCTCCGTGCGCCCGGGGATTGTGGGCCGGCTTGGCAGTTTCCGGTCGCGTGCGGCCCTTCCGCGCGGGAGCTAAAGCTGGTAGCTGAATCGCCCCCCGCCATGGCGTACCTCGTCCTCGCTCGCAAGTATCGCCCCCGCACGTTCGCGGAGATGTCCGGGCAGGAGCACGTCGTCCGCACGCTCTCGAACGCGCTCCGGACCGGCCAGCTCGCTCACGCCTTCCTGTTCACCGGCCCGCGCGGCGTGGGGAAGACCACCTCCGCGCGCCTGGTCGCCAAGGCGCTCAACTGTGAGAAGGGGCCCACCGCCGAGCCGTGCGGGGTCTGCCCGCCCTGCGTCGAGATCGCCGAGGGGCGCTCGGTCGATGTCATCGAGATCGACGCTGCCTCCAACAACGGCGTCGACAACGTCCGCGACATCGTCGAGGCGGTGAAGTACCGGCCCGCGCGCGACCGCTTCAAGGTGTTCGTCATCGACGAGGTCCACATGCTCTCGACGGGCGCCTTCAACGCGCTCCTCAAGACGCTGGAGGAGCCTCCGCCGCACGTGAAGTTCGTCCTCGCAACCACCGACGTCCACAAGGTGCCGGAGACCATCGTCTCCCGCTGCCAGCGCTTCGACTTCCGCCGGCTCACCCAGGTGCAGCTCGTCGCGCAGCTCCGGAAGGTGGCCGACAGCGAGGGGCTGCGCGTCTCCGACGCGGCGCTGGGGCTGGTCGCGCGCCAGGCCGAGGGCGGGATGCGCGACGCGCTCTCCATGCTCGACCAGGTGCGGGCGTCCTGCGGCGAGGAGGCCGACGACGCGGCCGTCGCCGAGGCGGTGGGCGCGGTGGACGTCGAGGCGGTAGCCCGCATCGCCGCAGCGCTGGTGCGGAGGGATGGGGGTGCCATCCTCGCCGATCTGGCTGCGCTGTACGCGCGAGGTCACGAGATGAAGCGGGTGGCGGAGGAGCTGGTGCGCCACCTGCGCGACGTGGTGGTCGCGAAGCTCGCGCCGGCGACACCGCTCGACCTCACCGACGCCGCGCGCCGGGAGGTGCTCGCGCAGGCGCAGGCTGCGCCCGCGGCCCAGCTCACGCGGCTCTTCGACATCGTCCAGACGGCGGTGGCCGAGGTGAAGGCCTCCGAGCAGCCCCGCTATGCGCTGGAGGTCGCGCTGCTGAAGGCGTGCTTCCTCGCGCCCGGCACCGACCTGAGCGAGCTCCTGACACGGCTGGAGGGGCGCGCAGGGCCCGCGGCCCAGGGAGGCGGAGGAGGCTCGGGGCCGCTGACGGGTGGAAGCTCCGGGTGCGCGGGGGGAGCGCAGCGGGTGGGGAGCGGGACCCCGACCCCGACCGCGACCTCCGCCGCGACCCCGACCTCGACCTCGACTCCGACCTCGACCTCGACTCCGACCTCGACTCCGACCGCGACCGCGACCGCGACCGCGACTCCGACCTCGACGCCGACCCCACCCTCCACCCGAGACAGGCCGAGACCGGCGCAGCCGGCGATCGTCGAATTAGACTCCGGCGACCCTCCCGCCGACCGCTGGCGGGCCGCCGTCGCGGAGATCGAGCGCTCGAGTCCCGGCATCGCCAATGCCCTCAAGCAGGGCACTCTCGTGAGCCTCGCCGAGGGCGAGGTCAGCCTGAGGATGCCGCCCGGGCTCGCGCTGCCCACGTTGGAGCGCCGCCGCGCCGAGATCGAGGCGAGCTTCGCCCGCGTGTTCGGCCGCCCCACGCGGCTCGTGGCCGTGCAGGGCGCCCCCCTCGCCGCCGGCGAGACCGCGCCCGCGAGCGCTCCCACCCTGGCGACTCAGGAGCAGGCGGAGCGCCGCGCGCGCGAGGCGTCCGTTCGGGAGAGGGCGCGCGCGCATCCGCGCGTCCAGGAAGCCGCGCGCATCCTGGACGGCGACGTGACCAGCATCGACGAGCTCTGAGAGGGGAACACCATGCCCGGCATCGATATCCAGCACCTCATGCGGCAGGCCCGGAAGATCGAGAAAGCCATGGCCGACGCCAAGGGCTCGCTCGACCAGATCCAGATCGAGGCCGAGAGCGGAGGAGGGCTCGTGAGAGTGAAGATGGACGGGCGCTGCACGCTGCTCGAGATCCGCATCGACCCCAAGGCGATCGATCCGAGCGACAAGGCGATGCTGGAGGACCTGGTTGCAGCCGCCGTGAACGCGGGCGCCGACAAGGCGCGCGCCGCGGCCGACGAGCACCTCAAGAAGGCGACCGGCGGGATCCAGATGCCGGGCCTTCCCTACTGAAGCCATGCCGGTCGCGGACCCGATCGCACGGTTGGTGAAGGAGCTCGCCAGGCTGCCCGGGATCGGGGAGAAGACCGCCCAGCGGCTCGCCTTCCACATTCTCGAGGCGGGGGCCGGCTACGCCGCGGAGCTGGCCGAGGCGGTCACCGGCGTGGTGCGCGACGTCCGGTGCTGCAGCTCCTGCCAGACGCTGACCGAGCGCGACCCTTGCCGCATCTGCGCCGATCCCGAGCGCGACGCCCGGATCCTCTGCGTGGTGGAGGGGGTGCCCGACCTGCTCGCGGTCGAGCGCACGCGCGAGTACCGCGGCCGGTACCACGTGCTCCACGGGGCGCTCTCGCCCCTCGACGGCATCGGGCCCTCCGACCTCAAGATCCGCGAGCTGCTGGGGAGGCTGCACGGGGCGGCCGTGGAGGAGATCGTGATCGCCACCAATCCGGACGTGGAGGGCGAGGCGACGGCGCTCTACCTCTCGAAGCTCCTCAAGGACATCGGGATCAAGGTGACGCGCATCGCCCAGGGGCTGCCCATGGGCGGCGACCTCGAGTACGCCGACGGGGTGACGCTGGCGCGCGCGCTCTCCGGACGGCGCGAGATGTAGGCGGCTTCGCGCCCGACCTCCTCGTTTGCCTCGCCCCAGGTTCCCTGCTATTCGCCAGGGTGGACTCGCTTCTCAGGAGCGGCGCGCATGGGCTCCGGGCTGGTGATGTACGACGAGGAGGCGGGCCAGATCGCCACGATCTGCGACCGGCTCACCCGTGAGGCCAGCGCCAAGGTGGTCTTCCTCGTCGACAAGGACGGGCAGCTCATCGCCTCCAGCGGCGCTGCGGGGAGCCTCGACACGACCTCGCTCGCCTCGCTGACGGCGGGCAACGTGGCCGCCATGGGAGGGCTCGCCAAGCTCATCGGCGAGAAGGAATTCCCGAACCAGTTCCACGAGGGTGAGCACGAGTCGCTCCACATGAGCATCGTCGGGGGGCGCGTGGTGCTGGTCGTCATCTTCGACGCGAAGAGCTCCCTCGGGCTCGTTCGCCTGAGGGTGAAAAAGGCAGGCGAGGAGCTGGGCAAGATCTTCGAGGCGCTGGCCAAAAAGGGCGAGTCCCCAGGAGCCGGCAGTCCCTTCGCCGAGATCACCGACGAGGACATCGACAGCCTCTTCAGCGAGACGACATGAGCTTCATCAACTACAGCTCGCGCGAGATCAACTGCAAGATCGTCTATTACGGCCCCGGACTGTGCGGGAAGACGACGAACTTACAGTACGTGTACGCGAAGACGAGCCCCGGCGCGAAGGGCAAGATGATCAGCCTCGCCACCGAGACCGAGCGCACACTCTTCTTCGACTTCCTGCCGCTGTCGCTGGGCGAGATCCGCGGGTTCAAGACGCGCTTCCACCTCTACACGGTGCCCGGGCAGGTCTTCTACGACGCCTCCCGAAAGCTCATCCTCAAGGGGGTGGACGGGGTCGTGTTCGTGGGCGACTCCCAGCTCGAGCGCATGGAGGCGAACCTCGAGTCGGTCGAGAACCTGCGCACCAACCTGGCCGAGCAGGGGTACGACCTCGACAAGCTCCCGTACGTGGTCCAGTACAACAAGCGCGACCTGCCCAGCGCCGTACCCGTGGAGGAGCTCCGCGAGGCGTTGAATCCGAACGGTGTGCCGGAGTTCCAGGCCGTGGCGCCCACCGGCGTCGGCGTCTTCGACACCCTGAAGGCCGTGGCGAAGCTCGTCCTGAGCGAGCTGAGGCGCAGCGGCGACTAGAGCTTCGAGTCGAGCCCCACGCCGACGGACGAGCGGCCGCTGCGGGCACCCGCTTTGGCCTTGCCAGGGTGCACCGCGCGGACCGAGCGCTATAAAGAGCGCCGCGGGGCAGGGCTTTCGCGACAGCACCGGCGCCGCTCAGGGCGAGCCGGGCCGTCCCACGTGACCACATCGGAAGGGGAGATCCATGACCATGAAGGTGAAAGGGCTCGCGCTCGTCGCGCTGCTCGCAGGCGCCTGTGCCACCGCCGGTGGCGGGGGCGGCGGGCTCAAGGTGTTCCAGGCCGACCACAGGATGCCGGACTACAAGGACGTCGGAGACGACACCGAGCGCGCCGAGCTCAAGGACACGCAGACGCACACCGGGCGGGCCGCCGACGCCCGCACCTCCGGCAACATGGACCAGGCGCGGCAGGAGTCGAAGCTCGCCGCCGACGCCCTCCTGAAGCTGGCCGAGCGCTACCCCTCCTCGGAGTGGCGCATCGTCTACCGCCGGGCCGCGGCGGAGAACTACCTCCAGGCCGCCGACGCCGAGGGTGCCGCCAGGGCCGCGGATCTGTTCCGGACGGACAAGGACGCCACCCCCGCCACCCAGGCCTTCGGCGCGCGGCTCGCCGCCGGCTCGCTGCAGCAGCTCGCCTTCCAGAAGGTCAAGGCGGGCGAGCTCGAGCCGGTGAAGATCGGCCGCAAGACCGAGCTGAAGCCCCGGCCGCCGGCCGAGACGTGGAAGCGCTACATCGACGCCGCCGACGCGTACGCGGTCGTGTACACGACCGACCCGTCGCCTACCGCCGAGCACGACGCGGCGCTTCTCCAGCTCCTCGCGGCGGAGGTGCAGTACAGCCACGACAACATCGAGGAGGCCCAGAAGCGGTTCGAGGCCATCTTCCAGAAATGGCCGCTCACCGCCGCGGCCGTGGATGGCGTCGGTCCGTACCTCCTCACGTTCCCGGCCCGCAAGGACATGAAGGGATACGGCGACGCCGTCGTGCGGATGCAGGCCATGCTGGAATCCGACAAGCCCAAGGCCCAGGCCGCGGCGTCGGCGAGCGGCGCGACGGCGGAGCAGAAGGCGCTGCCGGAGAAGATCGCGAGCGTCCTGCAGCAGCTCGGCCAGGAGAAGAATCGGCTCGGCTACGCGGGCGCCATGGAGCTCCTCAAGTCGGGCAAGCCCGCCGAGGCCGCCGCAGGCTTCGAGGAGTTCGTCGCGCAGAATCCGGACAGCCCCGACGCAGCCAACGCGCTCTACAACGCCGGTGTGGCATACGTGCAGGCCAAGGAGCCGAAGAAGGCCGAGGAAGCCCGCCGGAGGCTCCTCGACAAGTATCCCGATGCTCCCGAGGCCGGCATCGCCACCGTCGCCCTCGCCACCAGCCGCCTTCAGGCCCACGACACAGGCGGCGCGGTACAGCTCTACGATCGGTATCTCGAGAAGTGGCCCGACGGTGAGCAGCGCTGCCTCGCGCTCGGCAACGCCGGCGCCGCGCTGGAGCAGGGCAACAAGAAGCTGCAGGCGGCGGCGCGCTACCGCACGTTCGGGCAGGACGCGCGCTGTGCGAAGGACGATCCCAACACGGCCGCCCGCGCGCTCTACAATTCGGGAGTCCTCTATTACAACGCAAAGAAGCGGGGTGACGCCAAGGCGGTCTGGAGCACGCTCGTCAATCTGAAGGGCATCGACGACCCGGTCACGAAGTCGCAAATGACCGATGCTCGCCAGCGGCTCGAGTCGTTGAAGTAGCCAGCCGCCGCCCCAGGCGAGAAGTTCGAGGGCCCTCCTCCCGCGCGGGAGCGAGGGCCCTCTCATGTCACGAAACATCAGCAATGGCGGATACTTGGGTTTTCGGCGCGCCGTACGGACGGAAGGGGCGAGGGTCCCCCGAAGGTCTCTCGGGTGTTTTCCGGAGGGCTCTCTACGGCGTCCGACCCTCACCGGCCCGGGAATCAAAGCCGTCGGGGTCGGGCGAGTTCCGCATTTCGCCGGCGGCCGGAAAAGGAGAGACTCCATTCATCGAAGGCAACGCAGCGAACGCCACGAAGGGGAGAACGCCAATGACGATGATCGAAGCCGGGACGCAGGTGAACAAGGGCCACTACTTCAGCGCGAAGACCTGGACGCTCCACGGCGTGGCAGCGGATGGCGAGAAGCTGCCCGGCGCGCGCGGCGAGAAGTACCTGGCGGTCCCGCTGGTCGGCGCCTTCGCGCTGGCGCCGCTGATGGGCGCCGCGTTCCTCATGTTCCTCCCCTTCATCGGCTTCTACCTGGTGGGCCGCACCGCGCTCCGCCCGGTGGGCAAGCTGGTGCGCCGCTCGACGAGCGACATGGCGGCGACGATGGCACCGGGCTGGGTGCCCGGCGAGGCGCACCTCACCGGCGACCCGACCACCAAGGGCGACGAGGCCGCCGTGGTCGACCCGCAGGTCGCCGCGCTCGAGAAGGAGATCGCGGAGAAGCGCAGCCCGAAGGCGTAGTTGCTTCGGTAGCCGCTTCATCGACAGACCCGATCCGTGGCCGGGCGCTCTCCTCGCGGAGGGCGCCCGTTTGCGTTGTGCCCGGCACGGCTAGCCTTCGATCGGCTCGTGCTGCGGAGCGAGCGCCGCCAGCTCCTCCTCGAACCGCCGCACCAGCGAGGAGGGGTCGGGCAGCACGCCCGTGTCGGCCCGTACGCCCACGCGCACCTCGCCGGCGTAGGTGAGGATGCTCACCCCAAGGCCCAGCGTGGCGGGATGCGGGACCCAGAACATCGCGTGCTCGATCTCCCGCCCGGCGAGGTGGAGCCGCTTCTTCGGCCCGGGGACGTTGGTGACGACGAGCGAGGCCTTGCGGGTGAAGAAGGTTATGAGGGGCCGCGTGAGTGGCGGCACGCGCCCCGCCGCCGAGAGAGCGCCGAAGGCTGCAAGCGCGTCGGGCCTTCCCTTGAGCAGCGTCATTGCCGCCCGAACGCGCTCCACGCGGGCCGTGCGGGTGGGAGCGTCGAGGGGGAGCTCGAGGAACACCAGCCCGAAGCGGTTGCCGAGCGCGCGCGCCGAGGGTTCGGGGGGACCGGGCCTGAGGTTGATGGGCACGAGGGCGCGGACGCGCAGCCCGCGGCGAGGGGCGTCGCTCCCCGCCAGCTCGGCGCGAAGCCCGCCGGCGAGCGCTGCGATGAGCAGATCGTTCACCGTCGCGCCCGCCGCCTGCGCTCCCCGGCGCACCGCGGCGAGAGGAAACCCGCGCGACCAGGCCATGCGCCGGGCTCCGCTGAGCCCCCGCTGCAGCGACGTGTGCGGGTCCGCGCGGTAGCTCGCCATGCGGAGGAGCGACGTCGTCAGCCCGGCCGCCTGCAGCACCAGCTTCGCCGCGCTCACCGGGTGGCCCAGCGCCCGGAGAAGCCCGCCCTCGGCCAGCCAGGGCTCCATCCTCCGGTATGCCGCAAGGGCGTGCCGAGGCGCCGGGACGTCCGGGCGCTCGTCGGCGAGGGACAGGAGCAGGCTCACGAGCGCGAACCCGTCCGCGATGGCGTGATGCAGGCGAGCCACGATGGCGGCCTGACCGGGCCCGTTCACCAGCACCAGCCGCCAGGGCGGGTGCGCGGGGTCGAGCACCTCGCTCGCGACCTCGCCCACCAGGTCCTCGAGGGCTCTCTTGCCGGCCGCGACAGTACGCGCCACCAGGTGGCGGTCGAGGGAGAAGCCCGGGTCTTCCTCCCAGGCGACGCCGCGCAGCATCTTTCCGGGGACGACCCGCTGCCGGAACCGATCCGCCGAGAGCAGCCGCTCTTCCACCAGGCGCCGCAGCTCCGGCATGGCTGGAGCTTCACGGAAGGTGAGAAGCGCCACCACGTCCGCCGGGTTGTCCGGCCTGTCGAGGTGGTACCAGGCTGCATCCACGCTGCTCAGCGATTCACGCAATGTCACCTCCGGGCAAAAGCATCGTCGCCCGCGCGCGCCGCCCTGTCGCGGGCCCGGCAGGGTCGGGCGAAAGCAGGCGCGTCCGGACCCACCTACCTCCTGACCCTTGACCTCGCGCGCTCGCCCGAGCATGCCTCCGCCGTGGCGCTCGAGTGCACCTATGAGCTGTACGGTCGGATCTATGCGATCGCCCGCCAGGCGGTCCGGGCGAAGGACGAGGCCAAGCTCACCACCATCCGGGCCGCCGCTGCGCGCCGCAGCGGGGGAGCGCAGGCGGCGTTTTCGCTCGCGCTGGAGGACGCGCTGGCGGACAGGCCGCGCCGCTCCAGGCTGGATGTCTGCCGGCCGCTCTGCACCGACAAGTGCGAGCGGGCGGTTTGAAGCCTCTCCCAGCGGCGCCCTGTGCGGCCCTGCGAAACCAGGGCACCAGGACGGGGTTTGAAGAACCACCGGTCGCCGGACGTCCCGGCTTCCGAACCCGATTCTCGGAGAACGCCATGAAGACCCTCGCCGCCAAGCTCGCCCTTGCCGCCCTCCTCGCCGCCTCCACCGTCCCGGCGCTTGCAGCGGAGGTCGATGCCCGGCAAAACAATCAGCAGCAGCGCATCGGGCAGGGCGTCGAGAGCGGGCAGCTCACGCCCCGCGAGACCGCTCGCCTGGAGAATAAGGAGGCAAAGATCCGCCAGGAGATCCGCGCGGACCGCGCGGCGAACGGCGGCAAGCTCACCGCGGCCGAGCGGGCCAAGGTGAACAGGCAGGAGAACCGCGCCTCGAAGCAGATCCGTCGAGCGAAGCACAACACAAAGACGATGTAGGGGTGCGAGGTTCGAGGGCGCTCAACCCGGCCGCCACCCCGGAGAGAGACTCCACCGATGAGGCCAACCCTCCTCGCCGGGCTCGAGCACGAGCTCCGCTTCACCGTGACGGAATCGAAGACGGTTCCTCACCTCTACCCTGAGTCCGGCCTCTTCCGCGGCATGCCGGCGGTCTTCGCGACCGGCTTCATGGTCGGGCTCATGGAGTGGGCCTGTCTCGAGGCCATCCAGCCGCATCTCGACGCAGGGGAGGCGTCGGTGGGGGTGGAGGTGCGCGTCACCCACTCCGCCGCCACGCCGCCCGGCTTCACCGTGACGGTCCGGGTGCGCCTCGACCGCGTGGCGGGGCGGCGGCTCGGGTTCACGGTCAGCGCACACGACGGGGTGGACGTCATCGGGGAGGGGACGCACGACCGCATGGTGATCGACGTGGCGCGCTTCTCGCGCAAGGTGGAGGAAAAGGCGCTGGGCGGAGGGCACGAGGCGACCTCCTGAGCCTCGGCCCGTCCGAAGCGCAGGCGGGGTTCCTGCGAACCCCCGGGGAAGAGGGGACTGTTCACCCACGCCGAAGCGCACGACGATGACCCCATGGCCAAAGTTCTCACCCTGGAAGAGCGCCGCGACTTCTCCCGCATCGCCCTCCACCGCCCGGCTGCGCTCGACGTGTCCGGAGCCCGCTGCGGCTGCGAGCTTCTCGACATCTCGCTCCGGGGGGCGCTCCTTCGCGTGCCGCCCCGATTCCGCGCCGAGAAGGGTCAGGCCTGCACGGTGCTGGTGCGGCTCGACGAGGGCGTGGCGCACATCTGCATGCGCGGGACGGTCGCGCACCGCGGCGAGGACACGGTGGGGATTCGCAGCCGCGAGCTCGACCTCGACAGCGTCGCCCACCTGCGCAGGCTGCTGGAGGTGAACCTCGCCAGCGAGGCCCTGCTGCACAGGGAGCTCACCGCCCTCGTCGCGAGCTGCGGACGGTAGAAGCGGGGGTCAGTCCTCCGCGGGCGCAGCTCCGGCGAGGACCTCCTGCACCCAGGAGAGCGCGGCCATGGTGCGCGGCCACCCGAGCGTGGTGATGCCGAGCCGGACCGCGTGCTCCACGTCCTCGGACGAGCAGCCCCCGGCGAGCGCGTGCCGAACCGCCGAGTGCACCGCGCCCTCCGATCCCACGGCCAGCGCGATGCCGACCTTCACCAGGCGGCGCTCCCTCTCGGAGAGCGGCCCGCTGTCGTGCACCCGCTTCCCGAGCTCCTCGAAGGCGGCGACGATCTCCGGATGGTGCGACCTGAACCGCAGGAAGTGATCCGGGAGCTTGGACTTGGGCTTGGGCATCGGGAAACCCGCGTGCGAGGGGAGAGGAGCACGCTACGTGGAACGAGGCCCTCGCGTCCATGGTGCCTGCGGGCCGGAGCCCGGAGCTCCGAGACCGGTGTCCGCGGGTGCCCGCTGCCCGCTGCCTGGCGCTCGGCGCTCGGACGGGAGCGGCGGCCCATGGCATCGTTGCGCGCGTCCACCCGAAGGAGCGCCCATGCACGACCCCCAGCTCTCCCGCCGGACCTTTCTCTCGTCGGCGGCGCTCCTCGCCGCCGCGGCCGCGGCTCCCGCCCGAGGCCAGGCGCCGGATGGAGGCCCCCTCGACGGCGGCTCTGCCGCGGTGCCGGGCGCGTTCGGAGCGCCGGGCGCAGCTCCCCCCGGCATCACGCCCGCCACCATCGCCGAGGCGGAGAAGCTCGCTGGGGTCGAGTACCGGCCCGCGCAGCGGTCGACCATCGTGGAGACCCTCTCGGACCAGCTCTCCTGGCCGGCGAAGCGGCGCAAGGTGCCGCTGCCCTTCGCGCTGGCGCCGGCCACGCGCTTCGATCCGCTTCTCCCGGGGATGCGCCGCCCGGCAGGCAAGAGCCGGTTCCTGCGCCCACGCGCGGCTGCGGCGCGGCTCCCGGCGACGGACGAGGATCTCGCCTTCGCGCCGGTGGCCGACCTGTCGCGCTTCATCCGCGCGCGCGAGCTCACCAGCGTGCGCCTGACACGGCTCTGCCTGGAGCGGCTGAAGCGCTTCCAGCCGAGGCTGCTGTGCACCATCACGATCCTCGAGGAGGCCGCTCTGCGCGAGGCGGCCGCGGCCGATCGGGACCTCGCCGCCGGGCGCTGGCGCGGGCCGCTCCACGGCATCCCCTACGGCGCCAAGGACCTCCTCGACACTGCGGGCACCGCGACCACCTTCGGCGCCGAGCCGTTCCAGGATCGCGTGCCGGAACGCGATGCCGCCGTCGTCGTCCGGCTGCGTGCCGCCGGCGCGGTGCTGGTCGCCAAGCTGTCGCTGGGCGCGCTCGCCCTGAACGACGTCTGGTTCGGTGGGCAGACGCGCAACCCGTGGCTCCCGGAGGAGGGGTCCTCGGGATCGTCTGCCGGGTCGGCCTCGGCGGTGGCGGCGGGCCTCGTCCCCTTCGCCCTCGGCTCGGAGACGCTCGGCTCGATCGTCTCGCCGTCGATTCGCTGCGGCGTGACGGGGCTGCGGCCCACCTTCGGCCGCGTGCCGCGCACCGGCGCCATGCCGCTCTGCTGGTCGCTCGACAAGCTCGGCCCCATCGCGCGGGGCGTGGAGGACACGGCGCTGGTGCTGGCCTCCCTCGACGGCGCCGACCCGGGCGACCCGAGCAGCGTCTCCGTGCCGCTGGCCATCGACCTCACGCGCGGCGTGAAAGGCCTTCGCGTCGGCTTCGACCCGGCCTGGCTCGGGGACAAGGATGCCCTTCCCGAGGACCGCGCCGCGCTCGACCTCCTCCGCCGCACCGGCGTGGAGCTCGTCGAGGTGAAGCTCCCGGACCTGCCCTGGGACGCGCTCCTGCCCATCCTGATGGCCGAGTCGGCAGCGGCCTTCGAGGAGCTGACGCTCTCGCACGGGGACGATGCGCTCCGGATGCAGGTGCCCGATGCCTGGCCCAACATCTGGCGGGCGGCCCGGTTCATCACGGCGGTGGACATGGTGCAGGCGGATCGCCTGCGGCGGCGGGCGATGGAGGAGATGGCGAAGGTGTTCGGGCAGGTGGACGCCCTCGCCGGCCCGGCGCTGGCGGGCCCCATGCTCACGATCACGAACTTCACCGGCCATCCGTGCCTGACGCTGCGAACGGGGTTCCGCAGCATCACGGCCCTGCGCAGCGACTGGGCCGAGAAGGAGCCGCGCCGCCTGCCGGCGAGCGCGCGGGTGCCGCACGGGATCTCGCTCTGGAGCCGCCTCTACGACGAGGGGACGCTCTGCCGCCTGGGGCTCGCGCTGGAGCGCGCGGCCGGCGTGGGGACGGAACGTCCCGCGCTGGGGTGAGGGATCACCAGGCGTACGCCTCCGGCGCCTCCCCGCCCGGCCCGGGCCAGATTGCGTCGAGCTCCTTCACGGTGGCGGCGTCGAGCTTCACCTCGGCCGCGCGCACCGCCTCGTCGAGCTGCTCGACGGTGCGAGGCCCCATGATGGGCGCGCTGACGCCCGGCCGGCCCAGGAGCCACGCCATCGCCACGTCCGCCGGGCGCTGCCCTGCCGCGGCGCACAGCTTCTCGTAGCGCTCGAGCTGCGGGCGGTGCTTCTCGATGCGCTCCTGGATCCGCGGGCTCGCCCGCCGGCCGGCGGCGGCCTTTCCCAGCACGCCGCCCAGGAGCCCGCCGGCGAGCGGGCTCCAGGGCAAGATGCCGAGGCCATAGGCGCGGCAGGCCGGAACGACCTCCAGCTCCACCGTGCGCGCGGTGAGATTGTAGAGGCTCTGCTCCGAGACGAGGCCGAGGGAGCGGCGCCGGTGCGCCGCCTCGCACGCCTGCGCGATGTGCCACCCCGCGAAGTTGCTGCTCCCCACGTAGAGCACCTTCCCCTGCGCGACCAGCAGGTCCATCGCCTGCCACAGCTCGTCCCAGGGCGTGGCGCGGTGAACGTGGTGCATCTGATAGAGGTCGAGGTGATCCGTCTGCAGGCGGCGGAGGCTCTCCTCGCACGCGCGGCGGATGTGGAGCGCCGACAGGCCGCGGCCGTTCGGGCCCTCCCACATGGTGCCGTACACCTTCGTCGCGAGCACGACCCGCTCGCGCCGTCCCCCTCCCTGCGCGAACCAGCGCCCCAGGATGGCCTCGGTGCGGCCGTCGTGCGGCAGCTTGTTCCCGGCGCCGATCTTGGTGCCGTAGACGTTGGCCGTGTCGAAGAACGTGACGCCGTGCTCGAGCGCACGATCCATGATGCGGAAGGCGTCCGACTCCTCGGTCTCCGCGCCGAAGTTCATGGTGCCGAGGCAGAGCCGGCTCACCTCCAGCCCCGTCCTGCCGAGTCGCGTGGTCTCCATGCGACCTGAGTAATGGAAGGGCCGCCGGTGCGCCCCGCGGCGAGCGCCCAGGTCGCGGTCGCGGTCGAGGTCGAGGTCGCCGCCTCCCTCTCACCCCTCGTGAATGCCCGCCCGCTGCCTCGCCCTGGCCGCCTGGTCGCGCTCCGCCAGTTCGGCGAGCCCGATGAGCCGCGCGCTGCGGCCCCAGACCACGAAGGCCACCGCGAGCTGCGAGAGGACGAAGGCCCTGATCATGTAGGGCCCCGAGGCGCGGCGGTCGAGCCCCTGGCGGACGGCCATGGCGAGGAGCCCGCCTCCCGCCGCCACCGCCACGCTCAGGAGCCCCAGGGCGAGCGCGCGCAGCGGCCTCCGCACGAGGAGGCGCGCGCCGGCGGCCCAGGCGAGGAGCGCGCTCCTGCGCTGTGGCTGGACCGCGAAGTGGGCCCGGCCCGCGTCGAGCGTGAGCTGCGCCAGGAAGAGGAGCGCCGCCGTGACCCCGGCGGCGACGAGCCCGGCACGCCGGGCGGCCGCTTCGGTCACCGCTCGCGCCGCCGCCCCGCCCGCCAGCTTGGCCGCGAGGCTCGCCCCGAGGGCCGCGACCCCGAGCGGCACCAGCGCGACGAGGAGGGTGCGCAGGAGCCGGCCGTAGTGCTCGCCCGACCCTGCGAGGAGCGCCCGGAACGGGAGGGGCTGCCGCGATCGCGAAGCGGCCAGCGCGGCTCCGGCCGGCACCGGCCCGACGAGGAGGCCCACCAGGGCCGCCGCGAGGAGCCCGCCCGGAACGGTCAGCGCGTGCGGACCGTCGCCGAGCGCCCTCGCGAGGTCGACCAGGGCGGCGGAGTCGAGCCCGCGCGCGAGCTCGCGCGCCCCCAGGGCATGGTCGAGCCGGGCCGCGATGAATCGCCAGAGCGGCAGCACGGCTAGGGCCGAGGGCAGGGCGGCGGCGGCGATCCCCAGGAGGAGGAGGTGCGGCTGCAGCGCGCGGGCGAAGGCGGCCCGGAGCAGGCCGGGCGAGGTCACAGCGCCTCCAGCGCCGCGAGGAGGAGCTCGATCCAGGCGCCCGCGTCCAGCGACAGGCGGACCGAGGCGCGGCGATGGGGTTGGCGCGTGCGGCCGTCGTCCAGCTTGTCGAGGTCGAGGAGCACGTCGCGCCCCTCGTCGAGCCGCGCGGAAGCGACCTTCACCGGGCGCTCCAGGACGAAGCGCTGCCAGCGCTCACCGGAGGTGAAGGGCAGGCGCTCCACCGAGCCGTCCTCGAAGGAGATGGCCAAGGTCTGCGGAACGCCCGCGGCATAGCGGCGCACCTTCACCGTGCTCCGCCACGGGTAAGGACCGGGTCCGCCCTCCTTCGGCTCGCCGTGCGCCTTCTTCCAGGCGGCGCGCGCGTCGGCGATCTCGCGATCGACCTCCTTGGCCTCGCGCTCCACGTACCGTCCGTCGCGCGTGGCCGGACCGGGAAGCGGCACCACCTCCTCCGAGGCCACCACCTCGACCCGGTCGTCGACCGGCGACGCCCCGTACACCTGCTCCTCGAAATAGCGCTCGATGAGCGCGCGCTCGGCCCCGGCGTCCACCAGCGCCTCGCGAAGGTCGGCGGCGCTCGGGTGCCGATGGTGCCAGCGCGCGTAGTAGAGCCGCATGCCGCGCGCGAAGAGGTCGCCACCGAGCCGGCGCTCGAGGTCGTGGAAGACGAGCGCGGTGCGCGGATACACGAGGGCGTAGCTGCCCTTCGACCAGCGGTGCCAGGAGCTTCCTGCGATCGGGTCCGCCGGCCAGCGGGTCGTCCCGGCGAGGCGCTGGAAATCCCAGATGTCGAGGTCGGGGAAGGAGAGCCCGAGGAGGCGAGGCAGCCACGGCAGTCGCAGCTTCCAGGGCTCGCCCGCGAGCATGCGGCTGTCCCACAGCTCGTTCATTCCCTCGTCGAGGAACGGCTCCTCGAATTCGTTGGAGGCGAGCAGCCCCATGAAGTAGCCGTGCCCGAACTCGTGGACCGTGGTGTACCGGACGATGGAGTCCTGATCGAGCGGGAAGGAGGCTCCAGCGATCGTCGTGAAGAACGTCTCGTACTCCATGCCCCCCGCCTCGAAGGCGTTGAAGGGCGGCACGACGCAGGTGACGGCGGGATAGGGATAGGGCCCGAGCGTGCGGGAAAAGTAGGCCAGCGCGTCGAGGGTGGTCTGGAGCGCGACGCGAGCGCCGCGCTCGTACTCCGGCGGGTAGAGCACCTGCACGCTGACCTCGGGGCTCCCCGGCCCGCTGTATCGCGCCGTGAGCGGAGGGGCGAAGCCGTTCCAGGCGGTGAAGGCGACGTCGTGCACGTCGTCGGCGCGGAAGCGGTGGAGGACGCCCTCGGGGCGGTCCTCGGGCGACCCCTGTTGCACGCCGCTCGCCGCGACGGTGTAGCCCCTCGGCGCCACCACCTCCAGCGCGTAGGCGCCGAAGTCCGCGTAGAACTCGCTGTTCAGGTGGAGCTCGTGGGCGTTCCAGCGAGGGCGGGTGGCGCCGCGCTCGCCCGGGAGCTCCAGCACGCCGACCTTGGGGAACCACTGGCCGGCGAGGTGGAACGTCCCGAACCAACCGGTGCGCGCCACGACGCGGGGGAGCTGGTCGTGAAAGGCGATGTCGATGATGGCCGTGGCCCCGGGCGCCACCGCTTCGGGCAGGTCGAGGCGCGCCACCGTGTGATCGGCTTCCGGGCCGCCATCGGGATGGACGAAGGTGGTGGCGACAGGCCGCCCTCCCTGGGTGACGCTGCGGAGCTCGATGCCGCCCCACTCGCCCTTCTTGATCTCGAACTGGCCACTGCGGAACCCGCCGAGCTCGTGCGCCTCGGTGAGGAAGGTGGAGCCGGGAGAGGCGAAGGCGTTCAGGTAGAGGTGCACGTAGAGACTCTTCACCGGCACCGCCGAGCGGTTGCGCCAGGTGAGCTGCTCCGTGCCCTCGATGGTGTGCTTCACCGGGTCGAGCACGGCCCGCAGCCTGTAGCTCGCCACCCGGTCCGAGAGCGCGGGCTCCGCTCCGGTGCGCGGGCCACCCCAGGCGCCCGGAGCGCTCGGGGCGCGCACCACGCCGGCATCGGCGCCAGCGATCTCGATGCCATCGGGAGAGACGAGGGGCGGAGCGGGCGCGAGGGCGGCCGCGGCCAAGGGCAGGAAAGCTGCGAGAAGGGTGAAGAGGCGCATGCGGCGCTCCGGGTCGAGGACCACGACCTTCCACGCGGCTCCAGCCCGTGGTCGCCACGTACTTTAGGTCAACGCCGGTACGCGCGCAGGAACGTGTGCACGCCGCGCGCGACGCTGCTCCGGACATCCTCCTGCGTCGGCTCGAGGCCGAGCTGCGCGCGGAGCGTCAGGTCACCCTGGCACAGGAAGCTGAACTGGATGGCTGCGGTGCGAGGGTCATCGACGCGGAGGTCGCCCCGCTCGTGCCAAACCGAGAGGAACGCGGCGAGCGCGTCCTGAATGGCGCGGGGCCCGCGCTCGAAGAGTGTCTGGCCCAGCTCGGGAAAGCGTCCCGTCTCGGCCACGGTCGAGCGGTACAGCCTGACGACGGCCGGCGAGATGGCGAGGTATACGAGCCCCTGGCCCGCGCGCTCCAGCGCCCCCACGAGGCCCGTGCCCGGCTCGCCGAGGCAGGTGCGTACCCGGGCCCGCATCTCCTCCACCTCCTCCGAGAAGCACGCGATGAAGAGGGCCTTCTTGTCGTCGAAATGATTGTAGAGGGTGGCCTTGGAGACCCCGGCACGGGCGGCGACCAGGTCCACGCTGGCGCGCTCGAAGCCGAGCTCGCCGAACGTCTGCCGGGCTCCCGCCAGGATCTGGCGTCGCTTGGCGGGGAGAAGTCCGCTCGACGGAAGGGCTGTGGGCGTTTCGCTCATCTCGACGCTTGCGCTAAACTGCACCGTTCAGTATGAGTGCGTCAAGTCGCCGCAGCGCCCGTGCGCGCGGTCCAGCCCACGTCATGCGGAAAGCCTGAAATGCGCACCCGACCCCTGTTCATCGTTCTCCCCACCTTGGTGCTGTTCGCAGGCTGCAAGGGCAAGGCCGCGCCTCCCCCCGTCGCCGGTCCGATCGAGGTCGGCGTCGTGACCGTCGCGCCCACCTCGGTCACGCTCACCCGGGAGCTTCCTGGCCGCACCTCCGCTTTCCGAGTGGCCGAGGTCCGCGCACGCGTGAACGGGATCGTCCTGAAGCGGCTGTTCGAGGAAGGCACCGACGTCAAGGAGGGGCAGGTCCTCTACCGGATCGATCCCGCGCCATATCAGGCGTCGCTCGACAGCGCCAAGGCGATGCTGGCCCGCGCGGAGGCGAACGTCGCCAATGCGAAGCTGCAGGCCCAGCGCATGACCGACCTCGTGAAGGACAACGCCGTGAGCCGGCAGGAGTACGACAGCGCGGTCGCGGGGCTGAAGGCCTCCGAGGCCGACGTGGGCGCCGGCCGCGCGGCTGTCCAGACCGCCCGCATCAACCTCGACTACACCCGCGTGACCGCGCCCGTGGCGGGCCGCATCGGGCGGTCGTCGGTGACCGAGGGCGCTTACGTGCAGGCGGGCCAGGCGACGCTGCTCGCCACGATCCAGCAGCTCGATCCCTTGTACGTCGACCTCACCCAGTCCTCCACCGAGGCGCTCGACCTGCGCCGTGCGCTGGAGAGCGGCAAACTGCAGCGCGCGGAGAACGGCGGGGCGCGCGTGACGGTGCTGCTCGAGGACGGCCGCGAGTACGGCAGGCCCGGGGCGCTCCAGTTCTCGGACGTCAGCGTCGATCCGAGCACCGGCTCCATCGGGCTGCGCGCGGTGGTCCCGAATCCTGGCGGCGAGCTGTTGCCGGGCATGTTCGTGCGGGCCCGGCTCACCGAGGGCGTGAATCCTCGAGCGCTGCTGGTGCCCCAGGTCGGCGTGACGCGCGATCAGAAGGGCCTCCCCACCGCGCTCGTCGTGAGCCCCGACAGGAAGGTCGAGCTCCGGAAGATCGTGACCGACCGAGCCATCGGCGATGCCTGGCTGGTGACCTCCGGGCTCCAGCCCGGCGAGCAGGTGATCGTGGAGGGCTTGCAGAAGGTCCGGCCGGGCGCGGAGGTGAAGCCGGTGCCGGTGGTCACGGGACCGAAGAATGCCGCGACCACGACGCCCGGCGCCCCTCCTGCCGCGGGCGCCCCCAGGCCCGCCGGCGCCGCCGCCGGGGAGCCGAAGCAGGCAGCGCGGTAATCCGCCCCAACGACGCGAGGCTCCACCGTGGCCCAGTTCTTCATCGATCGTCCCATCTTCGCCTGGGTGGTCGGCATCATCGTGATGCTGGCCGGAGCCCTCTCCATCCTGGGGCTGCCCGTCTCGCAATACCCGGCCATCGCTCCGCCTCAGATCAGCATCTACGCAACCTATCCCGGCGCATCGGCGAAGACGCTCGAGGACACCGTCACCCAGGTCATCGAGCAGCGCATGAACGGCCTCGACAGCCTCCGGTACATGGGGTCGTCGAGCGATGCCGCGGGCAACGCGCAGGTGACGCTCACCTTCGACGCCGGGACGAGCCCCGACATCGCCCAGGTGCAGGTGCAGAACAAGCTCCAGCTCGCCATGCCGCAGCTCCCGCAAGAGGTGCAGCGGCAGGGCGTCCGCGTCGCGAAATCGGTGTCGAACTACCTGCTCATCATCGGACTGCTCTCGGCAGACGGCTCGATGACCCGCAACGACATCTCGGACTACGCGTACACGACGATGCAGGACCCCATCAGCCGCGTCTCGGGCGTGGGCGAGGTGAACACCTTCGGCTCGCAGTACGCGATGCGCATCTGGCTCAATCCCGACCGGCTCACCAACTACCACCTCACGCCTGCAGACGTGCAGGCGGCGGTCCAGGCGCAGAACGCGCAGATCTCGTCCGGGCAGCTCGGCGGCCTCCCCGCGGTGGAGGGACAGCGGCTCACCGCGACCATCACCTCCCAAACGCGGCTTCAGACGGCCGATCAGTTCAGGAAGATCCTCGTTCGCGTGAACCCCGACGGCTCGGCGGTGCGGCTGGGCGACGTCGCGAGGGTCGAGCTCGCCGGCGAGAACTCCGAGATCGAGACCTTCATCAATGGCAGCCCGTCTTCCGGGATCGGGGTGCGGCTCGCCGCCGGGGCCAACGCGCTCCAGACGGCGTCCGCGGTCAAGGCGCGCGTCGACGAGCTGGCGAAGTTCTTCCCGCCCGGCCTGAAGGCGCTCTACCCGCTCGACACGACGCCGTTCGTCCGGCTCTCCATCGAGGAGGTGGTGAAGACCCTGCTCGAGGCCATCGTCCTCGTGTTCCTGGTGATGTTCCTCTTCCTGCAGAACTTCCGCGCCACGCTCATCCCGACCATCGCCGTGCCGGTGGTGCTGCTCGGCACCTTTGGCGTGCTGGCGGCGTTCGGCTTCAGCGTGAACACGCTCACCATGTTCGGCCTCGTGCTCGCCATCGGGCTCCTCGTCGACGACGCCATCGTGGTGGTGGAGAACGTCGAGCGCGTCATGAGCGAGGAGGGGCTCTCGCCCAAGTCGGCCACGCGCAAGTCGATGAAGCAGATCACCGGCGCGCTGGTCGGCATCGCCCTGGTGCTGGCCGCCGTGTTCGTGCCCATGGCGTTCTTCCCGGGCTCGGTGGGCGTCATCTATCGCCAGTTCTCGATCACCATCGTGTCCTCGATGGCGCTCTCGGTGCTGGTGGCGCTCTCGCTCACCCCGGCGCTGTGCGCCACCTTGCTGAAGCCGGTCGAGAAGGGGCACGGCCTCGCGAAGGGCGGCTTCTTCGGCGCCTTCAACCGCGTTTACGACCGCGCCAGCGGGCGCTACGGCAAGGTGGTCGAGCTCCTCCTGCGCCGGCGGGTGCGGGCGATGATCGCTTACGCGGTACTGGTCGCGGCGCTGGCGTTCCTCTTCACCCGGCTGCCCACCGGCTTTCTCCCTCAGGAGGACCAGGGGCTCATGTACGCCCAGGTGATCCTGCCGCCGGGCAGCACGCTCGAGAGCACGCGCAAGGTGCTCGAGAAGGTGAGCCAGCACCTCCTCACCGAGGAGAAGGAGGCGATCGAGACCGTCATGTCGATCGGGGGCTTCAACTTCGGTTCGCGCGGCCAGAGCGCCGGCGTCGCCTTCATCCGCCTGCGCCCCTGGGACGAGCGCAAGAGCGCCCGGCTCAGGGTGGACCAGGTCGCCGCGCGCGCCTCGAAGGCCTTCGCTGGGCTCAAGGAGGCGAATGTGTACGTCTTCGGCCCTCCCGCCGTGACCGAGCTCGGCAACGCGACCGGCTTCGAGCTCCAGCTCGAGGATCGCGCCGGGCTGGGCCACGACGCGCTCATGGCGGCGCGCAACCAGCTTCTCGCGGCCGCGCGAAAGGATCCGCGCCTCGCCAAGGTGCGCCCTTCCGGCCTCGACGACACCCCCGAATACCGGGTGGACGTCGATCAGAGGAAGGCGACGGCGCTCGGGGTCTCGATCGCCGACGTGAACAACACGCTCTCGTCCACCTGGGGGGTCGCCTACGTCAACGACTTCCTCGACAAGGGGCGCACCAAGCGCGTGTACATGCAGGCGGACGCGCCCTTCCGCATGACGCCCGAGGACCTGAACCGATGGTACGTGCGCAACCGAACCGGCGACATGGTCCCGTTCTCGGCCATGGCGAGCGGTTCATGGGGGTATGGCTCTCCGAAACTGGAGCGCTTCAATGGCATCTCGTCGGTCGCCATCCAGGGTGAGCCGTCCCCTGGCTACTCCTCGGGCGACGCCCTCGGCGCGCTGGAGGGCATCATGAAGAGCCTCCCCGCCGGTTTCGGGTACGAGTGGTCCGGACTGTCGTACGAAGAGCGCATCTCGGGCGCGAACGCCCCGGCCCTCTACGCGATCTCGCTCATCGTCGTCTTCCTCTGCCTGGCCGCGCTCTACGAGAGCTGGTCCATCCCCGTGTCCGTGATGATGGTGGTGCCGCTGGGCGTGCTCGGGGCCGTGCTCGCCACCTTGGGCCGGCGGCTCGACAACGACGTCTTCTTCCAGGTGGGCCTCCTCACCACGGTGGGCCTCTCGGCGAAGAACGCCATCCTCATCGTCGAGTTCGCGAAGGAGGCGCACGAGCGCGGGAAGAGCGCGTTCGATGCCGCCATGGAGGCCGCGCGCATGCGGCTCCGCCCCATTCTCATGACGTCGCTCGCCTTCATCCTGGGCGTTCTCCCGCTCGCCATCGCGCGGGGAGCGGGCGCGGGCGGGCAGATCGCCATCGGCACCGCCGTCATCGGAGGCATGCTGTCGGCCACCATCCTCGCCATCCTCTTCGTCCCGCTCTTCTTCCTCGTCATCTCTGGGAGGGGGAAGCCGAAACCGGTGCGGCAGGAGGAGGAGGACCTGGAAGACGAGGACCCGCGCACCGGAGAGCGGCGGCCGCTCGCGGCGGGGGGGAAGGGCCATGCGTGACGCCCGTCCGGCGGCGCTCCTCGCCATCGCCCTCGCCGGCTGCTCGCTGGCACCGGCATACCAGCGCCCTGCTCCGCCCGTCGCCGAGGGCTGGCCGACGCCCCCCGCGCCCTCCGGATCCCCTCGGGCCGCGGCGGCGGCAGTGGCAGCGGCGGACATGGGCTGGCGCGACGTCTTCGGCGATGCGCGGCTCCAGGCGCTGGTAGCGGTGGCGCTCCAGAACAACCGCGACCTGCGCGCCACCGCGCTCAACGTGGAGCTCACCCGGGCGCAGTACCGGATCCAGCGAGCGGAGCTCTTGCCTTCGGCCGGCGCGGTGGCGAGCGCCAGCGCTGGCCGCACTCCGGCCGACCTCAACACCACCGGGCGCGCCGTCACTGCCACCGCCTACGCGGTCGGCGCCGGGATCACCAACTTCGAGCTCGATCTCTTCGGCCGGGTGCGAAGCCTTTCGGCCGCCGCGCTCGAGGCTTACCTCGCCACCGAGGAGGCCCGGCGCGGCGCGCAGCTCGCCCTCGTCGGCGAGGTGGTGAACCAGGAGCTCGCTCGGCGCGCGTTCGACGAGGAGGTGGTCCTCGCGCGGCAGACGCTCGTCACCGTGGAGAATTCGCTGCAGCTCGCTCGCCGCACCTTCGAGGCGGGGCGTTCCTCCGAGCTCGACCTGCGCACTGCCGAGGCCCAGCTCGAGACGGCCCGGGTGAATCTCTCCGCCGCCGAGGTCCGCCGCGCGCGGGCGGAGAACGCGCTCGTCCTGCTCCTGGGCGCGCAGCTCCCGGCGGCGCTGCCACCGTCGCAGCCGCTCGACTCCGTCGCCATCGTGGCCGAGCTTCCGGTGGGCGTGCCGTCCGACGTCCTGCTCCGCCGCCCCGACATCCTCGCCGCCGAGCACGCGCTCCGGTCCGCGAACGCCAGCATCGGCGCGGCCCGGGCCGCGTTCTTCCCGTCCATCACCCTCACCGGCAACGGCGGAACCGCGAGCGCCTCGCTCTCCGGCCTGTTCGGCTCCGGCTCGGGTGCCTGGAGCTTCATTCCCCGGATCAGCCTGCCTCTCTTCACCGGCGGCGCGCTGCGGGCGGGCCTCGACGTCGCCGAGACCCGCAAGTCGATTCAGGTGGCGCGCTACGAGGGAGCCATCCAGGCGGCCTTCCGCGAGGTGTCGGACGCGCTGGCAGCGCGCGGTGCGCTCGACGTGCAGCTCGGGGCGCAGATGGCGAGGGTGAAGGCCGAGACGCGGCGCTACGAGCTGTCGGAGAAGCGCTACCGGGGTGGGGTGGACAGCTACCTCAACGTGCTGACCGCGCAGCGAGACCTCTTCGCGGCGCAGCAGGGACTCATCGAGACGCGGCTCTCGCGGCTCGCCAACCTGGTGGATCTGTACCGCACGCTGGGCGGAGGCTGGAAGGAGCGCACCGGGGCGGAGCGCGCCAGCAGCGGGCCGGGGGTCAGCACCGTCGCCGTCCGCGGGACGGCGCTCGGCGAGAGCGGAACGGGGCGGTGAGCGCCGGCCTGTCCTCCGAGGGTGACGCTCCCCCGCGAACCCGTCCCGTCCGCGTCCTGGTGGTGGGGCACGTCACGCTCGACAGGTACGGCGCCGAGCTCCTTCCGGGCGGCGGCGCCTACTACGCCGCCCGCGTGTACGCCGCGCTGGGCGCGCAGGTGCTGGTCATCACCCGCGCCGCCTCCGACTTTCCGCGCCAGGCGCTCGCCGGAACGGAGGCGGTGATCGCTCCCTCCGCCCGCACGACGGTGTTCGCGAACGCCTATGCGGAGAGCGGGGCGCGCACGCAGCGGGTGGAGGCGGTCGCTCCGGCGCTCCAGCCGGGCCTCGCCCCGGAAAGCTGGCGGTCGCCGGACCTGCTGCACCTCGCCCCGGTGCTGGGGGAGGTGGATCTCGTGGCCTGGACCGCTGTCGTCGCGGCTCGCCGGGTCGGTATCGGCGTCCAGGGCTGGGTGCGCGCGGCGAGGCCCGATGGGACCGTCGAGGGATCGCGGTGGCAGCCCGCGAGCTCCGAGCTGCGGCGCGTCGATGTCGCCTGCGCGGGCGAGGACGACCTGCGCGGGCAGGAAGATCTGGCGGCTCGCCTGGTCGCGGCGGTGCCGCTGGTGGCGCTCACGCACGGTCGTGCCGGGTGCGAGCTCGTCCAGGCCGGAAGCCGGACGCGGGTGGGCGTGGTGCCGGCGACCGAGGTGGATCCCACCGGCGCGGGGGATGCGTTCTCGGCGGGGCTCTTCCTGGGCCTCGCGGAGGGGATGGAGCCGGCTTCGGCCGCGCGCCTGGGGGCCGCGGCGGCGTCGGTGGTCGTGGAAGGGCAAGCGGGCGCGACGCTGGCGCGGGCCGGTGAGGCGCGGGCCCGTGCGGTGCCGGTGGGCCGGTAGACGTCGCGCCGGCCGCGCGGCCTGCGACGGAAGGCCAGGGCCGCGAGGCCGCCGAGGAGAGTCGCAAGGTCGGAAGGCCCGCCCGCCATGCAGCCTCCCGGCGCCGCCGCGCGATGGAGAGCGACGGTGGACACCTGGGGTGGGGCCTCGGCCGAAGTGTTGGAAGACGCGGTGTCCGCGGTGGTGGAGTCGCCGGCGTCGCTCCACCCCGAACCCGACGTCGAACCCGAACCCGAACCCGACGTCGACCCCGACCCGGAAACCGACCCGGTGGTCGTACCCGGCGTCGTCCCGGCCGTCGTCCCACCGGCCGTCGTCCCCGAACCGTCGTCGTCGCCGCTGTCGTTCTCGCCAGGGTGGAGGAGCTCCACGATGCGCTTTGCGACCTTGCGTCGCGCGTCGAGCAGGGCCTCCACGCTGGGCTCGGTCCAGGCATTGGGGAAGAGCTGGGCCGCGATGGCCTTCGCGAGCGATGGGTCCCCGGCGTCGGAGAGCAGCTTCAGATACTCGTAGTCCTGCATCCCGGCGCGGATCATCTTCAGGCGAATGGAGGCGACCGGGATGTCGGTCTTGCCGCCGATGCGGCCCGGCGTGCCGGGGTAGAACAGCGTCCCGTCGCCGTTGCCGTTGAAGTCCCACTGCGTCGCCCAGGGGTCACCCTGCGTGTAGGCGTAGGTGGTCTCCCAGTACAGCTCTCCCGTCGTGCCCCACAGGAAGGAGAGCCACTCCTGCGAGCGCGCGCGGACGGACGCCGCGTCGATCATGTAGCTCGGCCACCCGGTGAAGTAGGTGTCGCTCGCGCTGGGGTTCCCGAAGTTGACCGTGCCGCCGCAGCCGTGGCTCATGCAGCTCTGGTACGTCCAGAGCTCCTTGCGGGCGCCTCCCAGGAAGCTGTCGTACTTCGCCCGCTGCGGGCCGGCGTGTGGCCCGAACCCGTCCTTGTCGTCCACGTAGTTCACCACCGGGGTGAGCACGTCGACGGCGGAGAGGACGCCGTTCTCGCTCGCCTCGTCGACGTTGGTGGTGACGAGGGTGCGGAACTCGGGATCGGCGGCCTTCGCCACCGCCGCCCGGCTCGCGATCTCCGACCAGTTGCACTGGAGCTCGTTCGAACCGACCTTCACGTTGGCCGCGGGCTCGTCGCAGGTGTAGTCGAAGAGCCGATCGAACCAGCCACGAGCGCGGAAGAACGTGGCCCAGGTCTTGTACGAGGCGTTCGTCTTCTTGCCCAGGTACTCCACGCTGGTGAGCTTCGCGCCCACGAGCTGGGTGGGCGCCGTCCCATCGAGGAGCGGTCCATAGTGGCTCGCGAACCAGTCCATGTCCCAGCTCGCCTGGCCGTCGTCGAAGCCGGAGATCGAGATGCGATGGTCGAGGCCGAGCTGGGCGTAGCGGGCGCGCAGGGGGGCGATGGTCTGGGCCTCGTAACCGGTGCCGTGCCCGGCGGGTAGGTCGCCCCAGGAAATGGCGTAGTAGCTCTTCAAGGAGGAGGTGGCCGGTAGCTCGAAGTTCCAGACGGTGAGGGTCACCGGCACCGAGACGTCGGCGGCGCCGCTGGCGCGCACCGTGACCGACCCTGTGTACGTCCCGGGCTTGGCATTGCGCGGAACGAGCACCTCGGCCCAGATGGCGCGCGTTTCGCCCGCCGGCACCGCGAAGGGGAAGGCGTTGCGCTTCTCGCCCACCCCCACCACATCGTCGACGTCCGGCACCAGCGCGTCCGGGTGTCGGCCGGTCCTGCCGTCGAGCGCCGACGCGTTCGCGACATCGATGAGCGCCTCGCGGTAGAGCCGGGGGGCCGGGATGATGCCCGGACCGGTGAGCGCCGTCGCGGTGGCGCTGACGCCGGTCGCGGACCCGGTCACCGCTACCTGGAAGGATTCGAACTCCCCGCGGGCCGCCGAGAGCGCCACCGCGCCCGCGGGCCGCGCCGCCGCGCCCGGAAGGAGCTTCTCGGAGGAGGAGGCCGCCCACACCTGCGCAGCAGGTGCGTCCCGCGGAGCGACGGCGAGTGCGGCAATGAGTACGCAATATCGATTGAGCAACACCCCAATCGCGTACCACGCTCGCGGGGCACGTTCTCAAGCTCCACGGTGCGAGAGGTGATCACGTTGGGTTCGACGTCGCCGTCACGACCGTGGCGCCACCGTGCTGACAATTGCCCACGATAGTTGAACGGATTGCAATCAGGGCGATCCGTGCCAGATGCCCCACCGGCGAGGCTCCTGCCAGGGACCGCGCGGACCCGCCCGGACCCGGACCGCCGACCCCGGGTGGCGCGCCGCGTACGGGCGAAGGCAGCGCAGCGTCGCTGCCTCTCGGGAGTGGGGTGTCTAGCTTTGTGACACACCACCGCCGGAAGGCTCCATGCGCATCCATCACCTGAACGCCATCTCCTCGTGCCCGCTGGGAGGGGCCCTCATGGACGGCCGCTCCAAGGGTCTCCGCGGAAAGCTCGCCGCGCACTGCCTGCTCGTGGAGACGGGCTCGGGACTCGTGCTCGTCGACACCGGCTTCGGTCTGCGCGACGCCGCGGACCCGCCCGGCCGCCTGAGCAAGTTCTTCCTCTTCCTGACGAGCCCGGAGCTCCGCGAGGAGATGACGGCGGTGCGCCAGATCGAGCGGTTGGGCTTCGACCCCAAGGACGTCCTCAACATCGTCCTCACTCATCTCGACTTCGATCATGCCGGGGGACTGGACGACTTCCCGCACGCGGCCGTGCACATGCTGGCGCGGGAGCGCGACAGTGCGCTGGCCCAGCACACCGCCCTCGACCGCATGCGCTACCGGCCACAGCAATGGGGAACGCGTGCCAACTGGCGCGTCTATCCTCGCGGCGACGGCGAGGGGTGGTTCGGCTTCGACGCGGTGCGCTCGCTGCAAGGGGTGCCGCCCGACATCCTGCTCGTTCCGCTCCTGGGACACACCCTCGGGCACGCGGGGGTGGCGGTGAAGGGAGACTCGGGCTGGTTCCTGCAGGCCGGGGACGCCTACTTTCACCGGGGCGAGATGGACCTCGCGCATCCACACTGCACGCCGGGGCTGCGCATGTACCAGACCCTCGTGGAGAAGGACCGCCGGGCCCGGCTCTGGAACCAGGAGCGGCTGCGCGCGCTCAAGCGCGAGCACGGGAAGGAGGTCACGCTCCTGTGCGGGCACGACCCGGTGGACTTCGAGCGCCACGCGGGGCGGCCGTTCGACGTGCCTGCTGGCGCCGCCTGGGCGGGCGGGGAGGGTCGGCAAGGCAAGACCACGGTCCAGCCAGTACCGCACGCCTTCGCGCCCGAGGATGGGACCGCCCCAGGTTGATCCCTTTCCGTCGAGCGGCGCGGAGCTGCGGGATAGCGGGTCGCCGCGGCCGTCGGTGCTGGTCCGGGCCGGCGGCGATCAAAGGTCGGAAGGGCTTCCGGCGGGGACGTGCCGCAGGGCGATCGAGTTCATGCAGTAGCGCCGGCCCGTGGGCGGAGGCCCGTCGGGGAAGACATGGCCGAGGTGGCCATCGCAGCGGGCGCAGCGCACCTCCGTGCGCGTCATTCCAAACGTGCGGTCGACGATCTCCGTCAACGCGTCGGCCGAGAGGGGTTCGGTGAACGAGGGCCACCCCGTGCCCGACTCGAACTTGGTTCCCGAGGGGAAGAGGGGATGCCCGCAGCCCGCGCAGGCGTAGGTGCCCGGCTCCTTCGTACCGAGAAAGCACCCGCTGCCCGCGCGCTCCGTGCCGTGCAGGCGCAGCACCTGGTAGGCCTCGGGAGAGAGGCGGCGACGCCACGCGTCGTCCGTGAGCACGAGCTTTTCGACCATGTCGTCCCCTCCCGTATCGCCCGGCGAACCGCCCGCGCTGCGCGCCGGCGGGAGGCCCCGCTTGGAATGGAGTCCCGCCCAAGGGGTCGTGTAGCGTTGTGCTCGCGCTCACGCACGAAGGGCTCTCACATCATGATCGACAAGAAGACCGCCAGCTTCGTTCAGTCCCTGGCCATGGGCCGCATCGAGGAGGAGATCGTCGTCCCGTTCCCGCAGATGCAGGCGGGCGAGAAGGAGACGCTGGAGCAGGTGATCGCCTCGGTGGACCAGCTCCTGGGCTCCAAGGAGAAGGAGTTTCGCGCCTGGGACGTCGCAGGCGAGATGCCGAAGGAATTCATCGAGGAGCTGAAGAGCTTCGGGCTGTTCGGCCTCGTCATCCCCGAGGAGCACGGCGGCCTCGGCTTCGGGGCGGCCGCGTACTCGCGCGCGCTGCAGCAGATCGCGAGGCACGACGCCTCGGTGGCTCTCACGGTGGGCGCTCACTCCTCCATCGGCATGCGCGGCCTCCTCCTCTTCGGAAACGGCGCTCAGAAGAAGCGCTTCATGCCGAAGCTCGCCACCGGAGAGATGATCGCGGCGTTCTGCCTCACCGAGCCGGGCGCTGGCTCGGACGCCGCGGCGGTTCGCACCTCGGCCGTGCGCGAGGGCGACCACTGGAACCTGAACGGCGACAAGCTCTGGATCACCAACGGCGGCATCGCCGACTTCTTCACCGTCTTCGCGAAGACGCCGGGGCCGGACGCCTCCAAGAAGGCCCAGATGACCGCCTTCATCGTGACGCGCGACATGCCCGGCGTCTCGGTGGGGCCCCACGAGGACAAGATGGGCATCCGTGCCTCGTCCACCACCACCGTCCACTTCGAGGACGTGAAGGTGCCGCACGAGAACGTGCTGGGCGAGGAGGGGCTCGGCTTCAAGACGGCGATGCGGATCCTCAACTCGGGCCGCACGGGCCTGGGTGGCGGCTGCGTGGGCGCCATGAAGAAGCTCATCAGCGCCGCCACCAAGCAGGCCAAGGAGCGCAAGCAGTTCGGCAAGCCGATCGCCGATTTCGGCCTGGTGAAGACCAAGATCGGAGAGATGGTGGTGGACGCGTACGCCGCCGAGGCGGTGGTGAGCCTCGTCGCCGGCCTCATCGATCAGGGCTACGGCGACTACGCGGCGGAGGCAGCCATCTCCAAGGTGTTCGCCACCGAGGCGCTCTGGCGCGTCTGCGACGAGGCGCTGCAGATCGCGGGCGGCAACGGCTTCATGCGCGAGTTCCCCTACGAGCGTGTCATGCGCGACGCGCGCATCAACCGGATCTTCGAGGGCACCAACGAGATCCTTCGGCTCTTCGTCGCGCTCACCGCGCTGAATGGAGTGGGCGCGCAGCTGAAGGAGGTGGCGCAGAGCCTGAAGGGCGTCCTCAACGACCCCATCAAGGGATTCGGCGTCCTCTCCGACTACGCGCTCAAGCAGGCCTCCATCCGCACCGGACTGGTGGGCGAGAAGCGCGGCTTCACCCTGCTTCACCCGGCGCTGCGGCAGACCGCCGAGGCCTTCGAGGAGGAGACGCGCGACCTGGCGTGGGCGTGCGATCGTGTCATCCGGCGGCACGGCCGAGACATCATCGAGAAGCAGACCACCCTGCGGCGCCTGGCCGACATCCTCGTCGATCTCTTCGTGCTGTCGGCGCTCATCTCCCGCGTGAACGCTTCGGTGGAGGCCCACGGCGAGGAGAAGAGCGCGCGCGAGCTCGAGATCGCGCGCGTCTACACGCGCACCGCGCGCACGCGCATCCGCGGCAACCTGCGGCGGATCGACGTGAACGACGACGAGCTGGTGACGTCCATCGCGGACGACGCGCTGAACCGGGAGGGCTTCGCCTGGGACGTGCTGTAGGCGCTCGCACGATCGTCGGCGGAAGGGTCCGGCCTCGAGCGCGCGAGGCCGGCCGCTACGCGCCGGTGCGCTTCAGGATGTAGTCGAGGCTGCCCACGCGGTACCAGCGGTAGCCGTAAGCGTCGATCTCGATGGTGTGCGCCGAGCCGCGCGCCCGGCTGTGGTCTTCGGAGAGGAGGCTCACCAGCGTGTCGCTCCCCACGTCCTTCTCGCGGAGCCTGAGCTCCAGCGATCTCCCCGAGAGGTTGTGGACGACGAGCAGGGCATCGTTGCGCCACGTGTAGAGCAGGGCCAGCACCTCGGCCTGCCCGGCGTCCAGCACCGCGAAGTCGCCCCAGCCGATCTCGGGACATTCCTTGCGCATGCGGATGATGCGTTCCATCCAGTTGAGCAGCGACTCGGGGTCCCGGCGCTGGTCGGCCGCGTTCACGCGCTCGTAGCCGAAGGGCCCCCCGGAGAGGACCGGGTTCGGGAGCCGCTTCGCGGTGGAGAAGCCGGCGTGCGGCAAGTTGGACCACTGCATGGGGGTGCGGGCGCAGGCGCGCTCCTCCAGGTCGAGGTCGTCCCCCATGCCCAGCTCGTCACCGTAGCGGAGCACGGGGGTGCCGGGCAGCGTGAAGGCCAGACTGTAGGCGAGCTCGAGCCGCCTGCGATCGCCGTCGAGCATGGGGGCGAGCCTGCGCCGGATGCCGCGCCCGTAGAGCTGCATCCGCGGCTCGGGCCCGAAGGCGTCGAAGACCTGCTGGCGCTCGGCGGGCTTCAGCCGTCCCAGGTCGAGCTCGTCGTGATTGCGCAGGAACTGGGCCCACTGGGCGGTGGCGGGGCGCTCCTTCGTGGCGAGGAGCGCCTTCGCGAGCGGGCGGGCGTCGGCGGTGGCGAGCGCGAGGAAGAGGTGCTGGTTCGCCTGGAAGTTGAACATCATGTGCATGCGGTCGCCGTCGTCCCCGAAGTATTCGAGGTCGCTCCTGGGGAGGACGTTGGCCTCGGCGAGCAGCACCGCATCGCCGCTGCGCCACTGCAGGAACTCGCGCAGGTCGCGAAGCATGTCGTACTGCTCGGTGGGCTTCACGCCAGCGCCCTTCTTCGCGATGACGAAGGGGACCGCGTCCATGCGGAACCCGGAGACGCCGAGCTCCAGCCAGAAGCCCATGATCTTGCGGATCTCGGCCGCGACGGCGGGGTGGGCGGTGTCGAGGTCGGGCTGGAACTCGTAGAAGCGATGGAAGTAATAGGCGCGGGAGGCCTCGTCGTAGCTCCAGGTGGTCTTCTGCACGCCCGGGAACACCACGCCCTCGTCGGCGCGGGGGGGCTTCTTCTTCGACCACACGTACCAGTCCCGGTACTTCGACTTCGGGTCGCGGCGGGCCTCGCGGAACCATGGGTGCTGGTCGGAGGTGTGGTTCACGACGAGATCGATGAGCACGCGGATGCCTCGCTGATGAGCACCGCGCGTGAACTCGACGAAGTCTCCCAGCGTGCCGAAGCGCGGGTCCACGCTGTAGTAGTCGGCGATGTCGTAGCCAGCGTCGCGCTGGGGTGAGGTCTGGAACGGCATGAGCCAGACGCAGGTGACGCCCAGGCCGGCCAGGTAATCGAGGCGCCGGGTGAGCCCCGGGAAGTCGCCCACGCCGTCGCCGTTGGTGTCCTGGAACGAGCCCACGTGCAGGCAGTAGATGACCGCGTTCTTGTACCAGAGGTCCGTGATCATCTATTCCGCGTAATGGCCGGTGGCCGGGCCGTCCATGGACGAGCGGCTGCGCACCCGTGCTGAATCCCTGGCGCGGCCGCCCGCCTCTGCCCAGATCGCGCGGCATGGACGAAGCCGACCGCGCCCTGGTGAAGCTCGGGAAAGGGCTGCGGGCGCGCGAGTACGCCTTCGTGACGCCCACGCCGGAGACGCACCGCAGGGTGAACGCGCGGCCGGGCGCCGAGGCGCGCTCCCTGCGCGACGTGTTCGGCTGGAGCCGGCCCTTTCGCGAGGAGGTGCTGCCCGAGGGGCTGCTGGCGCTCCTCGACGACGCTGGCGAGCTGGAGCGTGCCCCAGGGGGCCTCCTGCGCAGCCGCGTGCGCTTCTCGTCGGCCGGCGACCTGCTCCTCGTCCACTCCGCTCATCCCACCGTGGAGGAGGACGCGGTGTTCTTCGGCCCGGACACCTATCGCTTCCTGGCGTTGCTGGGGCGCGAGGTCCGGGGCGCCCGGCGGGCGGTGGACGTGGGGTGCGGCACCGGCGCGGGCGGCCTGTCGCTGGCCGGGAGAGCGCGCGAGATCGTGCTCTCCGACGTGAGCCCGCGCGCCCTGCGCTTCGCGCGGGTGAACGCGGCCATCGCGCAGGTCGAGGCGGAGTGCATCGCGAGCGACGTGCTCGCAGGGGTGCAGGGGCCGGTCGATCTGGTGGTGGCGAACCCGCCTTATCTGGTGGACGAGGCGCGGCGGCTCTACCGCGACGGCGGCGGGGCGCGGGGGATCGAGCTCTCTGCCCGCATCGCCCGCGAGGCCATGGAGCGCCTCGAGCCCGGCGGGCAGCTCGTCCTCTACACCGCCACGCCCATCGTCGAGGGCAAGGACCTCCTGTGGGAGGCGCTCGTCCCCGCGGTCCAGCTCGCGGGTCAGACGCGCTACGAGGAGCTCGATCCGGATGTGTTCGGCGAGGAGCTCGAGCGCGCGGCCTACGCGGACGTCGAGCGCATCGCGGTGGTGGCGGTGGTGCTGGTCCGGGCGGGGAGGGCTGGCGGCCGGCACCGGGGTCCTTAATTTACCATGCGGTCACGACCCCACGGAGGCCCCTGCGTGCCGGAATCCCAAAGCCCCGAACGGCTTCATGCATCCTTGTCGAGCTGGAACCGCGCGCGCCTGTCGCCGGGAGTTCCCGACCCAGGCTGGAAGGAGGCGCTCCAGGAGGAAGTGGTCCTCCGCACAGCCGAGGTGGAGTGGGTGGAGGCCGAGCGGGCGAGCGTCGCCGCGCGCGCGCGGAGCGCGCCGCGCGACCCGGACGGCTTCGTCGCCTGGTTCGAGCGGCTGCGGGAGGAGGGGCCCGGTCAGGGCGACCCCCTCTTTCCCTACCTCGCGAGGGAGGCCACAGCCGACGAGCTTCGCTGGTTCCTCTGCCAGGAGGTGGCCGGGGAGGCTGGCTTCGACGACCTGGTCGCGCTGACGCAGGTGAAGGCTCCCGTGCGCGCGAAGCTCGAGCTGGCCCGCAATTACTGGGACGAGATGGGCCGCGGGCGCGAGGAGGGGATGCACGGCGGCATGCTGGAGGACCTCGCGCGGGAGGTGGGCGCCGCGCCGGGCACCACGCCCATCGTCTGGGAAGCGCAGGCGCTCGGAAATCTGCTCGTCGCGCTGGCCGCCACCCGCAGCTACGCCTTTCACGCCATGGGCGCGCTGGGCGCGATCGAGCTGACCGCTCCGACGCGCGCTGTCCACGTGGTGCAGGGGCTGAAGCGCGTGGGCGTCTCGCCTGCCGGTTACCGGTACTTCGCGCTGCACGCCACCCTCGACGTGAAGCACTCCGCGGCCTGGAACGAGGAGATCCTCCGCCCGCTGGTGCAGAGCCGCCCGGAGGTGGCGCCCTTCATCGCGGAGGGTGCGCTGCTGCGGCTGGAGGCGGGGGCCCGCTGCTTCGCGCGCTATCGGGGGGAGCTGAACGTGCCGGGCGCGTACGACAGTTCTCGCGGGAGCCAGCCCAGCCGCGCCAGCCGCGCCGAATCTTCGCGCTCGAAGCGAACCCCGACGTCGGTGCGGTAGCGCACGTTGGGGATGACGATCTCGGCGGCGAGCGCAGAGGCGGCCTCGCGCGCGCCCGAGGGCGTCGCGCCGCGCCCGGTGGCGACGAGCACGTAGCCGGTGGGGCCGCTCGTCGCCCAGCGGCCATCCCGCAGCATGACCTCGCCCAGGCAGAGTCGGTCCTCTTCCTCCGGCGAGAGCGGCCGGCGGCGAAGGATGGGGCTCCCCTTGGCGCGCGCGGGGCCGGTATACGGAAACGGTGGGGTGGTGAGGACGATGCCCACCGCGAAGCCGCCGTGCGTCTCCACGCGAGGCGGCGCGCGTCCAGCGATCCGCCGCAGGATGGTGTCCCAGCCCTCGGCGTGCAGCGCGTCGAGGATGGCGAACCCGGGATAGCCGAAGCGGCAGGTGAGCTCGAGCGGGAAAACGCCGTCCTCGTTCACGATGGTGTTGAGGTTCAGGTACCCGACGTGGCCGCCGTCGCGCAGGAGCGGGGCGAGCTTGGCGAGGGTCGCCTCCATGAAGCGCTCCGCCCCCCTCCAGGTGACGAGCGTGCCCATCTCGCCCGTGAGCTCTCCCAGGTCGCCCGGGAAGAAGCGCTTGTGCTCCCAGTCGAGACAGGCGGGGAGAAGGAAGCGCTGGCCGTCGAAGTAAGCCCCCACGCCCATCTCGACGCCGGTGACGTGCTCCTGCAGCAGGAGCCGCGGTCGCTCGTCGAACGTCCAGCTCGCGCTCTGCAGCGCGAGGTACGCGGCGACGTCCTCCCCGCCGGGGAGCTGGCCGACGTAGCTGCGGTGCGAGGCCCAGCCGCCCTCGAGCTTCACCACCCAGCGGCCCGCGCTCTCGAGGACGAAGCGCTCCGCCTCCTCGAAGTCTGCGAAGCCGTGCGAGGGGACGGTGCGCAGCCCCGCCGCCCGGAGCGCCTCCTGACCGAAGCCGCGCTGGTTCTCGAGGCGATCGCCGAGAGCGCTCCCGCCCACCACCTGGAAGCCCTCCCGGCGCAGGTCGTCCTGCACCGCGCCGTGCTTCACGTCCTCGAAGAGCACGAGCCCGTCCTCGCCCGCCTCGCGCACCCAGCCGAGGTGATCCTCGAACCGGGGCACCCGCGGGACGATGCCGGCCAGGACGTCGTGGCAGGCCTCGTCCTCGACGCAGACCCTCACCTCGTGGCCGAGCCGCAGGAGCCTGGCGTAGAGGTCGCCCAGGTCATGCGACTCGCCGACGCCGAGGACGCGCACTGAAGAGGTCTCTATCCCTGCGCCACCCGCACCACCATCTTGCCCACGTTCTTGCCGGACAGCATGGAGAGGAAGGCCTCGGGAGCGTTTTCCACCCCGTCCACCACCGTCTCGGGCGCCTTCACCTTGCCCTCCGCCAGCCAGCGCCGCATGTCCGCGAGGAACGCTGGCGTGCGGTCGGCGTGGTCGCTCACGATGAAGCCCTGCAGCGAGAGCCGCTTCCCGATGACGAGGAACATGTTGCGGGGGCCGGGGACTGGCGTCGTCGCGTTGTAGCCGGAGATGGCGCCGCACATGACGATGCGGCCGTGCGGCTTCATGGCGCCGATGGCGGCCTCGAGGTGCTCGCCGCCGACGTTGTCGAAGTAGACGTCCACACCCTCCGGGCAGAGCCGCGAGAGCGCGGCCCGCGGGGGCTCGCCGTGGTACTCGAACGCGGCGTCGAACCCGAGCTCGCGGACCACGTGCTCGACCTTGTCGGCCGAGCCGGCACTTCCCACCACCCGGCATCCCGTGAGCTTGGCGAGCTGACCGACGATGCCGCCGACCGCCCCGGCCGCGCCGGAGACGAAGACGGTTTCGCCCGCCTTGGGCCGCCCGATGTCGAGGAGGCCGACATAGGCGGTGAGCCCCGGCATGCCCAGCGCGCCGAGATAGAGCGAGAGCGGGTCCACCTTCTCGACCTTGGTGTGGAGCTCCGCGGGAGCCACGTGCAGCTCGCGCCAGCCCCCGACCGGCGAGACCACCAGGTCGCCCGGGGCGAGCGATGGCGCGTTCGAGACGAGGACCTCGCCAACGGATCCCCCATCGAGCGCCTCGCCGACCCTGAAGGGCGGGACGTACGACTTGGCGTCGTTCATCCGGCCGCGCATGTAGGGATCGACCGACATGTAGAGGTTGCGCACCAGCACCTCGCCCGGACCGGGCTCGCGCACGGGCGCCGTGACGAGCGCAAACTCCTTCGGCGTGGGCATGCCCCGCGGGCGCGCCGCAAGGTGAATTTCACGATTGGTTCTGTCCGGCATGTCGGTCTCCTCGCTGCGATCGGGCCGGAGCATAAGCGGGCGCTTCGCCTAGCGCCTCCTCACCGCAGCCGCGCCGACCGTCACCTGGGGGGCGTCCACCTCCCAGCGGCCCTGCGCGATTTCGCGCAGGCGCGCCATGGCGACCCGAGCCTCGGCGTCGTGGCATGCGGGGCAATCGTCGCCGCTCGCAGAGAGATCCGCCAGCCGCCGCTCCAGCGCCGTGGAGAGCTGGGCCGCGCTCTGCCGGCCGCCCCCCGAGGCCTCCGCGCGAAGCGCCTGGACCTCGTCCACCAGCTGCGCGGCGATGCGGCGCAACTGAACCCCCTCCACATCGCCGGGGCGAGCGAGGAGGGCCTTCCATCGAGCGAGCTGGATGTCGGAGATCATGGTTGCTCCTCGCAGTTCCGTGGCGATGCGCAAGGTAGTGGCGAGGTCTGACAGTTCGTCACCCAGAGCTCGACCGTGCGCTCGAGGGCGCACGGAAGAGCCTTCGCTGCGGAGCGACCCATCTGTCGGGTGAAAAGCCCCCGGCGCCCCTCCACGAATCGACTGCTGGTCGCAGCCGGACCTCGGAGCCAAGCCATGGATCGTCTTGCCCTGATGCGAATGGCCGTCGCGGCGCTCACCGCGACGGGGCTGGCACCCGCGCGCGCGGGTGGGATGCACTCGTACGCAGTGATGGATCCCGTGCTCGAGATGAAGGCCTGGGACCTCGCTGTGCCGGCAGGATGGAAGGCGGAAGGCACCATGCTTCCCGGCTCCTCGTGCGTATCCTCCACGTCTCCCGTGGTCCGGGCGTCGAGTCCCGACGGGTTGAGCGGTCTCTACCTGCTCCCGCGGACGGACTGGGCCTGGGGCACTCGCCTCCCGGTCTCGGACGACTGCCGGAGGCTGCCCAAGATCGACAGCGCCAGGGACTACCTGAACCGCCTGGTCGCGATCAGGGGGCTCGAGGTCGTCCGGGAGGTGCCGGTCCCGGAGCTCGACCAGGCTCGGCGAAACATGCAGAGCATGAACAGCCGCGCCCAGGGAGGGATGCGCTTCAGCATCGACATGGCTCGGTCTCTCGTCCGGTACTCCGTGGGGGCGCAGCAGCTCGAGGAGTGGCTCACCGTCACGCTGAGCTGCAACCAGGTGTCGGCGCTGGGCGCGGGCCAGCAGCACAGCTGCTCCGCCTTCGTGGCGCGCTGGTTCGCGCCGCTCGGAACGCTGCAGTCGAAGATCCCGCAGTTCGAGGCGATGAAGATGACCGTCAATCCGGCCTGGATGGACCGATGGAAGCAGGCCATGGTGGCTCGCAGTCAGGCGCTGAGCCGCCAGCAGACCGGCGCGTTGCTGGAGCAGGGCCGGCTCGCCCAGGGGCAGCGTACGAAGCAGCACCAGGACTTCATGGCGGCGGAGCAGGGGGGCCGCGACCGCCGGAACCAGCGGTTCGTCGAAGGTCAGTACCGCAAGGCCCAGAACAAGGAGGATTACGTCGACTACGTGCTCGACTGCCAGCGCGCGTACTCCCGCAACATGCGCGTCTCGGTGGGCAACTGCCCGGACCGAGAGACCCGTTGAGATCGCGTCGGAGCAGCGCCTTTTCAGTACCTCAAATTCACCATCAGGCTCATGTCGGCTCCGGCGTCGACCCGGAACTTCGACTCGGCCCAGTCCGGCGCTCGCAGCGCGTGGAGATGGTTGTTGGACATTCCGTAGCCCTCGGTGGGCATGCCCACCAGGTTGAAGTCCATCTTCCCGTTGCCGTTCTCGTCGTGCATGACGCCCACCGCGTACTCCCCCGGCGCGAGGCCGGCGAACTGGCAAAGGGCGGTGTGGTCGGCGCGGATGGGGGCGCGCTGGGTCGCGACCGCGCTCTCCGGGTGGTCGGGGAAGCCGCCGTCCCCGGCGAAGAGCGAGCACTGCAGCATGCCCTTGCCGTTTCGAAATCCCGAGACATGTACTGAAAGTGACGATCCGGCGCGCCCGGGGAGGGCTCCCAGCAGGGCGAGCCCGGCGAGGAGCACGAGTGAGGGCGCCATCGATTCCTCCCGGGCGAAAAGCGTGTCGATGAGGGTGAGCAGCATGCGCGCGTCGATGGCGACGAAGGGCACCTTGTCGAAGCGGGGCCGTTTTTCTACCCGCCCGGCGGCCAGGGTCAACGCTATGCTGCTGGGGTCCACGGGGTGACCTCGAGCATGTCGAACACGCAAAGGCTGGGCAGGACGGACCTGGGGATCTCGCCCCTGGGACTCGGTTGCTGGCAGTTTTCCGAAGGGTTCGGGCTGGTCGGGGGGTACTGGGAGGCGCTCCCGCGCGAGGAGGTGGACGCCATCGTCGCGGCCGCGCTGCGCGGGGGGATCACCTGGTTCGACACGGCGGAGGTCTACGGAAAGGGCCGCTCGGAGCGGGCCCTCGCGCGCGCGCTGCAGGCGGCCGGCGCCAGGCCGGGCGACGCGGTGGTCGCCACCAAGTGGTGGCCCGCGCTCCGCAGTGCCCACTCCATCTCCGCCACCATCGGCGAGAGGCTGGCGGCGCTCGCCCCGTACCCCATCGACCTTTACCAGGTGCATCAGTGGGCTGGCTTCTCCTCGGTGGAAGCCGAGATGTTCGCCATGGCGCGGCTGGTGGAGGAGGGGAAGGTCCGCACGGTGGGCGTGAGCAACTTCGGCGAGGCGCGCATGCGTCGCGCGCACGGGGCGCTCGCGTCGCGGAGCCTGCCGCTCGCCTCGAATCAGGTGAAGTTCAGCCTCCTCGATCGGCGGGCGGAGCGAAACGGCGTGCTCGCCGCGGCGAAGGAACTGGGCGTCACCCTCATCGCCTACTCGCCGCTGGAGCAGGGCATCCTCTCCGGCAAGTACCACGACGATCCCGCCCTGGCGCGCAAGCTGCGGGGCCCCAGGCGCTTCATGCCTGCGTTTCAGAAGAGGGGGCTCGCGAGAACGAGGCCGCTGGTGCAGGAACTGCAGAAGATCGCCGCGGCGCACGGCGCCAGCGCGTCGCAGGTTGCGCTGTCCTGGGTGGTGAGGTTCCACGGGGAGGCGGTGGTGGCCATCCCGGGAGCATCGCGAGTGAAGCAGGTGGAGGAGAACATCGGTGCGCAGGATCTGCTGCTGTCCCCGCTGGAGCTGAGGCGCCTCGACGAGCTGTCGCGCGCGGTGAGGTGATCGGGGCGGCGTTCGGTGTCTGTGCTGCGCGGTGTGGCAGGTCGCGAGTGAGCTCGGGGGGAGGGGTCGCGGTCGAGGGTCGCGGTCGAGGTCGAGTTCGCGGTCGAGTTCGAGCGCCCAGTCGCGGTCGGAGTCGCCCGGTTTGAGCCCACCCTCGCACCCGTGGTACCTTCATGCGACATAGGTGCTACCGAGCCCTTCGTCCTAACCCCTCTTCGGGCATGGACCCTGGGCCGTGGGCTGCTCTTCCTGCTCACCAGGGCGCGCGCGGAAACGCGTTCGCCTCCCCGCCTTGGAAAGGGGCATCGTGCGCGTGCTGCAGGACGCCCACGGGCGTCGATTCAAGTACTTGCGACTGTCCGTCACGGACGCGTGCAACTTTCGTTGCGCGTACTGCCTGCCGGATGGCTGGCGCCCCGTGCCAGGCGCAGCTTCGATCCTCGACGTCGACGAGGTCCGCCGGCTGGTGCGCGGCTTCGCGGCCATGGGCGTGGAAAAGGTCCGGCTCACCGGCGGGGAGCCGACCGTTCGCCGCGACCTCACGGAGCTCGTGGCAGCGGTCGCGGCGGTGCCCGGCATCCGGAAGGTCGCGCTCACCACCAACGGCCACGACCTCGAGCGCCTGGCGCCGCGCCTCCGCGACGCGGGACTCCACGCCATCAACATCAGCGTGGACAGCCTCGATCCGGCGCGCTTCGAGCAGGTGACCGGCCGCGCGCTGCTCGACCGCGTGCTCCGCGGGGTCACTGCCTCGCTGCAGGCCGGCCTTTCACCGGTGAAGGTGAACGTGGTGCTCCTGCGCGGCCTCGCGCTCGACGAGCTGAGGCGCTTCCTCGACCTGACGCGCGACGCGCCCATCTCGGTCCGCTTCATCGAGCTCATGCGCACCGGCTGCGACGCCGGGTTCTTCGCCGCCCACCACCTTCCCGTCTCCTTCGTTCAGGACGAGCTGGCGGCGCGCGGGTGGGCGCGCGCGGAGCGGGGCGAGACGGATGGTCCGGCGGTGGAGCACCTCCATGCCCAACACCAGGGGCGGGTGGGGGTGATCGCGCCCACCGCGACCGACTTCTGTGCCTCGTGCAATCGCCTGCGCGTCTCCTCGCGCGGCGCGCTCCGGCTCTGTCTCTTCGGAGACGGCGATGTCTCACTTCGCCACCACCTCCGCGAGGACGGCTGCGAGGCAGATCTTGCCGAGCAGGTGGAGGCGGCGCTGCGCTCGAAGCCACCAGCGCACCGGCTCCTGGAGGGCAACAGCGGCCGGACCTGGAACCTCGCCGAGATCGGTGGCTGAGCCCGCGCCCTTACCAGCGTCGGTCTGGGGCGTCGTCCTCGCGGGTGGGCGGTCGAGCAGGATGGGGCGCGACAAGGCGTCCCTGCCGTGGCCGGGCGGCGGAAGGCTGGTCGATCGGGTGGTCGCCGTGCTCGGTCGAGCCCTGGAAGCGCGCGGCCTGGCGCCCATCGTGCTCGTCAGCGGCGACGTCGAAGGTCAGCGATGCATCGCCGACACGGCAAGGGAGCTGGGTCCGGTCGGGGGCATGGCGGCGGTGCTGGAGGACGCGTGCCGCGTCCCCGAACCGGCCCGACCCACCGCGTTGCTCTTCGTTCCCGTCGATCTGCCCGCGCTCACCGAGGAGGCGCTCCTGCCCCTCCTCGCAGGCGGGGTCGCGACCCGCGCCTACCACGGAGAGGAACTGCCCGCGCTGGTGCTGGCGAGCCCCGAGTCCCTGGATGTGGCGCGTGCTCTCTGTCGAGGTCCCGCGAGCGCGCGCTCGGTGCGGTGCTTCCTCGAGCTCGCGGGAGTCGAGAGGCTTCCGCTGCCCCCCGGCATTGCTCCCGCATTGCGAGGCGCCAACACGCCCGGAGAGTTCGCAGCGGCGGGTTTCGCTCTGGAAACTAGCCCCCCGAAAGAGTGAGGCGAGGGGTCGCGCGCGGAAAAAGTTGCAGGGGCAAAGAACGGTCGGAGGCAGGCACCGCGCATCCTTTGCGTGCTGTTTGGGTGCGACCCGATGTACGACTGGCGCGCCTTTTTGACGCACCCCTTGACCAGCATCAATCATCGACCATTGCGCTCTCGTACACCTCGTGTGATTTCGTGACGCATTGCGCGAGATTGGCTGGGTTGACGCTTCATTCCGCCCCTCAGCAGAGTGGGGTTCCTTTCGGAATACCCGTTGACCGCCTTCGGCCGCCTCGCGGCCCCCAAGGCAGGGGAGCTGCGACGATGGACCTCGGCAGGCGTGACTGGTTGAAGTACGTGGCGGGCGGCGGCGCGGGGCTGGCGGTGGCGGGCCTCCTGGACGTGCCCCAGGCCCGGGCGGCGGCGGGCAAGCTCAGGATCTCCCACGCCAAGGAGTACACCACCGCCTGCAACTTCTGCTCGGTGGGCTGCGGCATGCTCGGGCGGGTGAAGGACGGCGAGCTGCTCACGCTGGAGGGGGACCCCGACCACGTCATCAACGGTGGCTCCCTGTGCGCCAAGGGCAGCGCCATGGTGGCGACGCACACCTCGCCCCGCCGCCTCCAGACGCCGCGCTACCGCGCGCCGGGCTCCGACCACTGGCAGGACATCACCTGGGAGGAGGCCATCGCCAGGATCGCCCGCAAGGTGAAGTCGGTGCGGGACACGACCTGGGTGGCCACCGAGAAAGACGCCGCCGGCGAGCACCCGGTCCATCGCACCGATGGCATCGGCTTCCTCGGCGGGGCGCAGAGCACGAACGAGGAGTGCTACCTCTGGAACAAGATGGGGAGGCTCTTCGGCACGTCGTACGTCGAGCACCAAGCGCGCCTTTGACACAGCCCCACCGTCCCCAGTCTGGGGGCATCGTTCGGCCGCGGCGCGATGACGAACCACTGGGCCGATCTCCAGAACGCCAAGGTCTTCCTCATCGAGGGCTCGAACACCGCCGAGAACCACGTCATCGCCATGAAGTGGATCCGCAAGGCGCAGGCGAACGGCGCCAAGATCATCCACGTCGATCCGCGCTTCAATCGCACCTCCTCCATCGCCGACGTGTACGCGCGCATCCGCCCCGGCGCGGACATCGCGTTCCTGTCGGCGATGATCCACCACATCCTCGAGAAGCGGCTCTACGACGAGGAGTACGTGAAGCTGCACACCAACGCGCTCCTGCTGGTGGACGACGCGTTCGGCTTCGAGGGCGGGCTGTTCACCGGGTACGACGCCGAGAAGCACGCCTACCAGAACGCCTCCTGGTCGTACGCGCTCGACGCCGAGGCGAGGAAGCCGGTCAGGGCGGAGAGCCTCGACGATCCGCGCTGCGTGTTCGCGAAGCTGCGCCAGCACTTCAGCCGCTACACGCTGGAGGTCGGGGCCGAGATCTCGGGGATCCCCGCCGCGCAGATCGAGCTCATCGCCGAGCTGTACGCGAAGAACAAGCCCGGGACGATCCTGTACGCGCTCGGGATGACCCAGCACACGGTCGGCATCCAGAACATCCGCTGCTACGGCATCCTGCAGCAGCTCCTCGGCAACATGGGCAAGGCGGGCGGGGGCGTGAATGCGCTGCGCGGCGAGCCCAACGTGCAGGGCGCCTGCGACATGTCCGTGCTCAACGGGTACATGTTCGGCTACCTCAACTACCCGAACCACGACGAGCCCACGCTCGAGGCGTGGACCGCGCACAACGGCACCTTCCGCGCCAAGTGGGCGGTGAACGGCCTCAAGGCGTGGTTCGGCACGAACGCCACCGCCGACAACGGCTTCGGCTTCGGCTGGCTGCCCAAGAAGAGCGCGAAGAAGGACTACTCGATCTTCGGGATGGTCGACGCCGCCTACGCGGGCGACCTCAAGATGATGTGGGTCCTCGGGCAGAACCCGATGGTCACGAATCCCAACCTCACCTACGTCGGCGAGGCGCTTGGCAACCTCGAGACGCTGGTGGTGCAGGAGCTCTGGGAGACGGAGACCGCCGCCTTCTGGGAGCGTCCCGGCGTCGACCCCAGGCTGGTGAAGACGGAGGTCATCCTCCTCCCCGCCGCGTACTTCATGGAGAAGGAGGGCACCATCACCGGCTCCGGCCGCCTGGTGCAGTGGCGGCACGCTGGCGTGAAGCCGCCCGGCCAGGCTCGCGCCGACCTCGAGGTGTTCGACGAGGTCTTCCGCAAGGTGCGCGACCTCTACGCCGGCTCGACCGACGCCAAGGACGCGCCGCTCGCGAAGGCCGCCTGGAACTACCCGGCCCAGGGCATGGCCGAGGCGGTGCTGCGCGAGATGAACGGCACGAATCTGACCACCGGGGAGCCGATCGGCGGCATCGGCGAACTGCAGGCGGACGGCTCCACCTCCAGCGGCGTCTGGATCTACGCCGGCGTCTTCAAGGGCGGGAAGAACCTGACCAAGCGCCGCGACCCCAAGGACGGGCCGGCCGGTCTCGGCACGTACCCAGGGTTTGCGTGGTCCTGGCCCGGCAACATGAAGATCCTGTACAACCGCGCCTCCTGCGACGCCAAGGGGAAGCCCTGGCCAGGCACGAAGCCGGTCATCTGGTGGGACGAGGCGGAGAAGAAGTGGAAGGGCAACGACACGCCCGACGTCCCGGTCCCCACCGACGGCCCCGACACGCCCAACGGCCAGAAGCCGTTCCGGATGAACGGCGAGGGCGTCGCCCGCCTCATGGCGAACCCGTACGCCGACCCGGATCCGAAGCGTGAAGGCGTGCCGCGCGACACCTCCTACGTCCCGAAGGACGGGCCGTTCCCGGAGATGTATGAGCCGGTGGAGAGCCCGGTGCCGAACGCGCTGCACCCGGCCGTGGCGACGAACCCATGCCTCAAGTATCCGCGAGTGAAGTCGAAGCAGCCCATCGGCACCACCCGCGACTTCCCCTTCGTGCTCATGACCTCGAGCATGGCGGAGCACTGGTGCGCGGGGTCGACCACCCGCAACGTGGCGTGGCTCAACGAGCTCGTGCCGGAGCCGATGGTGGAGATCCCGGAGAAGCTGGCGGCGAAGCTGGGGATGAAGACGGGCGACCGGGCCAAGGTCTCCTCGGCGCGCGGCGAGCTCGTGGTGAAAGCCGTGGTGACGAAGCGCATGCAGACGCTCCGCATCCAGGGCCAGGAGGTGACGGTGGTCTGGATGCCCTACAACTGGGGGTTCAAGGGTCTCAGCACCGGCCCCAGCACGAACGTCCTCACCATCGACGCGGGGGATCCCGGAGCGGGCACGCAGGAGACGAAGGCGTGCCTGGTGAACGTCCGGAAGGCGGAAGGGGAGGCCACGGTCGCGTCGCGGTAGTCCGCGCTCGCCCTGGAGAAGACCATGAACCACGCGACCCCAGAGAAGGCTGCCGCGAAGCGCAGCGCCAAGCTCATCGACACCACGAAGTGCGTCGGCTGCCGCTCCTGCCAGGTCGCCTGCAAGAGCTGGAACGGGCTGCCCGGCGAGAAGACGGAGCTGCCCACCGGCCCGCGCGGCATGCAGAACCCCGCCGCGCTCTCCGCCAGCACCTTCAGCATCCTGCAGTCGTCCGAGGTGGAGGATCCCCGCGCGCCGGGCGGGCTCCGGCTCGTCTTCACGAAGCGCGGCTGCATGCACTGCGAGGAGCCGGCCTGCGCGGCGGCCTGCCCCGTCACCGCCATGCACAAGACCCCGGAAGGCCCGGTGGTCTACGACGACGCGAAGTGCGTGGGCTGCCGCTACTGCATGTGGGCCTGCCCGTTCGGCGTCCCCACCGCGGAGTGGTCGTCGCTGGCGCCCAAGATCCGCAAGTGCACCGGGTGCCATGACCGGCTGGAGACCCCGGCGTCGGTGGAGCGCAACGGCGTCCTGCTGACCTCCGAGGAGCTGACGCGCTACGCCGCCGCGCAGGCCGTTCCAGCCTGCGTGAAGTCCTGCCCGGCCGGCGCGCTCAGCTACGGAGACCGCGACGCGATGCTGGCCGAGGCTCACCGGCGGATCGCGGAGAGCCCAGGCAAGTACGTCGCCCACGTGTACGGCGAGAAGGAGGCCGGCGGGACGGACACGCTGTACCTCGCGAGCGTTCCCTTCGGCGAGCTGGGGCTGCCCGACGTGGGCCTGAAGTCCTACCCCGCCCCCTCGCGCATCGCGCTGGGCGCGGTCCCCCCTGCCGTGCTGGGCGTCGGAGCCGTGCTGGGCGGCGCCTATGCGCTCTCGCAGCGGAGGACGGCGGTGGCCCGCGAGGAGACGGCACCCGCCCAGGCGGAGCGGAAGACCTTGCCCCGGACGGCGCCGGCCACCGTACAGTCTCTGCGGCCGAAGCAGGACGCCACGCCGGCCCCCGCCGCTCACGCCGAGCCCCACGTCGAGTTCGAGCCCCTGGCGCGGCCGCTGTGGACGCCGGTGAACCTGCTCCTCGCCGGCGTGATGGGGCTCGGGGCGATGTCCTTCGCGGCGCGCTTCGCGCTCGGCCTGGGGCGCACCACCAGCCTCTCCGACACCCACGCCTGGGGGCTCTGGATCGTCTTCGACCTCATCTGGATCGCGATCGCGGCGGGAGCGTTCGCCAGCGCCGGGCTCATCTACTGCCTGCGCCGGACCGACCTCTACTCGGTCGGCCGCACCGCCGTGCTCCTCGGCCTGCTCTCCTACTCCTTCGTCACGGTGACGCTCGTCGCCGACCTCGGCCTGCCCTGGCATGCCTGGCAGCTCGCGTTCAACGCGCCGTCGCATTCCGCCATGTTCGAGGTCTCCTGGTGCGTCGGGCTGTACGTGACGGTGCTCATGCTCGAGTTCCTGCCCGTGCCCCTGGAGCGCTGGGGCCTCGTGCGCTGGACCGAGCTCTGGAGGAGGTACGCGCCCTGGTACGTGGCGGGGGTGCTGACGCTCTTCGTGTACCTCGTCTCGCGCAGCGTCCTCTACGCAGGCGCAGCCGCGGCGCTCTTCTCCGGCCTCGCCTACGCCTTCCGGGCCCGCCCCGGCGTCCGCCCCGAGCCCATCATGCTCGCCATCGCGGCGGTGACGCTTTCCACCATGCACCAGAGCTCGCTGGGCTCGCTGTTCCTCCTCATGCCCGACAAGCTCGCCGCGCAGTGGTGGTCGCCGGTCATGCCCATCTCCTTCTTCCTGTCGTCCATCTCGGCCGGCACGGCGCTCCTCATCCTCGTGGAGCTCTGGATCGCCCGGGCCTGGAACCGCCAGGTGCGTCCGGCGCAGCTCGCAGCGATCGGCCGCATCGCCTTCGCGGCGCTCTTCGTGGCGCTGGCCTTCCGCCTGGGCGACCTCGCCTTCCGCGGGCTGATCGGGAGCGCCTTCACGGGCCCCAAGGGCGGGCTCTTCACCGCCGAGGTGGTGGTGGGCGGACTCGTGCCGCTCCTCCTGCTCGCGATCCGCAAGGTGAGGGAGACTCCCTGGCTGCTGGGAGTCGCAGCCTTCCTCTCCTGCGCCGGGGTGGTGCTCCACCGCGTGGACGTGGTGCTGCTCGGGATGCAGCTCCGGGGCATCGCTCCCGCCTTCGTGCCCCAGGCCTACGCACCGAGCTTCGTCGAGTGGAGCATCTCCGCGGGCGTGATCGCCGCCGCCATCTTCCTCTTCGGCCTCGGCGTGCGGCTCCTGCCGGTGCTGCCCAAGGAGGGCGCCGCTCGGAGCTGAGCGTCGACGCCGCTCGATCTCGGACGTCGTCCGTGGGACAACGCGGGGCCATGGACAACCGTCTGGAGGCCTGGATCGACGCGCATCCCTTTCTCGCCGGGATGGCCTCCTTCCAGGGGCTGGTGGAGGCCAGCGCCCGCGCGGAGGCGACGCCGGTGGTGTTCGTGCCGCGCTGGGCGGCCTATGCCCGCGAGCACGTCGAGGGCGTGCCCCTGCTCCTCAGCCTCGGGGCTGGGCTCGACGTACGGGACTGGGCGGCCGACGCGCTGGAGCGGGTGGCGGCCCGGCTCGTCGGGGCGGGGGTACCGGCTGGGATGCTGGTGCAGTGCCGCCACGTCCGCGAGCAGCTTCGGCAGGGCCCGGAGGCGCGCAAGGCCGTGGTGCGCTGGCTCCTCGGCGACCCCGGCGCGCAGGAACCGCAGAATCCCGGGTTGCTCTGGTTCCTGGGGTGGACGGTGCTCGCCCACCTCCTCGGGCCGCTCGTCTCGGAGTACGCGGTCTGGAGGGGCGATGAGGCGCGCTGGAAGCGCCCCATGTGCCCCACCTGCGGCGCTCCGCCGGCCATGGCCCAGCTCGTCGACCGCGGGGACGGGCCCGAACGGCTCCTGTCCTGCGCCTGTTGCCGCACGCGCTGGCGCTTCAAGCGGCTGGGCTGCCCGCTGTGCTCCGCGGAGGGCGGAGAGCGGACGGAGCTCCTGGAGCTGGAGGACGAGCGCGAGCTTCGGGTGGACCTCTGCACCGCGTGCAAGGGGTTCCTCAAGACGTACGTCGGCGAAGGGGAAGAGGATCTCTTCCTGGCCGACTGGACCAGCCTGCACCTCGACGTCCTGGCGCGGGAGCGCGGGTACGCGCGCAAGGGGGCGACGCTGTACCAGCTGTGACGGTGCCGAGGCGGCTTGCCCGGTCGCCGCGTCAGGGGGGCTCGCGCCGCACCGCGATGACGGTGAATTCCACCATCCCGGCGGGGCGCTCCACCTCCACGCTGTCCCCGGGGGCATGGCCGAGGAGCGCGGCGCCGAGCGGAGACTCGACGCTGACGTGCTTTCTCGAGACATCGACCTCGTCCGGGCCGACCAGGCGCCAGGTCGTTCGCGCACCGCCCGCGTCCTCCACCGTCACCCAGCAGCCGAACCCGGCCACGCCTTCGGGGGCGCTGTCGGGCCCGAGCACCGTCGCCGCCGTAAGCGCCGCTTCCACCAGCGCCAGCTTCCGGTCGAGCTCCCCGCGCCGGGCGCTCCGGGCCGGCTCCTCGCCCCTGGCGAGCGCGTCGCGCTGGGAGACCAGGCGCGACGCCTCCGCCTGCAACTCCGCACGCCCTTCCGGCGTCATGTAGCGGATCTCGCCGGGAGCAAGGCGCGCAGGCGCCCTGCTCGGCGGAGCGACGTCTGGGGTCTCCTCGCTGGTGAAGGCCTTCGACACGCCCGTTCATGTAACGGGGCTGCCTTTCGCCGGCGCAGGAGCGGAGCACAGGTGGCGAACGCCGGACCCATGCACATCGTTGCGGAGGGGGACTTCACTTGATGGCCAACCTCGAGATCAAGCGTGCCCTGGAGCGCGTGCCGGGCGGCATGATGATCGTGCCGCTGTTCACGGGCGCCATCATCAACACGCTCGCGCCGAACACCGGGAAATTCTTCGGGTCTTTCACTGGCGCGCTCTTCAGCGGCGCCCTCACCATCCTGGCGGTCTTCTACGTCTGCATGGGCGCCACCATCGAGTTCAAGGCGACCCCCTACATCCTCAAGAAGGGAGGCGCGCTCTTCGCCGCCAAGATCTTCTCGGCGGTGGTGGTCGGCATCGTGCTGGGACGGATCTGGGGCGAGTCGCCGGTTCAAGGGGGGCTCCTGGCCGGCCTCTCAACGCTCGCGGTGGTGGCCGCCATGAACGACACCAACGGCGGACTGTACATGGCGCTCATGGGCCAGTTCGGCCAGCCGCGGGACGTGGCCGCCTACTCCATCATGAGCGTCGAGTCGGGCCCCTTCCTCACCATGGTGACGCTCGGTGTTGCAGGGCTGTCCTCCTTTCCCTGGCAGGCGCTGGTGGGCGCCATCCTGCCCCTCGCGGTGGGCATGCTGCTCGGCAACCTGGACAGGAACATGCGCGAGTTCCTCGGCCGCGCCGTCCCGGTCATGATCCCGTTCTTCTCCTTCGCGCTGGGCGCCGGGATCAACCTCACCACCGTCTGGAAGGCGGGCCTCCTGGGGCTCGGACTGGGCCTGTTCGTGGTGGTCGTGACGGGCGTCGTGCTCCTCACGGTCGACAAGCTCACCGGCGGCAATGGCACGGCTGGGCTGGCGGCGGCCTCCACCGCCGGCAACGCTGCGGCAGTGCCGGCCATCGTCGCGGCCGCGAATCCCGCCTACAGGCCGGCCGCCGCCACGGCGACGGTCCTCGTCGCCACCAGCGTGGTGGTGACAGCGATCGTCGTCCCCATCATCACGGCCTGGTGGCACCGCCGCACGGTGGGAGCCGCCGGAGCCGCCCTCGGGACCTCCACACCGTCATCCTCGGCGAGGTAGCCGTGCCGGTGGACGTCATCATCCTCGCCGACGACCTCACCGGTGCGGCCGACACCGGCATTGCCTTCACGCTGGCCGGGCTGCGCTCCTGGGTCGCCTTTCGCGACGATGCCGAGCCTCCCGCCGATGTCCAGGTGGTGGCGATCGACATGGACACGCGCAGGCTCGGGAGGGCCGCCGAGGCGGCGGCCAGGGCCGGGGAGGTCACCCGGCGGGCGCTCCAGGGCTCGCCCCGCGCGCTCTACAAGAAGATCGACTCCACCCTCCGCGGGCACGTCGGAGTGGAGGCAGCCGCTACCTGCCGCGCATTCGATCCGGCGAGGGGTCGGAAGCGCCCGCTGCTCGTCGCCTCTCCCGCCTTTCCCGCCACCGGACGTATCGTTCGCGACGGCGCTGTGCTCGTGGGCGGCACTCTGCTGGAGAAGACGGAGGTCTGGCAGAAGTCGGGGATGCAAGGGCCCGCCAACCTCCCGGCGATGCTCCACGGGGCGGGACTCACGGCCGAGGTCGTGCGCCTGCCGCTGGTGCGCGAAGGCGTGGACGCGCTGCACGGTATCCTCGATGCCATGGCGGCGCGGGGCGTGGACGCAGCGGTGTGCGACGCGGAGGGAGAAGACGACCTCCGGCGCATCGCCGAGGCCGGCGCCCGCCTGGGCGGACAGGCCGTCTGGATGGGCTCCGCTGGTTTGGCGCGCCACCTTCCCGCCGCGCTCTCCCTGCGGCCCGCGGGACAGAGCTCCGAGCGAGCGATTCCAGCGGCAGGGCCGGTGCTGTTCCTGGTGGGAAGCCGGTCCGCCGTGGCGCGCCAGCAGGCGAGGCGGCTCGAGAAAGGCGGGGTGGCGATGGTGGTGGTGGCGCCGGCGGCCCTCCTCGCCGGCGCGGGCGACCCGGCCTGGGAGCGCGCAGCCGCCGCGCTGGAGGCAGCGACCGGTCGGGGAGGCGATGCGGTGGCGATGATCTCGCTCGACGAGCTGGTGCCCCTCGAGCAAGGCCCCGCGCTCGCGAGCGCGCTGGCCCGGCTGGCCGCGCCACTGGTGGGAAGGGTCGGCGGCGTCGTCGCCACGGGCGGCGACATCGCCCGGGCCCTCCTGGCGGAGCTTGGAGCGGGCGGGCTCACGCTCATCGGTGAGGTCGAGCCTGGCGTGCCCATGGGTCGCGCCGACGGTGAACGCCCGCTGACCGTGGTCACCAAGGCGGGCGCGTTCGGAACGGAGGACACCCTGCAGCGCTGCCTCGAGGCGCTCCGGCGCCGAGGAGGATCCTGATGGAGCGCCCCATCGTCGGAATCACCATGGGCGACCCGGCCGGCGTGGGGCCAGAGGTGATCGTCAAGGCGCTCGCCGCGCCGGAGGTGCACGAGCTCTGCCGCCCGGTGGTCATCGGAGATGCCCAGCGCCTCCGCATGGCCGCGGCGATCGTGCACTCGCCGCTCGCAGTGCACGTCGTGCCCGGCCCGGAGGAGGCACGCGATCGCAGCGGTGAGCTCGACTGCATCGATCTCGCCAACGTTCCGCGCGACCTGCCGTTCGGCAAGCTCTCCGCCGCCGCGGGGCACGCGGCCTACGAGTACATCGCCCGCGCGGTGGAGCTCGCCATGGCCCGCCGCATCGACGCGGTCTGTACCGCGCCGCTCAACAAGGAGGCGCTCCACGCGGGAGGGCACGACTTCCCCGGGCACACCGAGCTCCTCGCGGCGCTCTCCGGGACGGGAGAAGTGTCGATGATGCTCACCACGCCCAAGATGCGCGTCATCCACGTGACGACGCACATGGGGCTCCTCGACGCCATCGAGCGCATCGAGCCTGGGCTGGTGGAGCGCACCATCGTGCGCGCGCACGAGGCGATGGCCCGGGCCGGCCTACGCAATCCCCGCATCGCGGTCTGCGCGATCAATCCGCACGCGGGGGAGGGCGGGATCTTCGGGCGGGGTGAGGAGGCGACGAAGATCATCCCCGCCATCGAGGCGGCGCGCCGCCGCGGCATCGCCGTGGAGGGACCCCTTCCGGCCGACACGCTCTTCTTCCGAGCAGGGCGCGGCGACTTCGACGTGGTGGTCGCCATGTACCACGACCAGGGCCACGGGCCGGTGAAGGTGCTCGGCCTGGAGGCCGGCGTGAACGTCACGGTGGGGCTCCCCTTTGTGCGCACCTCCGTCGATCACGGCACCGCCTTCGACATCGCCGGAACGGGCAAGGTGGACGAGCGCAGCATGCTCGAGGCGCTGCGCCAGGCGGTTGCCATGGCTCCAGCACGCGGAATGGCCGGCCGCTAGGGTCCGCGGAGCGGCGGCCCTCCGATCAATTGCCCGGGTCGCTCCCCGGCTCGTCGGCCTCGTCCTCGTCGACGTCGGGGCCGGGGGGTAGCGCGCGGAGCCGCTCGCGCACCATCGCCTGGTGCTGCAGTTCCTCCGCCTTCAGCTCCTCGAACAGTGTGCGGACGTCCGGGTCGACGACGTGCGGCAGCGCCCCCGCGAAGAAGTCGTAGGCCTTCTCCTCGGACGAGAGCGCCATCTCCATGGCGGCGCGCGCCGACATGAACACGCGCGGCTTGCCACGGTCGGGCGCCTCGGCGTCGTCGAGCATGTCTCGCGTGAGCCGGCTGGGGGCGTTGCCAAACAGGCGCTGGCGCCGCTCGGTGAGCTGCTGGCCGTGCTTCGCCTCGTAGCCCGCCATCATGCGGCACATGTCGGCGGCATCGCCCGCGTAGCGCCCTCCGACGATGCGCGAGAACTCGGCGTAGCGCTCGCGGGCCTCGTCCTCGATGAGGATGGCGAG
>JBBQEB010000006.1:0-53643 GCA_038320275.1 Myxococcales bacterium | reverse complement strand
GGCGCGCCGGTGGCGAGCTCGAGCCGTGCGCGCGCGATGCGGGCCTCGAAGCGGCCGCGGACGAGCAGGGCGCGGGCGCCGGCGAGCGCGGACTCAGCGTCGAGAACTTCGGTCAGCGGCAGAAGGCCTTCCCGGTGGCGCGCCTCGCGCATCGCGCGGGCGGACGAGGAGGCGGTGACGGCCTCCTCGGCGGAGCGGACGAGCACGCCAGCGGTCTCGATCGCGCGCCCCGCCTCCTCGACCTCGCGCCGCGCCTGACTCTCCTGCCACTCTGCGGCGGCATCCGCGGCGCCTGCCCGCGCGCCCGCCGCGGCCGACGCTCGCCAATCCGGCATCGAGAGCTGCCACCGCGCGCCGATCACGCCCGTGAACCACGTTGCGCCCCCGTCGAGCGCGTGCCGCATCGTCTCGACGGAGGCCTGCGCGAACACCTGCGGAAGCAGGCTGCCGCGCTCGACCCGCACCAGCTCCCGGGCCGCCTCGGCGCGCGCCCGCCCCGCGCGCAGGTCGGGGCGGAGGCCCGGTGCGGCCCCGGGGGTCGGTGGCCCGACCGCCGCGATGTCCATGGGCGTGGAGAGTCTGGCGGCCCTCGCGCCTTCGCCGGCGAGGAGCGCCAGGGCGGATCGCGCCGAAGCCAGGCGCTGCGCGGCGGTCGCACGGTCCGCCTCGGCCTGGGCGCGGAAGGCAACGGCCCTGGCGAGGTCGGAGTCGAGCGCGAGCCCCTGCGCGTTGCGGTCGCGGACGAAGCGTTCCGTCTCGCGCCCGTGGGCGAGGACGTCTTCGGCGAAGGCGACGCCCTGAGCCGCCGCGATGGAGCCGAAGTAGGCCTCCGTCACGGAGAGGGCCAGCTCGTCGCGGTGACGGGCGAGGCTCGCGCCCTCGGCGTCCGCCTGGGCCCCCGCTGCCCGGATCCCCGCGCTGATGCGCCCCCCGGCGTAGATGGGCTGGACGAGCGTTGCGCCGAGGCCGACGCCGACCGCGAAGGCGGGGTCGTTCAGGCGATCCGGCGCGAAATCTGCAGCGGTGATGCGCTGCTGGTCGAGCTTGAGGCCGAAGGCCATCATCGGCTCGCCGGTGCCGACCGCGCGCGCCGTGAGGGCGAGGGTCGGGAGCCGCCCAGCCTCCGCCGAGGCGGCCTGGTCCGCGGCGGCCTTCGCCTGCAGCGACGCGGCGAGGAGCCCTCGATTGCTCGCCCATGCCTGGCGGATCGCCTGTTCGAGCTGCAGGTCCTCGCCCGCGGCCAGCGCGGGCGCGAGGAGCAGCAGCCAGGCGAACGCGCGGCGCGGTCGGGGGATCCTCTCGGGAACGGTCGAGCTCACGATCCCTTGGAGCCGCGAGCGGTCGCGAAGGGTTCAGGCTACTCGCTCGCGGGAGACCCGTGCGCCCCTCCGGCCGGCCAGCGGGCGACGCCGACTCACGGTGAACGGGGGCGATGGGACTCGCCTGGCGTTCCCCCGGCCCCGCCCTCCGCACCTCCGGCCCCGCGCACCTCGATCTTCCCCAGCGGCAGCCCCTCGAGCTGGGGCCGCACCGCCGCGATGTCGCAGACCATCACCGTGGTGAGCCGCGAGGCGTCGAGCACCTTGCGCGCGACGCGCTGCACGTCTGCGGCGCTCACCTTGGCGACCTCGGCGGCGTAGTGGTCCCAGTAGTCGTCGGGGAGACCGTGCACGACCTCCGCGGCCAGCTTGCTGGCGATCCCGCCCACGCTGGCGAACTCGGCGGGCAGCGAGAGGAGGAGCGCGTTGCGCGCCACCGCAAGCTCGCCGGGCGTCACCGGCTCCCGGGCCATGAGCGCGAGCTCGTCGAGGAGCGCCTTCATGGCGAGCCCGGCTGCATCCGCGCGGACGTTCCCCACCACGAAGCTCGTTCCTCCCAGCTTGCGCGACTCCCCTCGCGAATAGATACCGTAGGTGTAGCCCTGCTTCTCGCGGAGGTTGCGGAAGAGGCGCGATGCGGAGCCGCCACCGAGGACCTGGAACGCCACCTCGGCCGTGACGTAGTCGGGCGAGGCCCGCTCGAGGCCCGGCATTCCCAGCATGACGAAGGCCTGCGGCGCGCCGCGCTTCTCGATGAGCACGGTCTGCAATCCCGGAGGCGCGGCTGGGGCCGGCGCCGGATCGGGCCTTGCCTTTCCCGTCCAGCCCGCGAGCGCCTTCTCCAGGCGGGCGCTCAGCGCGCCCTCCGTGACATCGCCCACCACCACCAGCTCGCTCACGTCCGGCTTCCAGCGCTCCGCGTGAAAGCGAACGAGGTCGTCGCGCGCGATGGCCCTCACCGAGGTCTCCGTACCCATCAGCCAGTGGCCGTAGGGATGGCCGCCCCAGTACAGGCGCGCGAAGGCCTTGGCCGCCACCGCGCCTGCCACGTCGCGCTGCTGCACCAGGGACACGAGCCGCGCGTCCTGCACCCGCGCGAAGTCGCCCTGCGGGAAGGAAGGGTTCACGAGCACATCGGCGAAGATGGAGAGCAGCGCATCGAGGTGGACCACCAGCGACGAGCCGGACAGCGAAGCCGAGTCGAAGCCGGAGCCCGCCGCCAGGCTCGCGCCGAGGAAGCCCAGGTCATCCGAGATGCGGGTGGCGTCGCGCGTTTTCGTCCCCTCGGTGAGGAGCGCTGCGGTGAAGCTGGCGAGCCCGGGCTTCGCGGGCGGGTCGTGAACCGCTCCCGCGTCCACCACCAAATTGAGCGCCACCACCGGGAGCTTGTGGTTCTCGACCAGCCGGACACGGAGCCCGTTCGCAAGGGTGAAGTGGTGCTGTGGCGGGACCTTCAGCGCCGGAGCCGGCCCGGGCAGGGGGGCCTGGGAGCGATCGGCGGCCGGGGCCGAGCCCGCGGTCGCGGCGGTGGCGGCCTGCGAAGGCGGCGTGCCCGGAGCGCTTGCCGTGCGCGTCCCAGCGCAGGCTGCCACGGCGAAAGAGGCGAGCAGCGCGCCCAGCGCGAACGTCGTGCCGCGGGATCGCATCACTTCACCACCTTCCTGGAAGGCTTCGAGGACCTGGGAGGCTTCGCGGGCGGCTGCGCAGGGGCGTCGCCGCCCTCGGCGTCCGCGTCGGCCTGGGCGGCTCGCCTGCGCGGCATCACCGTGAGGACGACCCGGGCGTCCCTGCGCAGGTACTTCGCGGCGACCGCTTGCACGTCGGCGGCGCTCACCTTGCGGTAGCGCGCGATGTCCTTCGGGAAGAAGCCGGGATCCCCAGCCGCGTAGTAGTAGCGGTTGAGGGTGGCGGCGCGGCCCCCGAAGCCGCCCACCGGCTCGAGGCTGAACACCGCTCCCGACTCGGCCTTGTTCACGGCCCGCTGCAGCTCGCCCTCGGTGGGCGGCTCCGCGGCGAGCTTGCCGATCTCCTCGTCGATCTCGGCGAGGAGCCGCTCCACCCGCTGTCCGGGCTTGGGCGTCGCGACCACCACGAACGACGAGGCGAGCTTCTGGGAGCCCTGGCCCGCCGAGACGCCCTGGGCGATGCGCTCGTTCATGACGAGCCGCCGCACCAGCCGCGCGCTCTTGCCGTCGGCCAGGATGGAGCCGAGCATGTCGAGCGCGGCGTCGTCCTGGGTGAGGTATTTGGGGGTCTGCCAGGCGAGATAGACCCGCGGCAGCTCCACGTCGTCGTCCATGACGACGTGCTTGTCGTCGGTGAGCGGCTTCGGCACCGGCTCGCGGTGCGGGGGCGGTGGCGAGGCCGGGATGTCGCCGAACCACTTCTCCACCAGGCGCCGCGCCTCGCGGAGGTCGATGTCGCCGGCGATGGCGATGGAGGCGTTGTTGGGCCCGTACCAGGTGTGGAAGAACTCGCGCACGTCGGTGAGCGTCGCGGCGGAGAGGTCCTCGTGCGAGCCGATGGGCATCCAGTGGTACGGAAAGTCCGGGTCCCACAGCTCCGCCTCCAGGCGGATGAAGGAGGTGCCGTAGGGCTGCATCTCGTAGCTCTGCCGGCGCTCGTTCTTCACCACCTCGCGCTGATTGTCGAGCTTCGCCTGGTCGAGCGTGGGGAGGAGCCAGCCCATCCGCTCCGACTCGATGAAGAGCGCCTGCTCCAGCGCGTTGGAGGGCACCTGCTCCCAGTAGGTGGTCTGGTCCTGCGAAGTGGCGCCGTTCGAGCTGCCACCCACGTTCTCGATGAGCCGGTCGGCTTCCCCCTTGGGCAGGTGCGCCGTGCCCTGGAACATGAGGTGCTCGAAGAGATGCGCGAAGCCGGTGCGGCCGGGCTTCTCGTCCTTGGAGCCGACGTCGTAGTGCACGTCGATGCCGACGATGGGCGCGGTGTGGTCCTCGGAGAGGATGACGTTGAGCCCGTTCGCGAGCTTGAAGCTCTGAAACGGGATGTCGGGCACCGGACCCGGCTTCGGCGGCAGCCGGGCGGAGGCGCCCTCGGCGCGGGCCGACGCGGAGGGCAGAGCCGCGAGCGAGGCGGCGAGGAGGAGAGCAAGGCGATTCATGCGCGCGATATAAGGAGGCGCGCCTCGGACCGTCGACCGGATCCGTGAGACTTTCCAGGACGCCTCGAGAAGGGAAACAACCCGGGCGCGCCTGCGTAAGCTCTCCGCCCGAGCCCCATGCGCACCCTCCTCGCCTTCGCCCTCGTTCTCGCGCTGCCCGCCGGATGGGGGGCGCGCGCGGCCCCGCCCCTGCCCTCCGCCCCCGCCGCGGGCGATCCTCCGGACATGGTGCGCGCGGCGCGGCTCGCGGGCGTGTTCCACCTCGACGGCAAGCTCGACGAGCCGGGCTGGGCGGCTGCGACGCCCTTCGACCGCTTCGTCCAGCTCTTCCCGTCCGAGGGCGCCGCCCCTGGGGAGCGCACCGAGGTGCGGGTGCTCTACGACGAAGCGAATCTCTACGTGGGCGTGCTGTGCGAGGACCGCCGTCCGGAGCAGCGCGTGCTCTCCCTCGGGCGACGCGACAGCCCTCCCCCCTCCGACAACGTGCAGATCATCGTCGACGCGGACGGCGACCGCCGCACCGCGCTCAGCTTCACCGTCACCGCCGCTGGGGTGCAGGCGGACGGGCTCTTCTATGATGACGACCAGTTCACCTCCGACTGGGACGGCGTGTGGGACGCTCGGGTGGCAGAGGTCCCGGGTGGCTGGTCGGCGGAGCTGGTCCTGCCGCTGGCGCTCTTCCGCTTCGCGCCTTCGGCCGAGGCGCGCTGGGGCTTCCTCGTCCGCCGCGAGCTCGGCCGCGACCACGAGGTGGACGCGACGGTGCTCATCCCGCGCAACGCGCGCGGCGTGGCGTCGCGCCTGGGGACGCTGGGCGGGCTCGTGGGCCTGCGCCCTCGCCGCGATCTCGAGGTGGCGCCCTACCTGGCGAGCCGCCTCGCCCTCCGGCCCCAGTTCTCGGATGCGGCGCGGGCCCGGCCGCGCCTCCTCGATCCGGTCCTCGACCTGGGGCTCGACCTGAAAGCGAGGCTCGGATCGTCCTTCGGCCTGGTCGCAGCCGTCAACCCGGACTTCGGGCAGGTGGAGGCGGACCAGATCATCCTGAACCTCTCCACCTTCGAGGTGTTCCGCCCCGAGAAGCGGCCCTTCTTCCAGCAGGGGCTCGACCTCTTCCAGCCCGTGGGCGCCGGGCGCGAGCGCGTCCCGCAGCAGCTCTTCTATTCGCGGCGCGTGGGGCTCGAGACGCCTATCCTGGGCGCGGCGAAGCTCACGGGGCGCTCCGGGGACACGGTGCAGGTGGGCGTCCTCGACGCCTTCGTGGCGGGGTCCGGGCTTCCGGCGGATGCCACCGAGGCGAGCCCGGATCGCCGCCTCCGGCTCCGCCTGGCCCAGCCCCTCCACCTCGCGCCGGGCGACGCGGCTCCGATGCAGGCGCCCGCGCCTCAGAACTTCTTCGCGGGCGTGGTGCGCTGGGCGCCCTCCCCGGCCGCGACGCTGGGCGCCACCGCCACCTCGGCGGCGCCGTTCGGGCCTGCTTGCGGCGACGCAGAGGGCGGGCTCCCGGACAGCTTCGACCCGGGCGCCCCCGCCTCGTCGATCCGGCCGCGGCGCTGCGACGTCAGGAGCGGCAACGCGGCGGCGCTCGACCTCGCCCTGCGCTCGGGCGATGCTCGCTGGGGCGCGTACGGCCAGCTCGCGGCGTCGCAGGCACTTGGCGGGCCGCCGCAGCGGGTTCTGGCGGACGGGACGGTGCTCCGCGCAGGCGACGTGGGGTGGGGAGGCTACGCGACAGCGGGGCTCTTCGGCGGCGAGCCGTTCCGCTTCGACGTGCATTACGAGGAGGAGTCGCCGCAGCTCGACCTGAACGCGTCGGGGTATCAGAAGACGCAGAACGAGCGGCTTGCGCGCGTGATGCTGAAGTGGGTGCGCCCGAGCGGCGGCGGGCCCTTTCACAACTACGGCTTCTACGCCATGGGCCGCACTCAGTGGACGACCGACGGCCGGGACCTCAACCGGGGGAACGCGGTGTACCTGGGGGGCGACGCTCTCCTTCGCGATCCCTACCTCGCCTTCGGGTGCGAGGCCGGCTTCGAGGACCCGCGCTACGACGTGCGCGAGATCTCGCGCGCGTCGCTCCTGCCCGCGGGCGCGGCCCCACCCGCAGGCGTGCCCCTGGTCCGCGCCGGCTGGGTCGCGAGCGACTGCTGGGCGACCACCGACACCTCGAGGGCGGTGGCTCTCGACACCTCGGCCAGCGTCTCGCGCAACATGAGCTGGGGGCCGCTCCTGCCGGTGTGGTCGGGTGGAGCGCAGGCGACCGTCACGCTCCGCCCTCACCCGCGCCTGGAGACGCAGCTCGGGCTCTCGCACGACCGGAGCGTCTACGCCGTGAAGTACGTGGACGACGACGGCGAGGGCCAGCTCACCTTCGCCCGGCTCCACGCGCCGTCCCTCTCCCTCACGCTGCGCCAGCTGGTCGTGCTCGCGCCCAGGCTCACCCTCCAGGCGTACGCGCAGCTCTTTGCCGACTACGGCCACTACGGCCCGTTCTGGACCGCCAGCTCCACCGGCGAGCCCATCACCCCGCGCTCGCTGGTGCCCGTCGCGGGACGGCCCGCCTCGGATCCCGACTTCCACGAGGTCGCGCTCGCCGTGAACGTGGTGCTGCGCTGGGAGTACAGGCTGGGCTCGGTGCTCTACGCCGTCTACAGCCGGTCCCAGGCCGATGCGCCGCTCGCGGCTGGGCCCGCCTCCTCGCTGCGCCCAGCGGCGCTCGGGGCGGGACCGACCACGGACACGGCCCTCGTCAAATGGTCGTACTGGTGGAGACTCTGAAGCGGTGAGGCGCTCCGTCAGACGTCGAGCCGCATGCCCTTCGGGATGACCACGATCCCGCTCTCGGTGACGTGGAAGCGCTTGCGGTCCTCCTCCAGGTCGAAGCCGATGGAGGTGCCGGCCGGAATCTCGACGTGCTTGTCGATGATGGCGTTCCGGATGCGGCAGTGGCGGCCGATCTTCACGTCCTCGAAGAGGATCGAGCCCTCCACCTGTGCGTAGCTGTTGATGCGCACCTTGGGGGAGAGGATGCAGCGGTCGACCCGGCCGCCGGAGATGATGCAGCCCTCCGACACCAGCGAGTCTGTGGCGCGGCCGAGCCGGCCCTCCCGCTCGTTGGCGAACACGAACTTCACCGGCGGGAGGTTGTACTGGACCGTGAAGATGGGCCAGGCGTCGTTGTAGAGCGAGAAGATGGGGTCGACGGCGACCAGGTCCATATTGGACTGGTAGTACGCCTCGAGGTTCCCCACGTCGCGCCAGTAGCCGCGCTCGCGCTCGGTCTGCCCGGGCACCACGTTGGTCGCGAAGTCGTACACGTACACGCGCTTGCGCGGGTACATCTTCGAGACGATGGACTTGCCGAAGTCGTGCGCGCTCTCGGGGTCGGCGGCGTCGCGCACGATCTCCTGCACCAGCACGTCGGTCTTGAAGAGGTAGTTCCCCATCGACGCGAGGCACCGGGTGGGGTCGCCGGGCATGGTCTTCGCCCCGCTCTTTGGCTTCTCGTCGAAGCCGATCATCCGGCCGTCGCGGTCGACCTCGATGATGCCGAACTGGTCGGCCTCCTCCACCGGGATGGGAATCGCGGCGACGGTGAAGTCGGCGTTCTTCTGCTGGTGGAAGTCGAACATCTGCCGGACGTCCATGCGGTAGACGTGATCGGCTCCGAAGACGAAGGTGTGCTCCGGCTCCTCGTCGGTGATGATGTTGAGGTTCTGGTAGATGGCGTCCGCTGAGCCCTCGAACCACTTCGGCCCCACGCGCATCTGCGCAGGCACGATCTCCACGTACTGGTCGAGGAGCGCGGTGAGCCGCCATCCGCGCTGCACGTGCGTGTTGAGCGACTCCGACTTGTACTGGACCAGCACCTTCATCCGGAGGAGGCCGGAGTTGGCGAAGTTGGAGAGGACGAAGTCGATGATGCGGTAACGGCCGCCGAACGGCACGGCGGGCTTGGCCCGGTCGCGCGTCAGGGGATCGAGCCGCCGGCCTTCACCGCCGGCGAGGATCATGGCCAGGAATTTCGCCATCGGTTCGGGCTCCTCGAGTGAGGCTCGATGCTAGGCCGGCGCGGGGGACGGGGCAACCCACGGGCAGCGGTTCTTTGTCACGTTTCCGTGGCGGGGATATAAGCTGCGCCGCCGTGAACACCCGATCTCCTGCGCGCGCGCTGGGCGAACCCTCGCTGGAGCGCGGCCCCGAGCCGCGGCCGGTTCGCTGCGCCCTCTGCGCACGGGAGTCCTTCACGCTGAGGTTCCCCTCGCGCGGCGCGCCCGAGGATGCGGTGGGCGCCGGCGCCTACCGCTGCACCAGCTTCGGCCACCGGACGCACCGGCCCATCTGGGCGTGCGACGGTTGCGGTCTCCTCGTGCAGTGGCCCTTGCCGGACGCGGCGGCGTTGCTCGACGCGTATGGCGCGGTGGAGGACCCGCTCTACCTCGCCGAGGGGGAAAACCGCTACCTCACCTTTCGCAAGGCGCTGCGACTCCTGGGCCCGGCCCGCGGGCGCCGGCTGCTCGACGTGGGTGCGTACTGCGGCCTCTTCGTCGAGGTGGCACGCGAGGCGGGCTTCGCGGCGGAAGGGATCGAGCTCTCGCGCTGGGCGGTGGGGCACGCGCGCTCGCGGGGCCTCCCGGTCAGGAACGAGACCCTCGCCGAGCGGGCGCGCTCGGGCGCGCGCTACGACGTGCTCACGCTGTGGGACGTGGTGGAGCACCTCCCCGATCCTCGCGAGGAGCTGCGGCACGCCTTCGAGCTGCTGCGCCCCGGCGGCCGCCTCCACGTATCCACCATCGACGCGCGGAGCCTCGTCGCGCGGCTCCTCGGGCCGCGCTGGCCGTGGCTCATGGACATGCACCTCGTCTACTTCGACCGGCGCACGCTGCCGCGCATGCTGGAGAGGGTCGGATTCCGGGTGCTGGCGCGCGGGACCTACACGCACACCGTCTCCGCCGACTACCTGCTCCGCAAGGCGGCCGCGAGCTTCCCGGCGCTCTCCCCGGCGGCGAACGCCCTGCGCTGGCTCGTCCCGGCGCGCCTGCCCGTCCCGGTGAACCTGGGCGACAACATGGTGGTCACGGCCGAGCGGCCGTAGCGCGCTCGGTAGGCTGCGCCTGCGGGTCGCCGGAAGCCGGCCGGCCGCCCTCGCCCGCCGCGAAGCGCGTGAGCGTCTCGGCGATCTCGCGATTCACCCGCTTCAGCACGTCCGACTTCTCCCGGAAGGGGAGGAACGCGCTCTTGAAGCCCTGCACCACCAGGGTCACGAGGTCCTCCAGCGTGAAGCCCATCTCGCGGTGCGCGACCCAGAGCTCCTTGGTGGAGGTGGTGTCGGTGATGAGCCGGTTGTCGGTGTTCACCGTCACCCGGAGGCCGAAGTCGAAGTAGAACTTGAGTGGGTGGCTCTTCATGTCGGCCACCGAGCGCGTCTGGACGTTGGAGGACGGGCACATCTCGAGCGGAATGCGGTGGTCGTTGATGTAGTTGAGCAGGTCGCCGTTCTCCCGCAGCCGGACCCCGTGCCCGATGCGGTGTGCGCCGCAGTAGTGCACCGCCTGCGCGATGGACTCGGGGCCGAAGGCCTCGCCCGCGTGGATGGTGACGTTCACGTTGTTGTCGAGGATGAGCTGGAAGGCCGCCTGGTGGTCCCTGGAGGGATAGCCCTCCTCCGCGCCGGCGAGGTCGTAGCCCACCACACCGCGGTTCTTGTAGGCCACCGCGAGCTCGGCCAGGCGGAGCGAGGTCACCGGATCGATGTTGCGGATTCCGCAGATGATCACGTGCGACTTGATGCGCGTCTCGTGCTTGGCGGCGCGCAGCCCCTCCAGCACGGCGTCGACGATGGTGGTGGGCTTGAGCCCCTTGCGCGTATGCAGCACCGGCGAATAGCGCACCTCGAGGTAGCGCACGTTCTCCGCCGCGCAGTCGATGGCGAGCTCGTACGCCGCCCGGTACAGCGCCTCCTCGGTCTGCAGCACCGCCAGCGTGACGTCGAAGGCGGTGAGGTAATCCTCGAGATCCTCGCAGTCCTCTCCCTGGTGGATGGCGCGCGCCAGCCCGTCGGTGGTGTCCGCCGGGAGGGCCACGCCCTGCCGGGCGGCGAGGTCGAGGATGGTCTCCAGCCTCAGCGAGCCGTCGAGGTGGCAGTGCAGGTCGGTCTTGGGGAGCGCGCGGAGGAGCTCCTCCGTGACGGGCGGGAGGGGTCCTTCGGGGATGGGGCCGATGTCGATGGGCTGGGGCACGCGACCATCTATAGATTGGAGCATGCTCGCGCACCTCGGCGCCTTCCTGGTCAGACTGGGAGCCTCCACGCTCGTCCTCCTGCTGGGGGTGGCGTGGGTCTCCCCGCGCAATCCCCGCAACACCCTCTCCCGCGCGGCGGTGGTGTCGCTCGTGCTGTCCGTGGCCTGGTACCTGACGCTGGCGCGCTTCCTCTGGTTCCTGCTCCTGCCGCTCTTGCTCTACCTGCTCGTCTGGTCCGTCGTGGTGGCGGCGTCCTACCGGCTCGGGCTCCTCCGCTCGATCCTCCTGGCCCTCGCGCTCACCTTCCTCTCCTTCCTCGTCTCGACCTTCTTCGGCATCCGGACGTTATAGCGGGGCCCCATGCGAACCCTGGTCAAGGTCGTCCTCGGAGTGGTGGCCGCGCTCGTCCTCCTCGTCGGCGCGCTCATCCTGGTGCTGCAGTCGGGCGCGGCCGCCGAGAGGGTGAAGAACCTGGTGGTGCCTCGCGCCTCCGCCGCGCTCGGGCGCGAGCTCACCGTGCAGGGGGCGGCCCTGCGCCTGTTCCCGCACGCGCACGTCTCGCTCACGGGCGCCTCCATTGCCGGACGCCCGGGCGAGCCGGCGATGGTCTCGTTCGACGAGCTCCAGATCGACCTGCGCCTCTGGCCGCTCATCGCCTCCTTCGGGAAGGACGTCGAGATCGCTGGCATCCGCATCGACCGCCCGGTGGTGAACCTCGTCCGCTCGAAGGACGGCACCTGGAACTACGAGGGCGTGGGCGCGGCCGGGCCGGCGAAGCAGAAGTCGGCGCCGTCGCAGACCGAGGTGGTGGTGGACCACTTCATCCTCAGGGACGGCTCGGTCGCGCTGCACGACGCCCTCGCCGGCGCTGGCGCGCAGGTGGCGGTGTCGAAGATCGATCTCGACGCCGAGCACGTGGGGGTGGGCCAGCCGCTGTCCGCCAAGCTCTCCGCGGCGCTGGCCGGCGACGCCAAGAACTTCGAGGCGACGGTGAAGGTGGCAAAGCTCCCGGCCTCGGTGGCGGGCCTCGGCCCGGGCGAGTGGCCGGAGGTTGCGGGCGACCTCGCCTTGAAAGGCCTCGACCTCGGCAAGCTGCGGGCGTTCCTGCCGCCGAGCTTCACCGGGATGATGACGGGAGGGCGCGTCGACTCCGCCATGAAGCTCGCCACCCAGGCCGGGAAGTACGCCGTCGACGGCACGGGAAAGGTCTCGCAGCTTCGCATGCGCGGGCAGCCCGCGGAGGCGAGCTTCCAGGTGCACGCGCTCGTCGATCCCGCCACGAACGCCGGGCGAGCGGCGCTGGAGAAGCTCTCCGTGAAGGGCCCTGGGGTGGACCTCGGAGGCAGCGTCACCGTCGATCTGAAGCCGCAGCGCGTCCGCTTCGCGCTGGGTGGGCCGCTCCTCGACCTGGGCGAGGTGCTGGGCGCGATGCCCGACGCTCCCAAGGCGAAGAAGCCCGCGGGCGGCGAGGTGCTCACGCCCGCGCAGCGGAAGAGCCTCGAGGCGCTCGACGTCGCCGGCACGCTCGACATCGCCAAGGTGGTGAAGGGCGGGCTGGTCGCCACCGCTTTCAAGGCCCGCGCCGTGCTGGAGAAGGGCGTCTTCGTGCTGCATGAGGCTCGCGCCGATGCGTTCGGAGGCCGCATCGACGCCTCGGGGACCAAGGTGGACCTGGGCGAGGCCCTGCCGCGCTGGAGCCTCGCGACCAAGCTCGAAGGTGTCGACCTGGGACAGGCCCTCACCTCGCTGGCGGGCTCCGCGCCGCTCGTCGGCAAGACGAGCGGGACGCTGGCGCTCGACGGCGAGGGGGTGGAATGGGCCAGCCTCGAGAACGCGCTCACCGGGCACGGGGCTCTGGCTCTGAAGGACGGCGCGCTCACCACCACCGACCTGGGCGCGAAGGTGCTGGGTGCCGTCTCGCAAGGGCTGCGCGCGGCGGGCAAGGGCGGCGCCGCGGACAAGGTGGGCGGCGTGGGTGGAAAGACCGCGCTGCGGGACCTCTCGGCGCAGTTCACCGTCAAGGACGGTGCCATGGCGCTCGCGCGGCCGCTCGCCTTCGCGGCCCCCTTCGGCGCGGCGCAGCTCGGCGGGAAGATCGGGCTCGGCGGCGAGCTGGGGCTGCAGGGCACGGCCACCCTCTCCAAGGAGGCGCTGAGCGGCATCGCCGGACGGATGGGGATCCCGCTGAAGAACGGGCTTCAGGTACCCCTCGGCCTGGGTGGGACGCTCTTCCAACCTTCGGTGAACGTGGACGCTCAGGGCGCGGTCACGAACCTCGTGTTCGGGGTCGCCAGGGCCAAGGTGGACGAGCTCACCGGTGGCGCCCGGAAGAAGGCCGAGGAGATGAAAGGCGACGCGACGAAGCGGGTGCAGGAGGAGGCGAAGAAGGGGATCGGCGACGTGCTGAAGGGGCTGGGGCGGTGACGAAGGGCCCTTGCTCCGGCGCGGCCGCTCGGACGCGCGGCGCCCGCCCGGCCGCTCGCTGGTACAGTTCGCCTTCCCTTCGCCAGGTGTGAACCAGCGGCCCAGCACCCATCGGGCGCGTGCTTCTGTTGCCGCCCCCGGAAAGTTCCATGTGGACGGCCGCACCGGCGGACGCTCGGCGGCGAGCGCCCCTCGCGCGACCACGCGCACCCTGCGGTGCGAGGCTCACGAAAGGCGACCATGAAGCGCTTCATCCTGGCAGTTCCTCTGGCGCTCGCGTTCACGACGGCTAGCGCGCAGCAGGAAGCGATTCACTTCAAGACGCTGGAGCAAATGCTGCCCAGCGCCCAGCTCGCCGGCTTCACCCGGCAGAAGCCGACCGGCTCGACCCAGAAGACCATGGGCATGGCGATATCGGAAGCGTCCGTCCGATACGCGCGACCGCCTTCGAGCAGCGATCACGTCACGTTGACCGCCAAGATCACCGACATGGTGGGCATGCCGATGATGGGCGGCCTCGCCATGATGGCCATGGGCAGCCAGGAGAGCGAGACGGACACGAGCCGCACCAGGACGGTGACGGTGCAGAAGCACAAGGGCTCCGAGGAGACGTCGACCGGAACCTCCAAGTCCTGCAAGCTCTCCATCCCCGTCGCGAGCCGGTTCATGGTCGAGATCAGCGGCAGCAACACGGACGACGCCAAGCTCCTGTACGCGCTCGCCGACTCCATGGCGCTCGACAAGCTGGAGGCCAGCGCGACGGCGAAGTAGGCCACGGGCCGGGGCGTCCGGCTGCCCGGACGAGGTGAAGGACCGATCTGGAGCGCTTGTTCGCAGGCGCCGCCTTCCGCGGTGTCACTCGTAGCTCTTCGTCCTCGGCCAGCCCTCCCGCAGCGGTCGCCCTGGCCCGCGGCAGATCCAGATGTGAAGCCCGCTCTCGTAGGGCATGGCGAGCGGGTTCTTCGGCAGCCGCCTCGCGAGCGTGCGGCTCTGCCAGCGAACCCCGGGGCACTCCTCCTCGCCGTCCCCGATCAGGATGACGACGTCGCGTTTGCCCTCGGGCAAGCCCCACAGCCAGTACTGGTTGTGCCCGCTGACCACGGGAGGCATGGAGGCGCCGCCGTAGAGCTCGAGCGCCCCCGCCTCGCCGTAGTTCTGGGCGAAGGCGAGCGCCCTTCCCCGCTCCTCCTCCGGCAGCTCGCGAGCGACCTCCTCCACCGCGTGCGCCAGTGCCGGCCAGCCGAACTGGTCGGCCAGGATCTGGGGCAGGACGCCGTACTCCTTCTTCTCCAGCCGCTCCGGGGCGAGCCCCAGCGCGGCCTGGTAACGCAGGTACGCCTGCAGCGGCAGGATGGGCAGCGCGGCGGGCGTGACGGCGAGACCCATCGCCGCGAGCAGGCCGGCCGAGGCCACCCGGCCCTTGCGCCAGGGGAGCGCTCGCTCCACGGCTGCCCCTCCCGCGCCCAGGAGCACCGGCAACAGCGGCGCGGCGTAATACGGCTTGGCGCGGGTGGCGACGAGGAAGGCGAACTGGAGGAGCGCCGCGATGCCGACGGGCCGGAACGGCCGGGCAGCGCGGGACGCAAGAAGCCAGAGGAGCCCGCCCGTCCAGATCGGGAGGTTCAGGGGATTCGGCTGCAGGACGAGCTGCCTCGCGAAGTTGCCCAGGGCGAAGTCCGCGTTCTTGTGGAGCTGACCGTTCCGGACGAGCTCGAGGAAGGGCAGCCCGTGCCCGGCCTGCCAGGCGGCGTTGGGCAGGACGAGGAGGAGCCCGAACGCTGCTGCCAGCGCAGCGTGGCGCGACAGGAGGAGCCTGCGCGCGGGTGAGAGCGCCACGCCCAGCACCAGGAACACCGCGAAGGGGGCGACGGAGTACTTGAAGAGGAAGCTCACCGCGGCCGAGACCGCCGCCGGGTACCAGGCGCGCGGATCGCCCGTCGCGAGGAGCCGCGCCATGGAGAGGGCGAGCAGCGTCCAGAGGAGCGGCTCGAATGCGTTCATGGTGAGGTAGTGGCCGAGGCCGGACAGCACCGGCGCCGCGGCCACCGCCAGCGCGCCCAGCGTCGCCCCGAAGCCGCCCGCGCCAAGCCGAGCCGCGAGCCGGCCCGCGGCGTACACGGTCAGCGCGGCCGCCAGCCAGGGCAGGAGGCGCAGCCCCGGGATCCAGGCGCCGAAGAGCGCGTGGCCCACCCGAGCGACCGCGGCGACGAGCGGCGGCTGATCGACGTACCCCCACGCCAGCCGCTCGCCGCAGGCGACGAAGTACAGCTCGTCGCGGAAGATGCCGTAACGCCCCCCACACGCTGCGTGGAGCGCGAAGGCGGCCAGCGCGACCAGCGCGGGCCCGCGGCGGGACCAAGGGCTCTCCAGGACGAGGGCTGGCACCTGCAAGAGCCTCGAGGTTCCTCCGGGCGGAAGTGCCCCACTATCAGATCCGCGACGGAGCTCCGTCAGCCCCGGCGCAGGAAGCGGGCGATGACCCGCTTCTCGCCCCTGTCGTAGAAGGCGACCGTCACCTTGGCCTCGGGCCCGGTCCCCTCGGCCGACCGCACGATGCCCTCGCCCAGCGAGGCGTGGACGACGCGGTCGCCGGCCGCGAGCCCTTCCTCGTCCGGCGGGCGCTGGTCGAGCTCGTCCACGGCGGGGGGGGCGCGCGGGCCCCGCGGGGACGAGCGCTGCGGCGACCACGCGCGGACCTTGGCCTCCGCCTCGCCCACGCCATCGGCCGGGTCCAGCTCGATCACGGGCTCCCCGTCGAGCGCGCCCGGGAGCCGCCGGATTCGCGACGGCTCGGCTCGAACGGGCGCGGCCTGCCGGGGCAGGCCGAACAGCTCCGGCGGCAGGTCGGCCAGGAAGCGCGACGGCTCCTGCTGGCGGAAGGTGGGCCCGCCCTCGCCGAAGGTCATCCGGCGCCGGGCCAGCGAGAGCGTGAGGAGCTTTCGCGCCCGGGTCATGCCCACGTAGCAGAGGCGCCGCTCCTCGTCGAGGTCGGCCTGCCGCGCCTCCTCCGACTCGGGGCGTCGCCACGGGCGCGTGTAGGGGAGGACGCCCTCCTCCATGCCGGCCAGCACCACCGCGTCGAACTCCAGCCCCTTGGCGGCGTGGAGCGTCATGACCGCCACCCGCCCCTCCGGCGTGGGCGCGTCCGCCTCGCCCAGGAGCGCGATGCCCTCTAGGAAGCGGGCCAGGGGCGCCGGCACGGGCTCCTCCGGATCGCGCGGCGGCGGCTCGTTCGCGTGCGCCTCGTCGAACTCGCGGGCGGCGGCGAGGAGCTCCATGAGGTTCTCCGCGCGCTCGACCGACTCGTCGGTGCCCTCGAGCTTCAGCCGCTCCATCATCTCGCTGCGCTGGATGACCTCCTGGACGGCGATGCCGGCGTCCAGGCTGGCCACCCGGCCATGGAGATCGCCGATGAGGTCGCGGAGGTCGGCGAGCGCCCTCCTCGCCTTTCCGGGCAGGTCGGGGACGAGGTCCACCTCCCGCAGGGCGTCGAAGAGCGCGACCCCGCGGTCCTGCGCGAAGGTGACCACCCGCTCCAGGGACTTCTCCCCGACGCCGCGCGCGGGGCGATTGGCGATGCGCAGGAGGTCGAGGTCGGAGCGGGGCACGAGCGCGAGGCGCAGGTAGGCGGCGGCGTCCTTCACCTCGACCCGCTCGTAGAAGCTCGTGCCGCGCACCAGCACGTAGGGGATGCGCCGGCCCCGCAGCGCCGCCTCCACCGCACGCGACTGGGCGTTGGTGCGATAGAGCACGGCGATGGCGTCCCAGGCGGCGCCCTGGCCGTGGGCGGACTCCACCGAGCGGGCGATGCGCTCACCCTCCTCGTGCTCGTCCTGCGCGACGAGGAGCGCCAGCGGCGCGCCGCCCTCCCGCTCGGTCCAGAGCTTCTTCTCGCGCCGGCGGTGCGCGCGCGAGATGACGGCGTGCGCGGCGTCGAGGATGGGTCGCGTGGAGCGGTAGTTCTGCTCCAGCTTCACCACGCGGGTGCCGGGCCAGTCGCGGTCGTAGTCGAGGATGTTGGAGACGTCGGCGCCGCGCCAGCGGTAGATGGACTGGTCGTCGTCGCCCACCACGCAGACGTTCCGCTTCGGCCCGGCGAGGAGCCGGACGAGCCGGTACTGCGCGGGATTGGTGTCCTGGAACTCGTCGACGAGGATGTGTCGGAAGCGGGCCGCCCAGCGCTGCCGCAGCGCCGGGTCCCCCTCCAGCAGGTGGAGCGGGCGGATGATGAGGTCGCCGAAGTCGGTCGCGCCGGCGCGCGCCAGGGCAGACTCGTAGCGGGCGTAGAGCGCCTTCGCGTCCCGGCCGTCGTGGTCGAGCTCGCCCACCCGCACGTCCTTCGCGCGGAGCGCGTCGTTCTTCCAGCGGTCGATCCGCGAGAGAACCTCGCGCGGCGTGAGGGAGCCGGACTCGCCCAGCCCCATCTCCGCCATGAGGCCCTTCACCAGGCGGAGCTGGTCGTCGGTGTCGTAGATGGGGAACGACGCGGGCAGCCCCGCCGCGGCCGCCTCCCGCCGGAGGAAGCGCGCGCCGAAGGCGTGGAAGGTGGACACCCAGAGCTCGCGCGCCTCCGCCCCGAGCAGCGTCAGGAGGCGTTCCCGCATCTCGCCGGCGGCCTTGTTGGTGAAAGTCACGCAGAGCACGTGCCAGGGCATCACCCGCTCGTCGCGAACGAGGTGCGCCACCCGGTGCACGATGACGCGCGTCTTGCCGCTGCCCGCGCCGGCGAGGACCAGCATCGGACCATCGCCGTGGAGCACCGCCTCCCGCTGGGCGTCATTGAGGTCGTCGAGGACGGGGTCGGCCACGGGGGCCTACCTTAATCGCTGCGGGGCGGGCGGGGGGCCGGTTACACCCTCCAGCCGTGGCGCCGCCCGTCCGCATCGCCGCCCTGGGAGGGCTCGGGGAGATCGGCATGAACTGCATGGCGATCGAGTGCGGCGACCGCATCGCGGTCGTCGACTGCGGCGTCATGTTCCCCAACGAGCCGTTCGGGCTGGACGTCATCACGCCCGACCTCGCCTGGCTGGTGGAGCGCAAGGACCGGGTGGGCGCGATCTATGTCACCCACGGCCACGAGGACCACATCGGCGCGCTGCCCGCCCTGCTGCGGAGCGTGAAGGCGCCCGTGCACGTGCCCCGCTTCGCCCGCCACCTCCTCGACCACCGGCTGCGGGAGGCGGGCGTCACCGCCGACCTCCGCGAGGTGCGGCCGGGCGAGCGGCGCTCCGCGGGAGAGGGCTCCGCCCTCTCCGCCGAGTTCATCGCGGTGACGCACTCCATCCCCGACGCCTGCGCGCTCGCCATCACCACGCCGCAGGGCGTCCTCCTGCACACCGGCGACTTCAAGATCGACGAGGCGCCCATCGACGGCCGGGTGATGGACCTCGCCCGCATGGGCGCCCTGGGGCGCGAAGGCGTGCGGCTCCTGCTCTCCGACTCCACCAATTCCGAGCGGCCAGGGACCTCGCTCTCGGAGTCGGCGGTGGGCTCGGCGCTGGAGCGCGCCTTCGAGGAGGCCAAGGGGCGCGTGTTCGTCGCCTGCTTCGCCTCCAACATCCACCGGGTCCAGCAGATCGCAGACGCTGCGCGCGGGCTGGGGCGGCGCCTCGTGCTCCTGGGCCGCTCGATGGAGGCGAACGTCCAGCTCGCGCGCGAGCTCGGGTATCTCCGCTTCGCCCCCTGGCAGCTCTGCTCGCCGCAGGAGGCGCGCGACCTGCCGCCGCGCGAGCTCTGCGTCGTCACCACCGGCACCCAGGGCGAACCGCGGAGCGCCCTGGCCCGGCTCGCCCGCGGCGAGCACCCCGAGCTCACGGTGGAGCCCGGCGACCTGGTGGTGCTCTCGTCGCGCTTCATCCCGGGAAACGAGATCGCCATCGGCGGGGTGGTGAACGAGCTGGTCCGGCGCGGAGCCGAGGTGGCCTACGAGGACCTGCGCCCGCTCCACGTCTCCGGCCACGCCCAGGAGTCGGAGCAGCGGCGGCTCATCGGCCTCGTGCGCCCGGAGCGGTTCATGCCCATCCACGGGGAGTACCGGCACCTGGCGCGCCACGCCGGGCACGCCGCCAGGGAGGGCGTAAGCCACCGCCACGTGCTGGTGGACGGCGACGTGCTGGAGCTCTCGGACGCGGGCGCCACCGTGCTGGGCCAGCCGCTGCCGGTGGGGCGCGTGTACACCGACCGGGACGCCTGGGGCCGGGCGGAGGTGGGCGAGCTGGTGGTGCGCGACCGGCGCCTCCTGGCCGAGGGGGGGCTCTGCATCGTGGTGGTCGCGGTGGACCGCGCCAGCGGCACGGTGCTGCGCGGGCCGGAGCTCTTCGCCCGCGGAGTGGCCGGGTTCGAGGGCGCGGAGGAGGCGCTCAGCGGCGAGGTGCTGCGCGCTCTGGAGGAGCTCACGCCGCACGCGCGCGAGGACGTCGCCGAGGTGGAGGAGGTGCTTCGACAGTCGGTTCGACGCTGGTTCCGGCGCGAGGGGGCGAAGAAGCCCTCGGTCCTGCCGGTGGTGCTGGAGCTGTAGCGATCGCGACCTGCGATCGAGAGGAGAGGGAGCCCGATGCCCAGCTTCGACGTCGTGTCCGAGCTCGACCTGATGGAGGTCGACAACGCCTTCAACCAGGCGCGCAAGGAGCTCGCCCAGCGCTTCGACTTCAAGGGGACCTCCACGGATCTGAAGCGCCAGGCGGACGGGTCGATCCTCGTCGAGGCCAACAGCGAGGGGCGCGCCGAGGCCGCCTACGGCGTCCTCATGGAGAAGCTCGCCAAGCGCGGCGTGCCGCTAGAAGGGCTCGACCCGCAGAAGCTGGAGCCGGCCAGCGGTGGCCACGTGCGCCAGGTGGTGAAGCTCAAGAAGGGCATCAAGAGCGAGGACGCGAAGAAGCTGGTGGCGCTGGTGAAGGACTCGGGGATCAAGGTGCAGGCGTCGATCCAGGGCGAGGCGGTGCGCGTCACCGGCAAGAAGCGGGACGACCTGCAGCAGGTGATGGCGAAGGTGCGCGCGGCCGAGCTCGGATTCCCGGTCCAGTTCCAGAACTTCAGGGAGTGAGGAGCCGTCCGAGATCTCGCCTGGGCCGAGCTTCCCGCTCAGCCGCCCACAGACCCTCCCGCGATCATCCGATCGAGCTTGGGGAGAAGCTCTGGGAGCGAGGCGGTGAGGATCTCCCAGAGCACCTCCGGATCGACCTCGAAGTAGGCATGAACCAGGCGGTTGCGCGAGGCCGCGATCTCCGCCCACTGCACGTCCGGGTTCGCGCGCCGGAGCTCGGGTGAGATCTGCTTCGAGGCCTCGCCCAGGATCTCGACCAGCCGCGTGACCGCGAGCACGAGGAGGTCGTCGCCGAGCACCTCTTCGCGCGACCTCGACCGCACCGCCTCGATCGCTCTTGGCGCAGCTTCGCGCATGTGCATGAGGCGCACCGCGTCCTCACGTCGCGACATCCGCGGCCTCCGCCTCGTAGATGGGCACCGCCTCGCGCAGGACCTCTTCGCGGAAGAAGCGGCTCAGCTCCGCCGGCGTGCGCAGGTCTGCTCTGCGCCCGAACAGCTCCCCGAGCTCCGCCTCCATCCGAGCGAGCTCGAACCCCGGCGTCCGGCCGGGAAGGAACTCGACGAGGACGTCCACGTCGCTGCAGTCCGCGAAGTCGTCGCGCAGCACGGAGCCGAAGAGCGCCAGCCGCCGGATCCCGTTCCGGTGGCAGAACGCGGCGACGCGCTCCCGGTCGAGCGGGATGCGGCCCAGGGCGGCGTCGAGGGCGGCCACCCCGTCATCGTAGCGCAACGCGCATCCCGCGCCGCGGATGGGGATGGGTGTGATAGCGGAGCTATGACGCGGGGAGGGCGTGTCTCGAGCGACCTGTTCCGAAAGGCGGCGGCCGAAGACATCGCCCTGCGAACCGGACGCGGATGCCGGCTGCGAAAGCGGCGGCAACCCCGTCACGGTTCGAGCACGTTCTTCACGGTGCCGCCGGTGACCTCGTCGCCCTCCTTGCGACCGGCGGGGCACGAGCCGAGGTACCTCGCGGTCATGGTGATCTGCCGGGCGGCTCCGGCGTCCTGCGGGGTGATCGTGAGCTCGACCGTATAGGCCTTCTGGAAGTCGCCGGAGATGGTGCCCTTGATCGTCGCGGCGATGCCGTCCTCGTACTCGCAAGTCCCGACGAATGACCAGCCCGCCCCCGCCTTCTTGAGCTCGGCCTTGCCGCACTCCTCTGGATCCGCGATCTGATCGAAGGCCGAGAGGCGCTGCTCGCTCCGGGGACCGATGCAGAGCTGGTATGCGTCGAGGGGCTTCTCCTTGGAGGGGGCCGCGGCGAACTCCCACCACCCGGCGCGACGGGCGGGCGCGGAGCGGTGGTTCGGATGCGCCGGTGCCGCGGGCCCGGACGGACGAGCCGCGGCGACACCACCGTTCGCCCCCTTGGTGGCCTCCCGGAGCCTCTTCGCCGAGTCGTCGCCCTTCCGGACCTCCTGCTCGCTCCCGCGCGCGGGGCCGGAGCCCGCCAGGAGGGCCGCGGCGAGGAGGCCCAGGCCGAGCGCGGCGCGCGCGGCGGGGTAGACGATGGTTCGGAGCGCGGTCATGGCGGATCCCATAAACGGGCTGCGGGGCGGCGGGCACCGCATACGCCCGCGCCGTCGTGGAAGCCCGGCCGGGGCCCCCCGCGTTTGCGCTCCGCACCCGGAATCCGTTAGATCCCCGCCCCTTGCCCACCCACGTCTATCTGCACACGCTCGGCTGTCCCAAGAACCGGGTCGACAGCGCGGTCATGCTCGGCCCGCTCGCCGACGCCGGCTACGGGCTCGTGCAGGATCCCGCGCGCGCCGACCTCATCGTCGTCAACACCTGCGGCTTCATCGAGAGCGCCAAGGAGGAGTCGATCGCGGCCATCGTGGAGCTGGCCGAGCACCGGCGCGAGGGGCGCTGCAAGAAGCTCGTCGTCGCGGGCTGCCTCACCCAGCGCTACCATGCCGAGCTCTCCGCCGAGCTCCCGGAGGTGGACCACTTCGTGGGAACGGGCGCGTACCAGGACATCGCCCGCATCGTCGCGGACGCGCAGGCCTCGCGGGTCATCGTGCCCGACCCGGACTTCGTGCACGCGGCAAGCACCCCGCGCGTCTCCTCCATGCCGTCACACACGGCCTATCTGAAGATCGCCGAGGGCTGCGACAACGCCTGCGCCTTCTGCATCATCCCCGCCCTGCGCGGGCCGCAGCGCTCGCGCACAGCGGACGACCTCGTGGCCGAGGCGGAGGCACTGGCGGCGAACGGCGTCGTCGAGCTGTCCCTGGTGGCCCAGGACCTCACCGCCTGGGGGCACGATCTGCCTGGCAGGCCGCGACTTCACGATCTCCTCCCCGCGCTCTGCCGGGTGGACGGGGTCCGCTGGATCCGGCTGCACTACGCCTATCCCCGCGACTTCCCCGATGCGCTGGTGGAGGTCATGGCAGGCGAGGAGAAGATCGCCAAGTACCTCGACATGCCGCTGCAGCACGCCTCCGACCGGCTCCTGCGCAGCATGAAGCGCGGGCGCGACTCGGGCTTCCTGCGCGAGCTGCTCGCGAAGCTGCGGGCGCGCGTGCCCGGGATCGCGCTCCGCACCTCGCTCATCGTCGGGCTGCCGGGTGAGACCGAGGCCGACTTCGAGGAGCTCCTCGGGTTCGTGCGCGAGCAGCGGTTCGAGCGGCTGGGCGTGTTCGAGTACTCCCGCGAGGAGGGCACGCCCGCGGCGGAGATGGCGGACCAGGTGCCCGAGGCGACGAAGCGCGAGCGCTGGAACGCCATCATGGAGGCCCAGCGCTCCATCGCAGCCGAGCACCAGCAGGGGCTGGTTGGACGGCGGCTCCAGGTCCTGGTGGAGGGCGCGAGCGAGGAGACGGAGCACCTCCTGGCCGGCCGGAACGCGCAGCAGGCGCCAGAGATCGACGGCCTCACCTATGTCAACGAGGTGGCCATTCCGGGCGAGGAGGACGCGGTGCTCCACCCTGGCGAGCTCGTGACGGTCGAGATCACCGACGCGGGCGACTACGACCTGGTGGGCCGGGCGGTGGCGCGCGACGGGCGGCCTGCGAGGCCCCTCGCGCCCAGGCGAGCCCCGGCGCGCGCGTCGGGCCTGCGGGTGCTGGGGTAGCCCCGCCCGTCACTTCCCCGGCATCGACAGCCTTCGCACGTCCTTCGGCAGGTCGAGCTTGAAGACGTCGTCGGCGAGCCCCACGTTGCGCCGGAGCCTGGAGAGCGCGATCGCGTTGACGTTGTCGCTGCCGTCCAGCACCTCGCTCGCGGAAACCTCGCCGTCGTGGCCCACCGTGAGCGTCACCCGCTGCACCCGGGAGTCCTCCTTCCGCGGCGTGAGCACGAGGCGGCCCTGGGGGTCGAGCGCGAGGGTGAACTCCTTCTCCAGGCTGCCGGTGCCGAGCAGGAAGGTGACGGCCGCGCTCATGGCGCTCGCCTGGAACGCGTCGTCGATGAAGGCCTGGTTCACCTCGGGCTCGTATTGCACCAGCCGCGACCCGTTCACGAGCACGGTCTTGGGCGTGGGCTCGAGGTAGTCCCAGCGGAGCTTGCCCGGCTTCTTCACCCTCAGCGTGCCGCGCGAGGTCTGGCTTCTCCCGAACGCAGCGTAGGTGTAGGTCTGCACGAAGCTCGCCTCGAGGTCGCGAGTTCGCTCGTAGAAGGCCTGTACGCGCGCGGCGAGCGCGGCGGCGTCGGGGGGCGCTGCTGCCAGCGCCAGGGCGAGGAGGGCGGCGTGCATGGGGGCTTCTTATACTGACGGTCTCGCAAGCTGGTCCATTCAAGGAAGCTCTCCATGGCCACCCTCGAATTCTTCTACGACTTCGTCTCGCCGTACTCGTACCTGGCGTCCACCCGGGTGGAGGCGCTCGCCTCCCGCACCGGGGCCGCGCTCCGCTACAGGCCGTTCCTCCTGGGGGGCGTCTTCAAGGCCACCGGGAATCACGCACCGGTGGAGGTCGCGCTGAAGGGCAAGCACATGGCGGTGGACCTGCAGCGCTGGGCGAAGCGGCTCGGCGTCCCCTTCGCCTTTCCGACCCCATTTCCCTTCGCGACCGTCCTCGCGCTCAGGGCCGCCCTGGCGGCCGACAAGATGGGCAAGCTCGGACCTTTCTCCCAAGGTGTCTTCCGGGCCGCCTGGGTCGAGGGGCGAGACGTCTCCAGCCCGGAGGTGGTGGCGAGCGTGGCCGGTGCGACCGGGCTCGACGGCGCCGCGCTCCTGGCGGCCGCGCCCAAGGAGAAGGAGGCGCTGATCGCCGCGACCGAGGCCGCCGTGAAGCGGGGCGCGTTCGGCGCGCCGACGTTCTTCGTGGGGGAGGAGATGTTCGTCGGCAACGATCGGCTCGACTTCGTGGAGGAGGCGCTCCGCCGCGCGTGACCCGCCGACGGGCCGCCCCGCTTGATCTCGGGAGAGCTTCGGGGGATTCTCCGCCGCCTCGCATGACCAAGCTCGCCCTCCCTCTCGTCGCGCTGGCCGCGTCGGCCCTGCTCGGCTGCGGCTCCGCGTGCCAGGAGCTCGCCGATCGCATCTGCCATTGCCAGCCCGCGGGATCGCTGCGCGACACCTGCGTGTCCTCGGTGCGCAATCAGCTCGGCAACGCCACCCAGCGCCCCACCGGCGCGGACCAGCCCCGCTGCGAGACGCTCCTCTCCACCTGCCCCGATCCCGACGTCAAGGCCTCGCAGTGCCAGCGCATCCTGACGCCCGAAGGCAAGCGGGAGTGCGGGCTCGCCTACGGCCCGGCGGACGGGGGAAGCTAGTCTGAGCTCAGCTCGAGCGACCCATTCGAGGTCGAGCAGAGGCCCTTTGTCTCAGGGTGCCGTCCTCGGTGACCGATGAGTTCCCCAAGAAGGGTGACGTGCTCGACGTCGCCCAGATCGAGGCGGCGGTGCTCGGCGAGACCCCGCCGGCATGAGCCTGCCAGCCCTTCGAGCCTCCGCTCTCGTCCGACGGATAGACAGCGCTCCGAAATCAGCACCGTAGGCGACACGCCCCTCGAGCGCCCAGGCCAGCGGCGGCGGTCGGGAGCGACGGTCGTGGTGGAGCGAGGTAGGCGCATGACACAACGCGTCCACCGTCGCGCGCCGCCGTGGTAGCGAGCCGGGCTGGACCTTCGGTGCCCATGCGCGAGAGGGTTGTCCCCATGGATACGAACCTTCGGGGCGATTCCACCGCAGCACCCCTCGTCGACGTGCGTCGCGACGCGGGCGTCGCCACCGTCACGCTCAACCGCGGCGATCGGTTCAACCCGCTGTCGGCGGCGATGATCGCCGCGTTGCAGGAGGCGCTCGACGCCGTCGCCGAGGAACGCGACGTGCGGGCCGTCGTCCTGGCCGGCGCCGGGCGCGGCTTCTGCGCCGGTCACGACCTGAAGGAGCTGCGCTCGCACGCGAGCGACGCGGCCTGGCAGCAGCGGCTCTTCGACGACTGCAACCGGTTGATGCTGCGGCTCACGGAGCTCCCGCAGCCCGTCATCGCGCGCGTCCACGGCATCGCGACCGCCGCCGGCTGCCAGCTCGTCTCGATGTGCGACCTCGCGGTCGCCTCCGAGGAGGCGCGCTTCGCGCTGCCCGGCGTGAACGTGGGCGTGTTCTGCTCCACGCCTGCGGTGGGCGTGGTGCGGAACGTCGGACGCAAGCGGGCGATGGAGCTGCTGCTCACGGGCGAGCTCATCGACGCGCGCACGGCGCTCTCCTGGGGGCTCGTGAACCGGGTCGTCCCGGCGGCGCAGCTCGACGCGGAGATCGCCAGGTTCACCGGGATCATCGCCGGCCGGAGCGCCGCCGTGATCGCCACCGGCAAGCGCGCCTTCTACGAGCAGGTCGAGCAGTCGATGACGGGCGCGTACGCGCTGGCGAGCGGCATCATGGCGCGCAGCGCCTGCTCCCCCGCTGCCGCGGAGGGCATCGACGCATTCCTGGGCAAGCGAGCGCCGCGGTGGCCGGAGCCGGCCGACGCTCCACCGCGGTCGTGAGCGGCCTGCGGGCCGGTGACAGGCTCGCGGTGCCCGCCGCGCACCGCGGCGACGGGAACTAGAAGCGCCCCGCGAGCGGGGTGCCGCAGCCCGGGCACGCGCCGCTTCGCAGCCGCACCGCCCGCAGGTCGAAGCTGGCCCGCTCGATCAGCGGTGCACCGCAGCCGCCGCAGCGCGTGGTCTGGCCGTCGCTATCCCGGATGTTGCCGGTGTAGACGTGGCGCAGGCCCGCCTCGCGAGCGACCGCCCGGGCGCGCAGGAGCGTCGCCGCGGGCGTCGCGGGCACGTCGAGCATGTCGTGAGCGGGGTGAAAGGCCGAGAGGTGGAGCGGGACGTCCGGGCCCATGTGCTCGCCGAGCCACCCTGCCAGCGCCCGCGTCTCCTCGGGCCCGTCGTTGAGCCCGGGGATGAGGAGGTTCGTGACCTCGGTCCAGACGCTCGTCCCCGAGAGCCAGCGGAGCGTGTCGAGCACGGGCGCGAGCCGCCCGCGGGAGACCTTCCGGTAGAAGCCGTCGCTGAACGATTTCAGATCGATGTTGGCGGCGTCCATGTGCGGGAAGATCTCCTCCCGCGCCCGCTCCGAGACGTAGCCGGCCGTGACGAACACGGTGCGGAGCCCGCGCCTGTGCGCCTCGCGGGCCACGTCGATGGCCCACTCGGCCCAGATCACCGGGTCGTTGTAGGTGAAGGCCACGCCGTCGCATCCCGCCTCCACGGCGAGCCCCACCACCTCCTCCGCGCAGAGCAGCGGGAGCCCCGGGCCCAGGGCGGGTGCCGCGGTGGAGAGGTGCCAGTTCTGGCAGAAGCGGCACGCCAGATTGCAGCCCACCGTGCCGAAAGAGAGCACCCGCGAGCCGGGGTGAAAGTGGTAGAGCGGCTTCTTCTCCACCGGGTCGGCGGCGAAGCCGGTGGAGGTGCCGTGCGCCAGGGCGAGGAGCCGGCCTCCCCGGTTGACCCGCACGGCGCAGAAGCCGGCCTGCCCATCGGAGAGCCGGCACTGGCGCGGGCACAGGGTGCAGAGCACCCTCCCGTTCGGCGCCGTCTCCCAGAAGCGAGCTTCCTGCATGCTTTCCTTCAACGCGCGGGGGGTTGGATTCCTTCGAACCGCAGGAAGGGCGTGAGCGTGAGCTCGCGCAGCACTTCTCCCCGGTAGGCGATCGGACGCCGGACGGTGGGGCGCTCGCCGCTGGCCGTCACACGCCTGCGGAACTCCTCGTTCACTCCTTCCAGACCGATGAACAGGAAGGGTTCGCCGGGCCTCGGCGCGTCGCCCCACACGTCGAGCTGCGAGACCCGCTCCACCGCCGGCGCCAGCCTGCGAAAGCCCCCGTAGTAAGCGAGCTCGCCGGCGAGCTGATAGGTGGCGGGCACGATGGCGGGCTGCTCCGGATCGCAGCCCACCCCAGGACACCTCGCCGCCGCGAGGGCGCGCGCCTCCTGCGCCAGCGCGCGCCAGCCGTGGAAGCGCTCCACCGCCGCCGTCCCGGCGAGGAGGCGTGGCCGGCGCTGCTCGACGGCGAAGAAGGCCATCACCGCCGCCGCAAGCGCGAGGGAGCCCCACGCCAGCGCCCGGGCGCGGCGGGGCGACACGCCTGCGAGAGCGACGCCGGCGGCCGCCGCCAGCGCCGGGTGGCCCAGGGCCGGCCAGTTGGCCTCCACCTTTCCCCGCATGGCCGAGAAGGTGGTCAGGGCGAGCGGGAGGAGCGCCGCCGCTGCGACGCGCTTCAGGGCAGGCGTGCGCGCTCCTGCGAGGGCCAGCACCCCCAGGACGAGCGGCACCGGCCCCGCGCCGGCGAGCTGGCCTCCCAGGTACTCCGCGAAGGACTGGAGGGAGGCGTTGCTGGAGAAGCCGTGGCCGAGCTGGAAGGCGATGGACACCCAGCCGTGCCGCGCATTCCAGAGGAGGCAGGGCAGGAAGATCAGCACCGCCAGGGCGCCTGCGGCCCAGGGCCAGGGCGTGCGCAGCTCCCGCCGCAGCGACCCGTCCCACAGCACGAGCCCGAGGAGCGCGGGCGCGAGCAGCGCCGCCGTGTACTTGGCGAGGAGCGCGAGCCCCACCGCGAGGCCGGCCCAGAGCCAGCGGTTCCCGCGCGCGCGCGCGAGGAGCCACAGCCCAGCGGTGAAGGCCGCCGCCACCGGGGCGTCGGGGAGCGCGAGCGATCCGGTGAGGCTCGCGAGCGGCGCCCCCGACGCGAGGAGGGCGCCCAGCCAGACCGCCCGCTCCCGCGCGGCCGGCCCGTCCTCGGCGGCCAGCTCCCCCGCGAGCAGCGCCGCGAAGATCACGGTGAGGCCTCCGCAGACGAGGAACGGCAGCCGGACGCCCAGCTCGCCCGGTATCACCGCCGACGAGAGGGCGATGAGCCAGGCGACGAGCGGCGGGTGGTCGAAGTACCCGGCCGCCGGCCGGCGCGACCAGAGCCAGTAGTACGCCTCGTCCGTGTAGAGCTCGAGCCCGGCGAAGGCGAGCGCACGCGCTGCGGTGACCGCGGCGGCGAGGGCCAGGGCGGAGCGAAGGGCGCGGGAAGGGCCGGGCGTCACGGAAGCGGGAGGATAGCCCAAGGCCCGTCGCGCCCGCGGCCCGTCGCTTGCGAGACCCGCGTGAACGGCCTACATTTCGCACTTTTCACGCCTGGTCGCCTGCGCCCTGCCCGAGTGGGGTCGCGCCCGCGGCGGAGAGAGCCGAAACGTGACCTTCCGAGAAGCAGTCGAGCAGCGCGTCCTCGTCTTCGACGGGGCGATGGGCACGCAGATCCAGGGGCAGTCGCTCACCGCGGCGGAGTTCGGCGGACAGGAGGGCGCGAACGACCTGCTCACCCTCACCCGCCCCGACCTCATCGAGGCCATCCACGGCCGCTACTTCGCGGTGGGCTGCGACGTGGTGGAGACGAACACCTTCGGCTCCTCGCGCCTGAAGCTCGACGAGTATGGCCTCGGCCACCGCACCTACGAGGTGAACTTCCGGGCGGCGGTGCTCGCGCGCCGGGCGGCGGAGCGGCACGCGGCGCCCGGGCGGCCGCTGTTCGTCGCAGGCTCCATCGGGCCCACCGGCATGCTCCCGTCCGCCTCCGACCCCACCCTCTCCAACATCTCCTTCGCCGCCCTGGAGCGAATCTTCTTCGAGCAGGCGCGCGGTCTCGTGGACGGTGGAGTGGACGCGGTCATCATCGAGACGCAGCAGGATCTCCTCGAGCTGCGGGCCGCGGTGCTGGCGGTGGACGCCTACCGGCGCGAGTCGCTGAAGGACGTCTTCATCCTGGCCCAGCCCACGCTCATCGACGCGAGCGGCCGGATGCTGCTCGGCACCGAGATCGGCGCGGCGCTGGCGGCGCTGGAGCGGCTCCCGCTCGACGCCATCGGCCTCAATTGCTCCACCGGCCCCGCGGAGATGCGGGAGAGCATCCGCTACCTGGGCGAGCACTGCAGCCACTTCGTCTCCTGCCTGCCCAACGCCGGCATGCCCGAGAACGAGAACGGCCGGGCCGTGTACAAGCTCTCCCCCGACGCGCTCGCCGACGCCCTGGCGGAGTTCACCCGCGACCTGGGCGTCGACATCGTGGGCGGCTGCTGCGGCACCACCCCCGAGCACATGAGCCGGGTGGTGGAGCGGCTGCGCGCGATCCCGCCGAGGCGCCGCGCGAGGCCTCGCGCCGCGCCCGAGCTCGCCTCGGCCATGAAGTCGGTACCGCTCGACCTGCAGCCGCGGCCGCTGGTGGTGGGCGAGCGGGTCAACAGCCAGGGTTCGAAGAAGGTGAAGGAGCTCCTCCTCGCCGACGACTACGCCGGCATCCTGCGCATCGCACGCGACCAGGTGGAAGGGGGCGCGCACGTCCTCGACGTCTGCGTGGCGCTCAACGAGCGCGAGGACGAGGCGGCGCAGATGCGCACCCTGGTGAAGCTCCTCGCCCAGGGCGTCGACGCTCCGCTCATGATCGACTCCACCGAGGCGGACGTGATCGAGGCCGCGCTGCGGGTGCATCCGGGCCGCTGCATCGTGAACTCGGTCAACCTCGAGAAGTCGGGCGAGCGGGTGAAGAAGGTGCTGCCCCTGGTGAAGCGCTACGGAGCGGCGGTGGTCGCCATGACCATCGACGAGAAGGGGATGGCGCAGACAGCGGACCGCAAGGCCGAGATCGCGCGCCGCACGGTGGCGGTGGCGAGGGACTACGGCGTGCCGCCCGACAGCCTCGTCTTCGACCCGCTCACGTTCACCCTCGCGACCGGCGGGGAGGAGTACCGCCACAGCGCGGTGGAGACGCTGGAAGGCATCCGCCGCATCAAGTCCGAGACCCCGGGCGTCTTCACCTGCCTCGGGGTGTCGAACGTCTCGTTCGGCCTCTCCAAGGCGGCCCGCGAGGTGGTGAACTCGGTGTTCCTCTACCACGCGGTGCAGGCCGGGCTCGACCTCGCCATCGTGAACCCCAAGGACATCCGGGGAATCCAGGAGATCCCGGCGGAGGAGCGCGCGCTCGCCGAGGACCTCGTCCTCGATCGGCGCCCGGACGCGCTGGCGCTCCTCATCGCGCACTTCAGCGGGCGCACCTCGAGCCCGTCGGCGCAGTCGGTGGACGACCTCTTTGCCGGGAAGACGGCCGAGGAGCGCATTCACCTCCAGATCCTGCATCGGCGGCCGGAGGGCGTGGAGGCGCTCATCGACGAGGCGCTCACCCGCCACGCGCCGGTGGAGGTCCTGAACACCGTGCTCCTGCCCGCCATGAAGGACGTGGGCGACCGCTTCGGCGCGGGCGAGCTCATCCTCCCCTTCGTGCTCCAGTCGGCCGAGGTGATGAAGAAATCGGTCAGCTACCTGGAGCGCTTCCTCGACCGGGTGGAGGGAACCTCCAAGGGTAAGATCGTGCTCGCGACCGTGTACGGCGACGTGCACGACATCGGCAAGAACCTGGTGAAGACGATCCTGTCGAACAACGGCTACGACGTGTTCGACCTCGGCAAGCAGGTGCCGGTGGCGACCATCCTCGAGAAGGCCATCGAGGTGGGCGCGGACGCCATCGGCCTCTCGGCGCTGCTCGTCTCCACCTCGAAGCAGATGCCGTACTGCGTGCAGGAGCTGGCCCGGCGCGGCCTCTCCTATCCGGTCATCATCGGAGGCGCCGCCATCCACCGGAAGTTCGGGTACCGCACGCTGTTCCTGGAGGACCGCTCGCCCTACCCCGGCGGCGTCTTCTACGCGCGCGATGCCTTCGAGGGGCTCGACGTGGTGGAGCAACTGGTCGACCCCGTCCGCAAGGAGAAGCTCGTCGCCGCCACCATGGCGAAGGCGCTCGCCCAGCGCGATGCGCCGGAGACGCCGGTCGCTCCGGCGGCTCCCGGGGTGCGGAGCCCGGTGGTGCCGGTGGAGCGCCCTCCCGCGCCGCCGTTCTGGGGGACGCGCATCGTGCCCGCCGGCGAGGTGAAGCTGCAGGAGGTGTGGCCGCACCTCGATCTCAACGAGCTGTTCAAGCTGCAGTGGGGCGTCCGGTCGAAGGACAAGGCCGAGTACCAGCGGATGGTGCGGGAGGAGTTCGGCCCCAAGCTGGAGGCGCTGAAGGGCGAGATCCTCACCCACGGCTGGCTCGTGCCGCGCGTCGTGTACGGCTACTTCCCCTGCCACGCCGACGAGAACGAGCTCGTGGTGCTCGATCCGGTGCACCGCAAGGAGCCGCTGGCGCGGCTGCGCTTCCCGCGCCAGCCCGACGAGCGCCACCTCTGCCTCGCCGACTACTTCCGCTCCGAGCCGGGCTCGGACGTGGTCGCCTTCCAGGTCGTCACGGTGGGTCACGAGGCGACGCGGCTCGCCGACGCCTGGCAGGAGAAGGGCGACTATAGCCGCGCGCTCTTCCTGCACGGCCTGGCGGTGGAGACGGCGGAGGCGCTGGCGGAGCTCTGGCACCGGCGGGTGAAGGCGGAGCTCGGCATCGGCGCCGAGCAGGGCAAGCGGTACTCGCCGGGGTATCCAGCCTGGCCGGAGCTGGTGGACCAGCGGCAGATCTGGAAGCTGCTCGATCCCGAGCACACCATCGGCGTCTCGCTCACCAGCGCGGAGCAGATGGTGCCGGAGCAGTCCACCTCCGCCATCATCCTCCACCACCCGGACGCCGTGTACTACACGGTGCGTGGAGCGTCGGCGCTGGCGGGTTGACGGCCGCGGGGAAGAGCGTTCGCCGCTCGGCCGGCGCGCCGGGCGGCTGAGCGCCTGCTCCGCTGGTGCGGGAGCCCAAATCGCTCGCCCGTCACCCTGAGGCGAACCGGCGCCCCCACGGGGCAGCGCCGCGGGTGAGCGCCCGCGCTACTCGCTCCTGCGCCGATCGAAAGCTCCGCTCATCCCGCGCGCGCGCAAAGCGCGCCCTCAGGAAAAGGACCATCACGCATGGCAAAGTCGAACAAGGAATCCACCCCCGAGAAGCTGGGCCGCATGGCCTCCAAGGTCAGCGGCGCTGCCAAGGCCGCCGCCGGTGCCGCGTCCCGACGCGCCGGGGCGGGCGCTACCTCCAAGGACCTCGACCTCGAGCCCTTCCGCCGCAGCCTGGAGGGGACGAGCATGACGACCGACCATGGGCTGAAGGTCGCGCACACCGATGACTCGCTGAAGGCCGGAGCGCGCGGGCCGATCCTCCTCGAGGACCACCACCTCCGCGAGAAGATCACCCACTTCGACCACGAGCGCATCCCGGAGCGGGTGGTGCACGCGCGTGGCTCGGCCGCGCACGGCTTCTTCCAGGCCTACGAGCCGGTGCCGGAGTGCCGGGCCGCCTTCCTGCAGGACCCGAAGGTGAAGACGCCGGTGTTCGTGCGCTTCTCCACCGTGGTGGGCTCGCGCGGCTCGGCCGACACGGTCCGCGACGTGCGCGGCTTCGCCACCCGCTTCTACACGACCGAGGGCAACTTCGACCTCGTCGGCAACAACATCCCCGTCTTCTTCATCCAGGACGGGATCAAGTTCCCCGACCTGGTCCACGCGGCGAAGCCCGAGCCGCACCACGAGATACCGGGCGCCTCCACCGCGCACGACACCTTCTGGGACTTCGCCGGGCTCATGCCCGAGTCGACCCACATGCTGCTCTGGATCCTCTCCGATCGAGCCATCCCGCGCTCGTTCGGTCACATGGAGGGGTTCGGCGTCCACACCTTCAAGCTGGTGGACGCGGAGGGCGTCTCGCGCTTCGTGAAGTTCCACTGGAAGCCGATGCTGGGCGTGCACTCGCTCGTCTGGGACGAGGCGCAGAAGCTCGCCGGCAAGGACCCCGACTTCCACCGCCGCGAGCTGTGGGAGGCGATCACCTCGGGCAACTTCCCCGAGTTCGAGCTGGGCCTCCAGATCGTGGAGGAGCGCGAGGCCGAGTCGCTCGGCATCGACCTCCTCGACGCGACCAAGATCATCCCGGAGGAGCTGGTGCCTGTGCGGAAGGTCGGCAAGATGACCCTCGACCGCAACCCGGACAACTTCTTCGCGGAGACGGAGCAGGTGGCCTTCCACCTGGGCAACATCGTCCCCGGGATCGACTTCACGAACGATCCGCTCCTCCAGGTGCGGCTCTTCTCGTACATCGACACCCAGCTCACGCGCCTCGGTGGGCCGAACTTCGCCGAGCTCCCCATCAACAGGCCCATCGCGCCGGTGGCGAACCATCAGCAGGACGGCTTCGCCCGGCAGAAGATCGTGCAGGGGCGGGTCAACTACTTCCCGAACTCCCTCGCGAACGGGTGCCCCATGATGAACCCGGAGGCGATGGGGGGCTTCGTCACGCGGCCCGAGCCGGTGAGCGGCCCGAAGACCCGCGAGCGCAGCCCGACCTTCGCCGACCACTTCAGCCAGGCGAAGCTCTTCTGGGCGAGCCTCTCCGTGCCCGAGCGGCTGCACCTCATCGAGGCGGGCCGCTTCGAGCTGGGCAAGGTGGAGACGAAGGCCGTGCGCGAGCGCGTGATCGCGAACTTCGCGCAGGTCGACCGCGAGCTCGCCGAGGGCATCGCGTCCGGGATCGGCGTGATGGTGCCCGAGGGAGGGCCCCCGGCGGCACCGCCGGCGAAGCGCAAGGGCCGCGGCCCGGCACCGCTCACCACCTCGCCCGCGCTGAGCCAGGCCAACACGGTGATGGACACGGTGAAGGGCCGCCGGGTGGCGGCGCTCGTCGCCGACGGCTACGCGCACGCGGAGCTGGAGCGGGTCAGGTCGGCGCTGCAGGGCGCCGGCGCGCGGCTCGAGGTCATCGCGCCCGTGCTGGGCGAGATCGCAGGCGCGGGCGGCTCGGTGGAGGCGGACAAGACCTTCCTCACCGGGGCTTCCGTCTTCTACGACGCCGTCTACGTCCCCGGTGGCGCAGGCAGCATCGAGAAGCTGTCGGGCAGCGCCGACGCGATCCACTTCGTGAACGAGGCGTTCCGGCACTGCAAGGCAGTGGGCGCCACCGGCGAGGGGCTGGAGCTCCTGCGCGCCTCCGACCTCCGCAAGGCGGAGGTGCAGGGGCTCGATGGCATGGAGCTGTCCTCGGATGCCGGCGTGGTGGTGCAGGGCAAGGCCGGCAAGCTCGGGCCCTTTACCGAGGCCTTCATCGCCGCGGTTGCGCAGCACCGCCACTGGGATCGGGGGGAGAAGTCGGTTCCAGCCTGAAGGGTGACGGCGGCGCACCGGTGGCCGCGGGCGGCGGGTCCTTCAGCTCCGCTCCCGCGTCCACCGGGACCTGCAGGTCGCCGAAGCCGGCCAGGCCTCGAAGCCTGAGCTGCGCGCCCTGCAGGAGCTCGCCGAGGATGCTCGCCGCTCCGGAGAGGGAGAGGCGGATGGGCACGCGGACCCGCGCGCTCCCGCCCGCAGGGACTGCCGCCAGCGGATGGCTGCCGCCGGAGAGCAGGTCGCGCTCGCCGAGGCGAAGCCCGTAGGCGAGAGCGCCCACCGGGAGCGGAAAGGCGTTCCGGTTGTCGATGCGCAGGTTGAGCTCGATGGAGAGGTCGGAGAGCGAGGCGTTGCGCACCGTGATGCCCTCGATGCCGATGCCTGGCGGGCGCGGGAGCGAGACCTCGTCGCGGTGGTCGAACGGCAGGTCGACGGTGCCGATGGGCGAGCCCACTCCGGCGTTGCCGGTGACCCGGTACGCCACGCGGTCCTTGGCGAGGAAGAGCTGCATGAAGCCGGGGATGTCGCGCCAGCGGAGGCGGACCGGGATGGCGAGGGGCGTGGCGCCATTGGCGCGGAGCTCGACGCCCACCGGGAGCTCGCCGCTCGCGATGTGCTGGCCCTCCACCTCCAGGGCGTAGGAGAGCCGGCGCAGGTCGAGGCTCACGCCGTTGGGGTTCTCCAGGCGGTAGTGCAGGCCGATGGTGATGCCGTCGAGGTCGAGGGCGTCGGTGGACCACGACTCGTAGGCGAGCGTCGGGCGCTCGAAGGCGCCCGTGGCGAGGCGCCCGAAGAAGGCGCAGCCGGGGAGCAGGAGGAAGAGACAGGCGAGGAGAGCCGGGCGCGCGGATCGGGTCATGGAGCCTTCTGTGACGGGCGGCGCCGCGGGAGGATTCAAGTCAAGGGCCGAGCGGCACGGCGGCGACTCCGTAGGGCCCTCCCGCAAGGTAAGCCACCCCGTCGTGCTCGACCACCGAGGAGGTGGAGCTCCCCGTGCCCAGGTCGCGCTCGAAGGTGGGGTGCCCGCGGTCGGCGAGGCCGTACACGAGCACCGCCTCGGGGAATCCCGAGGAGATGAAGAGCTTGTCCCCCGCGACTCCCAGCGGCCACGCGTAGCCCGCCTGGACGTCCTGCGCGGTCGCCGCCCGCAGCGCCCGAAGGTCGACGGCCACGAGCGACGACCTCGGCGTCGAGGGCCACGCCCCGTAGCGAACGGCGTAGGCGAAGCCCTGGTCCACCACCACCTGGCTCAGCCACCCATCCACGGCGACGCTGCCGACAAGTCGCGCCGTGCCCCGCGAGGTGAGGTCGAGCGCCCGGAACCAGGTGGTGGTCTTACCGGTGCCGTTGCCGTCCGTCGGGCTGGGCTCCCAGAGCGTCTCCTGCGTGTAGACGCGCCGACCGCCGGGCTCGGCCGCGAGGAAGGTGCCGGGAACGTTCACCTTGGGGACGAGGCGCGGCGCCTCGGGGCGTCCCACGTCGATCCGGTCGAGGAAGTACCGGCCTTCACCGGTGGTCGTTCCGGGGAGCTGCTCGAAGTGGGTGAGCCAGAGCTGGCCGGCGGAGAGCGTGAGACCGGAGGACCAGCCGTTCGCGGGCGCGGGGAGGGTGAGGCGGGAGGCGAGCCTGGGGGCATCGGGATCCTGCAAATCGTACACGAGGAGCTCGTCGGTCGAAGGGTCCATCGCGCTGCTGCGTGGGGGATTCGCCTCCCTCCGCAGCAAGCCGGGGGCGCCCCCGGCCACGCCGGCGCATATGCGGCCCTTGCCGCCTGCCTCCTGGCGCAGAACCAGCGCGGAGCCCACCAGCACCGCATCCTCCGCGGACCCGCAGCCCAGCCCGGAGGTTCCGGCGGGTGGCTCGAGGTCGAGGCGCGCTGCGGCCCGCGGGCGGGCTGCGTCGGACAGGTCCACCGCCTGCAACCAGGAAGTCGCGCCGGAACCGGCGGTGCCGAGCGGCTGCGCCCCGTAGCTCCAAGCCTGCGCCAGCAGCCAGGCCGTGGAGCCCACCGTGAAGAGGCGCGCGTGGGGCGCCGCCAGGGTGAAGCGCGCGAGCGGCACCGGGGCGTCCAGGTCCCCGGAGGAGGCGATCACGAGCTGGGTGTCGTCACCGAACCAGCCCCCGGTGAGCTCGGCGGCGGCGCCATTCACGAAGGCGAGCTCCGCCACCCAGCGTGACAGGTCGAGACCGGTGCCGCGCTCCACGGGCGTGTCGCGGCTGGTGGCGTCGAGGACCTGCAGCCGCTGGTCGGAGAAGGCGGCGAGCTGCCCCGGGCGTCCGGGGAGCGGGAAGGCGCGTGTGACGACCCCCGGGTGGGCCACGAAGCCCCTCTTCACGAGCGCGTCGCCAGCCAGGTCGAGGAGCTGGACTCCTCCCGCGAAGCGCCAGGTGGTGTCGTCCCAGCCGCTGAACGGCACCAGCACGAGGCCCTGCGCGTCGATGACTTGAAGGACCTTGCGCAGGTCGTCCGGCCCGGCGTTCACCCAGCCCGGGCCGCTCCCGATGAGCGCGCGCGAGAGGAGCTTCGGCGGCGAGGCTGCGACGTCGAAGAGCGACGCCGCGAGCTGCCAGCGCTGCCCGCCCTCGTTGGTGTGGCCCAGCGCTACCAGGCGATCGCCGCGGGGCTCGATGAAGTCGAGCTGGCCGGGCATCTCCACCGCGCCGGTCACCGAGGGATGGACCGGGTCGGAGGTGTCCACCACGAAGAGCGGGTCGAACGAACGGGCGGTGACGACGTAGGCCCGATGGCCGTCGAAGCGGGCCGCAGTGAGCCCCTCCCCTGCGCCCACCGTCACCTCGCCCAGCGGAGTGGCGGTGGCGGCGCCCGGCATGGACCAGGCGCGCACGGTGGCGCCGCCCGAGCTCCCGCGGGCGAGCACCGCGCGCAGGATGCCGGCCGCGTCGTCCCGGTCCATGCACCAGCGATCCAGCACGCGCCCGGGCGCTCGGAAGGTGGCTCCCGCCGCGAGGTGTCCGCGCGGATCGGAGATGTCGAAGGTGGAGAAGCGCGTCACCTCGCCGCCGCTCTCCCACCCGGATTGCGCGAGCGTGACCGTGGACGCGGTGACGTTCGCGTGCGAGGACCACCCGCTCGCCTGGAAATCCAGCCGGTCCACCTGCCGGGGCGCGCGCGGGTCGGAGAGGTCGAAGCTCGCGAGATAGATGCTGTCGTCCGGCGCGCCCCCCGGACCGGACACCGCCTCCCACCAGCCCCAGCGGCGGGACACGGCGTAGAGGACGTCGCCGACGATCCGGCTCTCCTCCACCGAGCCCTGGAGGGCGAGCCGGGAGAGCACCACCGGCCGCGACGGCACCGCGACGTCCACGGCGAGGAGCCAGGACCCGCCGCCCGCGCGGACGGCGCTCTCTCCCCCCGCCCAGGCCCAGGTCACGGAGTCACGCACGGTGACGTAGGCGATGCCCCCGCGCAGGTAGAGGTCGACGGGCTGGCCGGTGAGCGGCACGCGTGCGAGGAGCGCGGGGTGGTCGAGGTCGGCGAGGTCCACCGCGGTGAGGCCGCGGAAACCGTTGAGGACGAAGAGCGTGGTGCCGTCGGCAGCGAGCGCGTACAGGTCCGCCTCCTCCACCGTGCGCGTCGCCGCTGCGTCCGTCGCGGGCGAGCCGCTGGAGCCGGCGCCAAGGGGCAAGCCGGCGGCAACGGACCCGCCTGGAGGTGCCCGCGCGACGAAGCTCTCGTCGCCCGGAGCGCGCTCGCTGCCGCTGGAGCCGCCCCCGCAGGCCGCTGCCACGAGGAGAACGAGGGGGAGATGCCGTCGCGAGGTCGTGCGCATGAGGCCTCCGGAGACGCCATCTTAGAACGGTCACGGCGACGGAACCGCGGGACAGGGGGTCGCACCGGTTCTCCACCGCGTCTCCACCTCCCCTCCACCCGCCATCCACCGGTCTTTCCCCCGATAAATCAACCTTTTCCACGTCCTCTCCCCAGGGTCGCCGTCGGGCCTGGCTGGTACCATCCGCCCCCCATGAACGAGCCCGATCGTCGCGAGCCCGCCCCGGCGGTTCACCTCCCCACCTCCCGCGATCTCCCTCACAACGTGGAGGCCGAGCAGGCCGTCCTGGGCGCGCTGCTCATCGAGGAGACCGCCTTCGACCTCGTCGCCGACCGCCTCAAGGCGGACGACTTCTACCTGACGGCGCACCGCCTGGTGTTCCAGGCCTGCGCCGACCTCGCCCAGGAGAAGCAGGCCGTCGATCCGGTGCTGCTCCACCAGCGGCTGGAGGCGAAGGGGCTCCTCGGGGCGGCGGTGCCGCGCGAGCTGCCGTTCGCGCTCGGGAAGGGGCTCGGCACCGCGTCCAACGTGCGCCACTACGCGCAGATCGTGGCAGAGCTCTCCCGCGTCCGCCGGCTCATGCTGAAGGCTCAGTCCATCGTGGCGCGCGGGTACGAGGCCGGCGCCAACGTGCAGGAGTACCTCGAAGCCGCGCAGCAGGAGGTCTTCGCGGCGGCGCAGGGCGGAGCGAGCGAGACGCTGCGGCTCATCGCCGAGCCGATGATTCGCGCCATCGAGACCATCGAGGCGACACAGGCCCGGGTGCGCGAGGGCAAGAGCGTGATCACGGGCGTGCCCACCGGCATCACCGGGCTCGACCAGAAGCTGCTCGGCCTGCAGCCCGGGACGCTCGCTATCCTGGCCGCCCGCCCGTCGGTGGGAAAGACCGCCTTCGCGCTCAACATCGCCACCTTCGCGGCGACGCACGCGGACAAGAAGGTGGCCCTCTTCTCCCTCGAGATGCCCTCCGAGCAGCTCGCCATGCGCATCCTGGCGGCGGAGGCGAAGCTCGACTTCTGGCGGCTGACCCAGGGGCTCCTGCAGCAGCAGGACTGGGAGCGCATCAACGCGCACGGCGACCGCATCGGCTCCGCGAACATCTGGCTCGACGACAACTTCGTCCTCTCTCCGGTGGAGCTGCGCGCCAAGTGCCGCAAGATCAAGCGCGAGGGGGGGCTCGACCTGGTGGTGGTCGACTACCTGCAGCTCATGAGCGTCGCCGGCGCGCAGTCGCGAGAGCAGGAGATCGCGCTCATCAGCCGCTCGCTGAAGAGCCTGGCGAAGGAGCTGGACGTGCCCATCCTGGCCCTCTCGCAGCTCAACCGCAGCATCGAGAAGCGCAAGGGCGACGCGCCCATGCTGTCCGACCTGCGCGAGTCGGGCGCGATCGAGCAGGACGCCGACGTGGTGATGTTCCTGCACCGCCCCGGCGACGACAAGGAGGCCGACGGCCCCCCGTCCGCCCGCGCCGACGTGCAGGAGATCGAGCTGCACATCGCGAAGCAGCGGCAGGGGCCCACCGGGATCGTCAAGCTGATCTTCTTCAAGGCCAACACGCGCTTCGCGGAGCTGCAGCCCGGAGGGTGAGCGGCGGTTTCACACGTTGAAGCGATCGAGGTATGCCTCCACCACCCGCTTCGCTTCGCGCACCGACCGTTCCAGGCCCTCGCCGCGTGCGAGGAGCCCCGCGACCGCGCTCGCGAGACGGCAGCCGGTGCCGCGGGCCGTGCCGCGCCGCCGCGTCCCCTCCACCCGGACCACGCCGGCCCGGGTGACGAGGAGGTCCGTGGGCGGGCCGCGGCGGTGCCCGCCTTTCACCAGGACTGCCTCGCAGCCGAGCGCACGGGCCGCGGCCACGCGCTCATCGTCCGTCCGCAGCGGCGCTCCGGCGAGCAGCTCCAGCTCTGCGAGGTTGGGCGTGGCGAGCGTCGCCCGGTCGAGCAGCGGTGCCAGGATCGCCGCCGGGCCGCGGCCGCGCGGATCGAGGAGGAGCGAGAGGCCGGAGGAGCTCGCGAGCACCGGATCGACGACGAGCGGCGCGCCGCCGAAGCCGGCCTTCTCGATCGCCCGCGCCAGGGCGAGGGCGTTCGCCGCCGATCCCAGCATGCCCACCTTCACCGCGCCCACCGGCGCGCCGCGCAGCCCGTCCACCTGGGCCGCCACCCTCCGCGCCGCCACCGGCTCGAAGCCGAGCGCGCCGCGTGGCCCCTGCACCGTGAGCGCCGTCGCGACGGGAAGGGCCCGCGCGCCCACCGCGAGCAGCGCCTCGACGTCGGCGGCGAGGCCAGCGCCTCCGGACGGATCGAGCCCCGCCGCGACCAGCACCGAAGGGCTCGCGTCGCGGCGCCGCACCATCAGCTCGACCGGCTCGCCGCCGCCACGAGCCCGCGGAAGATGGCGAGCTGGCGTGGGTCCCTCCGCGCGAGCCGCTCCGGGTGCCACTCCACGCCCAGCGCGAAAGGCAGCTCCGGGAGCTCGATGGCCTCCACCACGCCGTCCGGCGCGCGGGCGGTGACGGCCACTCCGCGACCGGGCTCGCGCACCGCCTGGTGATGCGACGAGTTGACCTGGAGTACGCCCTCCCCTCCCGCGAGGCGGGCCAGCAGCGAGCCGGGCGCGACCTCCACTGTGTGGCAGGGGACGTCGCGCGGGGGCGGGCACTGGTGCGAGGTGATGCCGAGGTCGGCGGCGAGGTCCTGGTACAGCGTGCCTCCGCGCAGCACGGCGAGGAGCTGCATGCCGCCGCAGATTCCAAGCACCGGCAGCCCGGACGCGAGCGCCGCCTCGCAGGCGGCCGCCTCGAAGGTGGTGCGCGCCTCGACGGCCGGGCCGCAGGCGGGGCGGCGCTCCTCGCCGTAGCGCTCCGGCGCGATGTCGAACGCCCCGCCACTCACCACCAGCGCGTCGAGGCCGGCGAGGTACTCCGCGGGCGCGCCGGGGCCGTCGAAGGGCAGCGCCACCGCGAAGCCGCCCGCATCCAGGATGGCGCCCGCGTACGCGCGCGCGGACGCGAAGGTGCCGCCGTCGTCGAGGTCCACCGTGACGCCGATCCACGGGCGCTCGCTCACGCTCTAGTGCCTCGACCCAGGCAGGGTGACGTGACGAGAGCGACGAGACCGAAGCGAGGCTGGCGCCCGAGGAGGGAGCAGCGGAGTCGTAGCAGCGCTACGGCGAGCAGCGGAGCGACGAGGCCGCCTGCCGCAGCGAGAGGATCGGCGCTCGCAGGAGGCGCCATGCCTGGGTCGAGGCATTAGTGTCCTGCCCGGCGGCCCGCGCCCCGGGCGAACGCCGCGGAGAGGAGCCGGGCGCGCTCGGTGGGATCGCCGTGGCTGAACAGATCGCCGATCACTGCCGCCGCGGACGCGCCGACCTGGGCCACCGCCTCCACGTTCTCGAGCGTGATACCGCTGATCGCGACGACCGGTGCCGGCAGGCTCCGGCACACCTCCGCCAGGGCCGCGAGCCCGCGCGGTGCGACGTCGAGCGGCTTCGTGGCGCTGGGAAAGATGGGGCCAAAGCCGACGTGATCGGCGCCCTGGGCGAGCGCGGCGCGCGCGGCCTCGAGCGTGCGGGCGGTCCTGCCCAGGAGCCGCGCCGGGCCGAGGAGCGCCCGCGCCTCGGGAACGGGGAGGTCGTCTTCTCCGAGGTGCACTCCGTCGGCGCCGGCGAGGAGCGCGAGGTCGGCACGATCGTTCACCAGCACGAGGGCCCGGCCGCGCGCCAGCTCGACGATGCGGCCCGCAGCCTCGACGATGGCGCCCGCCCCGGAAGCCTTCATCCGCACCTGTACCACGCGCGCACCGCCCGCCAGCGCAGCCTCCGCCCGCGCCACCGGGTCGTCGTCGCCGACGATGGCGTACAGGCCGGCGAGCCCTGGAAGGCGCTCGCTCCTGGAAGGTGCCTCGCTCACGCGCTCTCCGCTAACGCCCGCTTGACGGCGCGGCAAGCCGCCGCATATTTTCCCGGCCCTTCATGCCGGACCGGGACGCGCCGTTCCGTTCCCAGGTGACCATGCCCAACACGCTCGAAACGAAGCTCATCGACAAGCGCGTCGCCCATCGCTACGTGCAGAAGGGGCGCCTCGACGAGAAGGCGTACGAGGCGCACCTCCGGTCGCTGCCCGACCTCGCGGATCAGGCCATGCCGGTCGAGTCGGACATCGACGGGGATGACTTCGACGACGAGGATGATCTCGACGGCCTGGACGAGCCCGCTGCGGCCGAGACGGCCTCGCCGTCCACCGGTGAGCCTCCGCCGTCGCAGGGGTGATCCCGGTGCCCGCGCCGGCCCGCTTCATCGCCGTCGCCCTCCTCGTCGCAGCGCCCGCCGCTCGCCTCTCGGCGGGCGTGCTCCCGCCCGCGCCGCCCACCAGCCTCGCCGCTCGCCGCACGCCGGTGGTGGCAGCGGTGGAGCGCGTGCGCGGCGCGGTGGTGAACGTCTCCACGGAAGAACTGGTGCACATCCGCGTGCCCTCCCAGGGTAGCCGCGACGCCTTCTCCGGCTTCTTCGGCGACCTCTTCGAGCGGCCCCGCTACCGGCGCGGCTACGCCACCACGTCCCTGGGCTCAGGGGTGATCGTCTCGCCGGAGGGCTACGTCCTCACCAACAACCACGTCGTGGAGCGCGGGGCCCGCTTCCGGGTGGGGCTCGCCGATGGCCGCGAGCTCACGGCCAAGGCGGTGGGCACCGATCCCTCGTCCGATCTGGCGGTGCTCAAGATCGACGGCAAGGAGCGCATGCCCTTCGTGCCACCCGGCCGCTCCGACGACCTCCTCATCGGCGAGACGGTCATCGCCATCGGCAATCCCTTCGGGCTCGCGCACACGGTCACCACCGGCGTCGTCTCCGCCGTGCACCGCAACTTCAAGGCGGGCGACCGGACGCTCTTCGACTTCGTCCAGACCGACGCGTCGATCAACCCCGGCAACTCCGGCGGCCCGCTCCTCAACATGGAGGGGCAGCTCATCGGTGTGAACACGGCCATCCTGGGCGAGCGCAACGCCGGCATCGGCTTCGCCATCCCCATCGACCGCGCCAAGCGCATCGCCGAGGACCTCATCCAGCACGGCGAGGTGCGCGAGGGGTATACCGGTCTCGCCGTGCAGGACGTGCCCGCGACGGAGGGCGCCGCGGGACGGAAGGGCACCCACGGGGTGATGGTGGCGGGCGTCGAGCCCGGCTCGCCGGCGGCGGCGGTGGGGCTGCGGCGTGGCGACGTGCTGGAGGCGCTCGACGGACAGCCGGTGGACTCTGCCGAGGAGTACCGCTTCCGCGTGCGAGACCTCCCCATCGGCGGAAGCGCGCGGGTGGAGGTCCGTCGGGGAAAGGAGCGGCTCACCGCCGCGCTGCGGGCGGTGGAGCTCGGGCCGGACAAGGCGGCGGAGCTGGTGGCCCGGCGAACGGGCATCGAGGCGGCGGAGGCGCGCGACGGGAACGACCGCTTCGTGGTGGCGCGGTCGATCCGCCGCGGGAGCCCGGCGGCGCGGGTCGGCCTGGCGCCGGGCGACGTCATCCGCGAGGTGAACTCGCGCGAGGTCTCCACCGTCGCGGAGTTCCGCAAGCAGGCCGCGCGCGCCCGCCGCTCCGGCCAGCTCGTGCTCCTCGTGCAGCGCGGCTACGCTGCGGAGCGCATCGCGTTCGACGTGGACTGACAGCGGAGCCGTGGGCCGACCGCGTGGCGACCGCGCGGCGCGGGAACTGGAAGGGGAGGACGAGCGATGAGCGACGGGAAGGAAGCCGGACGGGTGGACTTCTACACCTTCTGCATGGGGCTCGGGTCGTCGGCGCTGGTGCACCTGGGCGACGTGCCCCACCCGGACGCTGGCGACGCGCGCACGAGCCTCCTCATGGCGCAGCAGACGATCGACATCCTGGGGATGCTGCAGGAGAAGACGCGCGGCAATCTCAGCGAGGACGAATCGAAGCTGCTGGAGCACCTCCTGCTCGACCTGCGGCTTCGCTACGTGCAGAAGTCGAGCGGGAGGGAGGGGTAATCCCGCCGGCGCGTCAGAGCCCCGCGCTCACCATCCCCGCCGCCAGGCGGCGCACCAGCTCGCGGCGGACCACGCGGCGGGCGCGGCCGAGCGCGTCGGGATCGGCCGGGTGAGCAGGCTGCGCGCGGCGGGCCGCCTCCACCACCCAGGCGATGCGGCGGGCGTCGAGGTGGGGCGCGTGCCCGCGGCAGGGCTTGACGAAGAAGCCGAGCCCGCGCTCGGCCAGGGTCCGCTGCAGGGCGTTGCGGGAGGCGGCGTAGAGCGCGAGGTCGACGACGATGGGCACCGGCCATCCGTACGATCGTTCGCGACCTCGATCCAATTTCCCTACGCGCCGTCGGAGAACTGGACAGCGCGCCCGAGCACCTCCGCGAATCTCTGCGCCCGAAGGACGATATCGCGCTCGTGCGGCAGCGACGCCAGCACGCGCGCGCCGGTGAGCCGCTCGATCGACGCCGCGTTGTGCGGTTCCGATGGATCCACGGTGGGTGAAGCTCGATTCAGCACCACCCCGGCCACGGCGAGCCCGCGCGCGCGGAGCGCTTCGCAGGTGAGAGCGGTGTGATTGACCGTGCCGAGCCCCGCCCGCGCGACGACCAGCACCGGCATGGCGAGCGCGACCGCGAGGTCTGCGTAGGTCACCTCGTCCGTGAGCGGCGCCAGGAGACCCCCGGCGCCCTCCACCACCAGCGCTGCGTGGCGGGCAGCGAGCGCCCTCGCCGCGGCCAGCAGGTGCGAGACCTCGATGCGGCGCCCGGCGAGGCGCGCCGCCACCGCTGGCGCGAGCGGCGGCTCGAAGCTGTAAGGACAGACGAGCTCCATGGGGTCGCCGCCGCCGGCGGCCTCGGCGAGACGCGCCGCATCGGATGGCTCCCCGCGCGCGACCCCGGACTGGGCCGGCTTCATGACCCCGACGTCGAGCCCGAGCGCGCGGTGACCGCGCACGATGGCGCAGGCCACCTCTGTCTTGCCCACTCCGGTGTCGGTCGCGGTGACGAAGAGCCCGCGCATGCCTACTTCGCCCGCCCCTCACGCAGGCGCGACAGCCACGCGCCCGGATCGGCGACGCGAGGCCGCCGCGTCACGATCTGGCCCCCTCCCGGGCCCCTTCCAGCGCGCGGAGCAGGTCGGGCTCCATGAGGTCGGCCCAGCGCTCGTAACCGTGGTCGGAGGGATGGAAGCGGTCGCCCGAGAGGAGGTCCTCGCCCCGGGCCAGCTCGGCGGCCGTGGCGTCGTGCAGGTCGGAGAGCAGGAAGCCATGCCGGGCCACGGCGGCAGCGATGGCGCGGTTCACGGCCGCGATGCGCTCGCGCGCCACCGACCGCAGGTGCTCGTCCACGGGAAGCGACAGGGAGAGGTCGGGCACGTTCACCGCCACCACGGGCGCGTCGATCGCGGCCAGCGCGGCGCAGACCGCGTCGAAGTCGCGCGCGAAGAGCTCGGGCGAGGTGCCCCAGGTGACGTCGTTGATACCGATGCCGAGCGAGACGACCGCCGGACGCGACGCGCGCGCGCGGTCCACCTGGCCGGCGAGGACGTCCGCAACCTTGGCGCCCGAGACGCACAGGTTCGCGAGCCGGAGCGGATGGCCACGGCGGGCGAGCCGCTCGACGAGGCGGGCCGGATAGCCCTTGCCGTCGCGCGCGCCGACGCCGACGCCGGTGGAGTCTCCGAGGGCGGCGTAGGTCACGGCAGCGGAAGCGCTCGGGGTGGGCACCTCCGGTTGTTAACGCGATTCTCCCCACCTACAAGGGCGGCCATGAGCTCCGCAGGCGACGAAGGCTGGAACGACCGAGCGCTGGCGCACCTCTGGTACGCCTGCGCCCAGATGAAGGACTACCAGACGTTTCCTCCCATGCACGTGGCGTCGGCGTCGGGGAGCCACATCGTGCTCGCCGACGGCCGGCGGCTCATCGACGGCATCTCGAGCTGGTGGTGCAGGAGCCTCGGCCACGCGCACCCGAGCCTCGCGGCGGCGCTGCGCGATCAGGCCTCGCGGGTCGAGCACGTCATGCTGGCGCACATGGCCACCGACGCGACGGTGGAGCTCTCCGAGCGCCTGGCGCGCATCTTCCCCGGGCTGGGCAAGGTCTTCTTCGGCGGCGACGGCTCCACCGCGGTGGAGATCGCGGTGAAGATGTCGTACGAGGCGCAGCGGCTCTCCGGGCACGCAGCGCGGACGAAGGTGCTCTCGCTGGAGAACGGCTATCACGGCGAGACGCAGCTCTGCGCCGCGCTCTCCGACGTGGGCGATTACCGGCGCGGCATCCTGCCTGCGCTCGATCCGGGCGCGTTCCCCAAGCTGCGGGGGCTTCCTTACGTGGGCTCGAGACACGAGCCCGAGTGGGAAGACTGCTCCGCGGCCTGGCCCGCGCTGCTCCGACAGCTCGAGGAGGCGGGCCCGTCGCTGTGCGCGGTGATTCTCGAGCCCGTGCTCCAGGGCGCCTCCGGAATGCGCGTGTACGCGGCGGATCTGCTCCGGCGCCTGCGCGGGTGGACGCGGGAGCAGGGGGTGCACCTCGTCGCCGACGAGATCATGACCGGATTCGGGCGCACGGGGCGGCTCATGGCCTGCGAGCACGCCGGCATCGTCCCGGACCTGGTCTGCCTGTCGAAGGGGCTCACGGGCGGCACGCTGCCCATGTCGGCGGTGGTCACCGGAGAGCAGATCTACGCGACGTTCTACGGTGCCTTCGAGGAGGACCGCGCCTTCAACCACTCCAACACCTTCGCCGGCAATCCGCTCGGAGCGGCGGTGGCCGTGGCCGCGCTGCGGGCCTACCAGGAGCCGTCGTTCCTGACGCGCGTGGCGGAGCTCGCGGGCGAGCTGCGCGCCGGCCTGGAGGAGGTCTCCCGCGCCACCGGGGCGCTGGGGCCAGTGCGAGGGATCGGGGCCGTGGTGGCGGCCGACCTCCGCGCGCCGAGCGGCAAGGCCACCACCGGGCGCCTCGGCTTCCGCGTCTACCAGGAGGCCGCCCGTCGCGGCGCCCTGGTCCGGCCCATCGGCGACGCGCTCTACTGGCTGCCGCCGCTCAACGCGGACGAGGGCGTGGTGGAGGAGCTGACGCGGGTGACTATCGACGCCATCCGGGCAGCGGTGGGGTAGGGCACTGCTGGAGTCACCACCTGTGCGTTGGGACTCGCACGACATCATGCAGGCCGAGCTCCATTCACCTCGGCAGCAGCCGGGCGTCGAAGCGGTAAAGCCTGGGTGCGCTGATCTTCACGTCCGCCCAGGCGGCGTGACGTGGGTTCAGGAGAATGATCAGCTCCTCGGCGCCCGGTAGATGAACGGACGGCACCAGGAGCGCCAGGCTCCGGCCGCCTTCGGCCCAAGCTCCTCCCATCCGAGCAGTTGCCGCGCGGGGGCGGGCGGCGTTCCAGCCGCGCGGAAGGCGCTCGGGGGAGAGCCGCTCCACGGCATCGTCCGGTAGCTCGAGGCGATAGCTCCAGGAAGGGCGCGCCTCGGCGGGGTCCACGTGGCCGAGGATCTCGAGCGCGGCGAGGGAGAGCGTCGTCGCGGCGTAAACCACGGGGGTGCCCACCGGGTTCCATCTCCCGCCGTAGCGGCGAGCGCCCTCGCCGGAGAAGGCGACGGATCGGCGCCGCGTCGGTGCGAGGCGCCAGGCAATCACGTGACCACGGCGTCCTCGATGCGCCCGAGCAACCGCTCGACGGCGAGCGCTCCGGCGTCGGTGTCGAGAAGCGACACCGGAGCGTGCCCGCCGAGGGCGCGCTGAGGGCGGAGGAGCCAGTGCGTCGCGGCCTGTGGACCCTCGAGCACCTCCGCTGCGCGCGAGTGAATCCGAGCCAGCCGGAAGAGGCGAGAGGACTCGGTGGCCGAGAGCCGGCGGGTGCGCCGAGCCAGCGTCCGGCGGTTGAGCCCGAGCCAGCGTGACAGATCGCTCGCGGGCACGGCGAGCTGCGCGGCGGCATGCTTGAAGGCGCCGGCGGGCAGGCCGCGCCGGAGCTCCTCGACCAGGTCGAGCTCGCCCGCTGCCGAGGAGCGGATGCCGGCGCCGAGGAAACGCAGGATGCGGTCGTGCGGAGACTGGAGGCGAGACATATGGCTCATTCTAACGCGCCGGAATGGCAGCGCCAGGGCCAGCCCGGAGCGGTGCCCTGCTGTCGTGGTCGCAAGGTCGATGTCGTGACCGAGGGCGCTCTCAACCACCGCAGACGAGACCGCGTGCTCGCTTCCGCCGAGCTCCAGTATGCAGCGGGATGACGCCTGCCCCGTGGAGTGGCATCATCGGAATGCGGCATGAGGTAGCTCTCACCCTTCGCCGCCTCGCCCGCGCCTGCCGGGCAGGTCAGCGCCCGTCGCCGAGACACCTCGAGCTCCTCTTGCTCCGCCCGTAGCACCGGGCACCGGCCTCCTTCCCGCGTTTCGCTTCCAGGGAACGCCGCGCGTGTGAAGGCGCTCGCCGGGCCTGAGCCGGCCAGTGCGCCGCAGCGCCTCCTCCACCAGCGGGCGGCCTTCGGGGTCGGCCCAGCGCAGGAGCGCCTTCTGCATCCGCTTCTCGCGCGGGTCGCGCACCACGTGCACCGGCTTCAGCGTGAGCGGGTGATAGCCCGACCAGTGCATGTCGGAGGCGAGCGTCATGGGCGTGGGGGTGAAGTCCTGCACCTGCTGCGGCCGCCAGCCGTTCGACTCCAGATATTCGTAGAGCTGGACCGCGTCCTCCAGGCTACACCCGGGGTGCGAGGAGACGAAGTACGGCACGAGGTACTGCTCCTTGCCGGCCTCCTTGCTGTAGCGCGCGAACTCCTCCCGGAAGCGCTCGAACTCGCCGATGCCGGGCTTCTTCATGGTCTTCAGCACCTCGGGCGCAGCGTGCTCCGGCGCGACCTTGAGCTGACCCGACACGTGGTGGCTCACGAGCTCCTTCAGGTAGGCCTGCCCGTTCACCTCGTCGTGGTGGGCGAGGTCGTAGCGCACGCCGGACCCCACGAAGACGTGCTTCACTCCGGGCACCTGGCGCGCCTTCTGGTAGAGCTGAACCAACGGTCCGTGGTCGGCCTTCCAGAACTGGCAGACGCTCGGGTAGACGCAGGAGAGCCGCCGGCACTTTGCGTGCGCCTCCTCGCTGGTGCAGCCCATTCCCCACATGTTGGCGGTGGCTCCGCCGAGGTCGGTCACAGTCCCGCGGAACTCCTCCAGGGACGCGAGCTGGCGCAGCTCGCGCAGCACGCTCGCCTCCGAGCGGCTCGTCACCTCGCGGCCCTGGTGCTCGGTGATGCAGCAGAAGGAGCAGCCCGCGCTGCAACCCCGCAGGATCTGGATCGACCAGCGGATCTGCTCCAGCGCGGGGATGTGCGCGCCGCCGTACGAGGGGTGCGCCGCGCGCGCGAAGGGCAGCTCGCAGATGCGGTCGAGCTCCTCGGTGGTGAGCGGCGCTGCCGGCTCGTTCACCACCACCGTGCGTGCCGCCGCGCCCGTCCCGTGGCGCTGGGTCATCACCCGCGCGTTGGCGTGATTGTGCTCCAGGTGGTAGAGGCGCGAGAAGCGCGCGAAGGCGAGCTTGTCCGAGGCCACCTCCTCGAACGGCGGCAGCTCGAGGACGGCGCGCTCCCGCTCCGCGAGGCGCGCCAGGGCGAGGTCGGCCGGAACGAGGGCGGTCCCCGGAATGTCGGTGAGGCCGCAGGCGTCCTCGCCCGAGGCCAGCCGGCGCGCGATCTCGAGGATGGGCCGCTCGCCCTGCCCGTACACCAGGAGGTCGGCGCCGCTGGAGGCCGCCAGCGACGGGAGCACCCGGTCATCCCAGTAGTCGTAGTGCGCGATGCGGCGCAAGGACGCCTCGACGCCGCCGAGCACGATGGGCATGGCCGGGCCGAACGCCTCCCGGACCAGGCGCGCGTACACCGTCGCCGCCCGGTCCGGCCGCTTTCCCGCAGCCCCGTCCGGCGTGTACGCATCGTCGGACCGCCGGCGCTTGTGCGCGGTGTAGTGGTTCACCATCGAGTCCATCGCGCCCGAGGCGATCCCCACGAAGAGCCGCGGTCGGCCGAGCCGGGTCACGTCGGCGGGCGAGCGCCAGTCCGGCTGCGCCACGATGCCGACGCGGAGGCCCTGCGCCTCCAGCACGCGCCCGATCACCGACACCCCGAAGCTCGGGTGATCGACGTAGGCGTCGCCCGAGACGAGCAGCACGTCGAGCGCGTCCCACCCGCGCGTGCGCAGCTCCTCGCGCGTGGTGGGCAGGAAGCGCGGGCGAACGGAGAGGGGTGGGAGCTGGGGACGCGGCACGGCTGATCCATGACGGAACCCTGGGGACAGGTCAACGCATGCGCCCTTCGTGCCTTCGCCGGGGCAGGCTGCGCGCGGTAGACTCCACCGGACGGCCCTACGACTTCGTGCCGCCTCCAGGAACCTCGCCATGCCCGACCCCCACCACGCGCACGAGCTTCGTCTCCTCGAGGAGAAGCGCCGCGCCACCGGCCTCACGCCCGCCGAGGAGGTGCGCCGGTCCTCGCTCGTCCAGGCCCTCGCCGCAGCGGGGAGGTCGGGCGCCGGGTCTGGCGCCCGGGGGGGATTCGCCAGCGGGGAAAACGTCGCCAACCCGGCTCCGGCGCAATCGAGCCGGCCTCCTTCCGCGCAGGCGGGCACCGCGGGAACGCTGCCGGCCGATGGGTCGAGCGCGGCGGACGAGACTCTCGACCTGCAGGAGTTCCGGGCAGCGGGCGGCGGATCGTTCGCTCCAGCCGACTCGACCGTGCAGCGCCGGGAGGAGCCTTTCGACACGGGGTGGAACGCGGTTCCGGTCTTCCGCATCCGGGGCGACCGTGCCGCCCCGGCCGCGCCCGCCCCCGAGGGAGGCGAGCTGGAGGAGGAGCCGGACGGCGGCGATTCTTCCGACCTTGCGGCCCATGCCCTCCCGCTGACGCTCGGCGAGGCCTCGGAAGAGGTGGGCTCGCCGCCGATGGTGCCGCTGGAGGAGCTGCTCCCGGGCCAGGACGATTGGGCGACGTCCCTCGGCGCGCCGCTCGGCGGGTCCTCTTCCGCGAGCCCACGACCGGAGCGGGGCGCGACGGAAGCGGGGACCGTGGCGGAGGGCGGCTTCGCCGAGCCGGAGATCCTGGAGGTGGGCGAGGACGTGATCGAGGTGGAGCTCGCCGGCGAGCTCCCAGGAGCTGCGCCCGGGCACGCCTCTCCCCGGTCGGGCGGCGAGACGGACGGCAGCCTCGTCGCCGGGACGCATCGGGTGGTGGTGCACACGAACGACGGGCAGGTGAAGCGGGGCTCGATGACGGACGCCGAGCTGGCCGCGAGCCTCGTCGTCGTGCTTCCTCAGGCGGGCGGGCTTCCGGAGTCGATCGCCTCCGACGGGGTGAAGGCGATCTTCTTCATGCAGCCCATCTCGGCGCCGCCACCGGAACCCGAAGGCGAGCCCATTCGCGTCACCTTCCGCGACGGTCGCCAGGTGGTGGGGACGAGCAAGGGTCACCTCGGCACGGGCGCTGGGTTCTTCCTCGTGCCCAGCGACCCGCGCACGCGCACCGCGCGCATCTGGGTGTACCGCGCCGCGGTGCGGGCGATCGCACCGGGCACGCGGACGGACGGCTGAACCCAGCGCCGCTCGGTCCGCTCACGGGCGGTCTCCGCTATCAGTTCATCCAGCGCGGCGGGTCTTCCTTCTTCACCACCTTGAGGTGGCTGGCCCTCCTGCGCGCCCTGCGCTCGTAGTTCTTGATGCGGAACTGCTGCCAGAGCCCTCGCAGCGACCAGCCGTTGGCGTACGCCACCATGAGGAGCTGCGCCGCCAGGTGGGGCACGTAGGCGCGGAAGCCGCCGAAGATGGCGTAGAGCAGCGTGCCGCCCAGCGTCACGAACATGAGCGCCCGGCCCGACATGGGGAGGGCCATCATGAAGAGGATCTGGCGGTCCGGGAAGATGATGGACCACGCCACGATGAGGGCGGTGATGACGGCCCAGGAGCCGGTCCACTGGGCGCCCATCATGTCGGGCGACAGCCGCGCGACGAGCGAGGTGGCGAGGGCCGCGCCCACCGCGATGCCGAAGAAGGTGAGGAGGAACCGGCGAGGCCCCCACGCGAAGCAGAGGTCGCGCCCGAACCAGTAGAGCGTCAGCCCTCCGAAGAGGAGCGACAAGGGGTCCGTCTCGAAGAAGACCCAGGTGACGAGGCGCCACAGCTGCCCGCGCCACACCAGGCCCGGCACGAGCGCGGCGAGCTGGACGAGTCCCAGCCCCCTGCCCAGCGCGCCCACCAGGCTTGCCGCCACGATGGCGCTGATGAGGGAACCAACCGTGGGGGGTACGCGCCCCCCGAAGGTCATGAGCTCGCTGAACGATCGGCTGGGGCGACGCATTGAAAATCGAACATAAGGAGAGCGGGGCGATACCGCCAATGCGGCCCGCCGAGGCCTGCCGCCGACCCGCCCCCGAGGTGTCTGAATCGGCAGCCGGAGCTTGGGCTGGGAGCGCGGATCAGCCCTCCCGGACCGCCTGCGTCGAGCGGCTGCTACCCGCGCTCGCGATAGAAGAGCAGGATCGAGAGGCAGTGGAACTCCTTGTCGGAGCTCTGCCGAACGACCGTATCCACCACCTCGAGCTGTGGATGCTCCCGCATCCACGTGGTGATGCGGTCGGAGAGCGCGTCCCTGTCGCGGGCGAGCGTGGTCGAAAAGACCTTCAGGCCCTCGAAGCGCGCAATGGGTTGTTCCACGCGGCGAACCCTACCGGGGAGTGCGGGCGGCTGCAAGGAACCGTCCCGTCCTTGCCCTGGACACGTCGCCGCGGCCGGCACACACGCTCCGCGCGTCCCTACATGGCCTCCAGAGCGACCGCGATGCCCTGCCCACCGCCGATGCAGGCGCCGCCCAGCGCGTACCTCCCCCCGCGCCGGCGAAGCTCGTAGATGAGGTGGGCGGTGATGCGCGCGCCGCTCGCCGCCAGCGGGTGGCCGACGGCGATGGCACCTCCGTCGACATTGCTCCGATCGCGAGGCAGCCCCAGCTCCCGCTCCACCGCGAGGTACTGCGGCGCGAAGGCCTCGTTCACCTCGATGAGATCGAACGCGGAGAGCTTCGCCTCCGCGCGCGCGAGCATGTTCTGGATGGCGAGCACCGGCCCGATGCCCATGATGGTGGGGTCGACGCCGGCGAACCCCCAGTTCACGAGCCTCGCCAGCGGCCGCAGCCCGCGCTTCTCGGCGTAGGC
>JBBQEB010000005.1:0-53669 GCA_038320275.1 Myxococcales bacterium | reverse complement strand
TCCTCGTCGTCCGGCGCGGCACGCGCCACCGCGAGCCCGGAGGCGTGCTCCAGGCCGCCGCCCGGAGCCCGCACCAGCCGCGCCTGCGGATGCGCGACCGCGAAGGCGTTGGCGGCCGGGGCGAGGTCGCCCGCGGAGAGCGCCGCGCCGAGCGCGAGCGAAACGAGGAGCGCGCTCATTCGATCTCCGAGGCGCGCGCGGGGTGGGCGGAGAGGGGGTGGTGCGCGGGCACGCGCCGGAGAGTTATCCCCCGCGGCCGGACCGCGCCACGGCTCGGGACGATGGCCTCACGCGGCGGACGTCGGCAGCTCGGAGGTCAGCGCCTCCAGCGCGGCCAGCCGGCGCGCCGACAGCAACGCGTAGGAGGCCTCCCGCTCGATGCCCAGGAAGCGGCAGCCCGCGCGCAGGGCGGCGAGGCCGGTGGTGCCCGAGCCGCAGAACGGATCGAGCACCAGGTCGCCGGGCCCAGCGCTCGCGGCGAGCACGCGGTCGAGGAGCGCCAGGGGTTTCTGGGTGGGGTGGCGCCCGTGCGCCTTCTCCCGCACTGGGGGGGTGGGGAGCGACCACACCACCTGTTCGCCGAAGGGCTCGGGCCGGTCGACGATCTGCCACAGGTCGCGCATCTGCTTCCCGCCGTTCACGGCCTTCATCGCCTTGTAATTGAAGCGGTGCGGCAGCGGCTTCCCGCGGGACGGGCTCGCCCAGACCAGGATCTCGGTGGAATGGGTGAAGAAGCGGCAGGCGAGGTTGGGCGCGGCGTTCGGCTTGTACCAGGTCACCGTGTTGAGGAGGTGGAACCCGAGCTCCTGCATGGCGTAGCCGACCGAGAAGATGACGTGTTGCGTGCCCGAGACCCAGATCGTTCCGGACGGCTTCAGCACGCGCCGGCAGGCGGTCAGCCAGCGGGCCTGGAAGGCGTGGTCCTCCGCGATGCCCGAGGAGCGATCCCAGGCGCCCTTGTCGACGCTGGCCCGCCGTCCGCCGCGGCAGGTGGTGCCGCCATTGGACAGGTGATACGGCGGGTCCGCGAAGACGAGGTCCACGGACTGCGGCGGGAGCGACTCCAGGGCCTCCAGGCAGTCGCCCTCGACCATGGCCCAGCTCGCGCCGCGCGCGGAGGTTCCCGGGAGGTCGTTCCAGGCGCGGAGGTCGAGACGTCGAGCCATGCCGTCTGGTATGGGCCGAGACGGGATCGGCGTCAAAAAATCATCCTGATCACGAGTAGAAAGGGCCCTGGCGTGCGGTTATGCTGCCGCGCCGCTCCACTCTGCCCGAGGTCCGTTCGCATGGCTGACAGCCTCCCCTCCACGTCCGCTCACGCCCGCGCGGCGTGGCTCGAGGAGGCTCTCTCCGGCTGGACCCTCCCGGTCGCGGCGCTCGCCCTGCTGGTCGCGGTGGCGATCGCCTATCTGGCGGGACTCGCGAGCGAGGTGACCACCGCCAGCCTCCTCGTGCTCGCGGTGGGGCTGGGTGCAGCGCTCTTCATCCTTCGGACGGCGGTCGATGCGCGGCGCGACGGCGGCTCGCGGGCGCTCGCCGCCGCGGCCGCTGCGGCCACGCTCCTCGCGGTCCTGCTCCCGGCGCTGCGCTCGGTGCGGCCCGGCGAGCCGCTCTTCGCCGGCGACGTCGCGGCGGTGGGCGAGGAGGTGCCCGTGCCCGGCGGCGCGTCGGGCCGGCTGCGGCTCCTCGTCTCGGGCAAGCTGCCGGAGCGCGGCGAGCCCACGGTGGGCTTCACGCTGGGTGGCGGGCGCGCCCCGGTGGAGGGGAAGCTCGAGCGCACCTACGGCTCGGCGCGGGTGGGGCGGGGCACCCGCGTGCGCGTCGCGCACGACCACACCGCCGACTTCTACCCGGTGACACTGGACGACGGCGCGCGTGCGCTGCGGCTCGAGCGGGTGGGCGGACAGCTCGCGAGCCCGCTCCACGTCGCGGCCTATCGCGATCCGCTGCCCTTCCCGTGGGGCCCCTGGCTCGCCGCGGGGATCGCGCTCTTCCTCGCCTGCGTCGCCGAGGCCAGGCTCGGGCTCCGGAACGACCTCGCGGTTCCGGCGGGCATGGCGCTCGCGTTCGGGCTCCTCGTGGCCTTCAACGCCACGCCCGCCTCGGCGGTCGGGCCTGCGGTGGGCGGCGTCGTGCTGGGCGCCATCTCGGGCGCGCTCGCCGGATGGATGGCCGGAGCACTGGTGCGGCGGGTGGTCCCTCCCGCCCCGCGCCCGGCGCCCAGCCGCTGAGCCGTGGCGCCTGCCCTCGACAGCGCCTCGGTGAAGGAGGCGGCCCGCGAGGCCGGGTTTCACCGGGTGGGCATCGCCTGCGCGGGGCCGCTCGATCCCGGGCCGCTCGACCGCGTCCTCGCCGCGGGGGCCGAGGCGGACATGGTCTGGCTCGGCACCCAGCGCGCGGAGCGGCTCGACCCCAGGCGGCTCCTGCCCGCCGCCCGGAGCGTGGTGGCGCTGGCGGTGTCCTACCTCGACCTGTCCTCCGCGGACCTGCCCGAGCCCGGCGCCGGCCGCATCGCCCGCTACGCGCGGGGACGCGACTACCACGCCGTCCTCAAGCGAAAGCTGCGGGACCTCGTGGAGCGGCTTCGCGCGCGCGACCCCGAGGTGCGGACCTTCGCGAGCTGTGACGTGGCTCCAGTGATGGAGAAGGCCTGGGCCCAGCTCGCGGGGATCGGCTGGGTGGGCAAGAACGGGTGCCTCGTCACCACCAGCCTGGGCAGCTGGGTGCTGCTCGCCACCGTCCTCGTCGATCGCGAGCTCGAGCCGGACGCTCCCCACCCGGACCGCTGCGGGTCCTGCTCGGCGTGCATTCCCGCCTGCCCCACCGGCGCCATCCCTTCGCCCGGCTTCGTCGATGCGCGCCGCTGCATCTCCTTCCAGACGGTCGAGCGGCGCGGGGCGGTGCCGGACGCCATCGCCGAGCGGCTCGGGCCCTGGGCCTTCGGCTGCGACGATTGCCAGACCTGCTGCCCATGGAATGCGGGGGCCGAGGCGCGCTGCGACCCGGAGCTGCGCCCGCGCAGCGATCAGCGCGCTCTCGATCTCGACGCCGCGCTCGCGCTCACGCTCCCCGAGTATCAGCGGCGATTCTGGGGCACCTCCCTCGCGCGTGCCCGGCACGACGGCCTGCTCAGGAACGCGGCGATGGCGGCCGGCCAGGCGGGTGACCGGCGCCGCCTGCCCGCCCTCCGCGCGCTCGCCGCGAGCGAGCACCCTGGCGTTCGCGAGGCGGTGCGCTGGGCGGTGGACCGGCTGGAGCACGGGCGCGGATGAAGGAGCGATCCCCCGGCGCCGCGGTGGCGTTCGCCATGTTCGTCCACTCCGTCCTCTCCGCCGGCACCTACGTCGCGGCGAAGAGGGCGCTGGGCGAGCTCTCCGCCTTCGAGCTGGCGCTGGTGCGCTTCGTCCTGTCGAGCGCGATCTACGCGGTGCTCCTCCTGCGCGAACGCCCGCGCGTGACGCGGGGCGACCTGTGGGCCATGGCCGCGCTGGGGTTCGTGGCGCTGCCCCTCAACCAGGGGCTCTTCCTGGCCGGCCTGGCCAGCTCGACGGCTGGCCACGCCGCGCTCCTGTACGCCCTCACACCTATCTTCGTGTTCCTGCTGGCCCGGCTGCGACTCGGCGAGCGCGCCACCGCGCTCAAGCTCGCCGGCATCGCGCTCGCATTCGCGGGGGTGCTGGTGGTGCTCCTCGGGCGCGGGGCCATCGCGCTCCCCGCCGGGGAGCGACAAGCAATCCTCCGCGGAGACCTCCTCATCCTGGCGGCGGTGGTCGCCTGGGCGGTGTACGCCGTGGGCGGCAAGGTGTACGCGCAGCGCTACGGCGGCCTCGCGGCCACCGGGATCACGCTCGGCCTGGGAACCCTGGAGTACCTTCCCATCGGCCTCGTCCTCTCCCGCGCCGAGCACTTCCAGGCGCTCTCGCGCACGGGCTGGCTCGCGGTCGCCTACCTCGTCCTCGCGACCAGCGTCGCCTCCTATCTCATCTACTTCTGGGCACTCGAGCGGACCGAGGCGAGCCGGGTGGCCATCTGGTCGAACCTTCAACCGGTGCTGACGGCGCTGCTCGCCTGGGCCCTGTACGGGGAGCAGCTCACCGGCTCCTTCCTCGCGGGAGGCGCGATGGTGCTGGCCGGGGTCGTGCTCACCGAGCGCGGCTGACGCGGGGGCGCGCGAGGGCGAGCGGCATTACTCCCGGTCCATGACGCAGGCAGAGCGGCTGGGCGCGGCTCGAGGCGGGGCAGCGGTGAGCCCCGTGCTCGCGGTGGGCGTCCTCCAGGTGACGGGCGGAGACCGGCTCGATTTCCTGCATCGCATGTGCACCCAGGCCGTGAGCAAGGCGCTCCCTGGAGCGGCCCAGCACGCCGTCTTCCTCGACGCCAAGGGGCACGTCCTCTTCGACGCGGCGCTGCTGGTCCGGACGGAGGACGTCCTCGCGGTGGTCGGGCCAGGCCGCGCCGCTGCGCTGGGCGAGCACCTCGACCGCTTCGTGGTGATGGACAGCGTGGCGGTGGAGGACCAGTCCGTGGCCTGGCGCCTCTTGCTGGCGTTCGGGCAGGCCGGTGCGCCCCTTCCGCCAACAGGAGAGGGCGTGCATTGGCCCGACGCCCGCCGCGGCGCACCCTGCTGGAGCCTCCTCCTCCCTGCGGCCGACGCCGAGGGGACCCGGAGGGCGCTGGTGACGGCTGGTGCAGCGGCGCTGGAGGAGGGGGATCTGGAGGTGCTGCGCGTGCTGGGCGGGATCCCGCGCTACGGCGTGGACGTGGACGCCGCCCGGTTGCCCATGGAGGCGGGGCTGGTGGCCTCTGCCGTGAGCTTCGACAAGGGCTGCTACCTCGGGCAGGAGGTCGTCCTGCGCGGCACATTCCGGGGACAGATCCAGAAGGGCTTGGTGCAGCTCGACCTGCCAGCGGGCGCCGCGCCAGGGGCGCGCCTCTTCGCGGGGGAGCGGGAGGTGGGCCTGGTGACGAGCGCCGTCGACGTGCCCGGGGGCGGCCGGGTCGGGCTCGGATACCTTCGGCGGGCGCACTGGAGCGCCGGCGAGCGGCTCGCCGTCGGGGTGGGCGACGGCGGCGAAGCGGTGGTTCGGCGCGTCCTTGCGACCGAGCGCGACGCCTGACCCTCGTCGCCGCCGCCGTTCACATGGGCGCAGGAGGTCGCGGGCGCTCGACGCGGGGCGGGACCGGTTCGTCCGCCTCCAGCCGCTCCACGGCGCGGCGGAGCGCGGTCAGCTCGGATCCGAGCTCGGCCCGGGTGGACCGCAGCTCCGCGCGAACATCCTCGAAGGTGTAGCGGATCTCCTCCGCCGAGACGCCCAGCAGCGCGCGCGAGAGGATGCCCCGGGCGCGCGAGAGAAGGCCGGACGGGCTCACGAGCCGCCGCCGTGGGTCGGGCAGGCGCTGACCGCCGACGACGGGTCCACCGCGTCGCTACCGGTGACGACCTCCTTCACCGTCCCGTCGCGGTCGATGACGATGTTGGCCCGCTTGGCCACGTTCACCCCAGGGATGGGCATGAGGCCCGCGAACTTCTTCGACACCGAGCCATCGCGGTCGGAGAGGAGCGGAAAGGGCGCCTTGGTCTCCTCCTTGAACCGCCGCAGCGTGTCGCGGTCGTCGGTGGAGATGCCCATCACCTGCGCCCCCTTCTTCTGCACGTCGGCATACCGGTCCCGGTACGCTGTGGTCTGGCGTGTTCAACCCGCCGTGAAGGCCTTGGGGAAGAAGAAGAGGATGACCGGCCCCTTCGCGAGCGTGGCGGAGAGCGTCACCTCGCTCCCCTGGGTGTCGGTGAGGCTGAAGTCCGGTGCCCGGTCGCCCACCTTCAACGGCGTGGCGCCCAGGATCATCGCGAGCAGTCCGTGCATGGTCCACCTCCTGTGTCAGGTGAACTAGCCGGCCGCGGCGCTCGCCGCAGGCCTTCGTACCCTCAGGAGCGCCGGGCAGCGCTCCCGCGAGCGAGTCGCGCCGAGAACCGCCCGGCTCGCTCGCGGACGTGGCCAGGCGTGCCGGGCCCGGCGGAGAGCTCGATGAGCTCGTCTCCCGCCCGCGGGCAGCAGAGGCCGAGGAGGCGGCCGGGGGAGGGAAGCAGTGCCGCCAATTCCTCCGAAGGGCCCCCGCGCGCGGCCACGATGGCAGAGGCCCGGCAGCTCTCGCCGAGGCGATGGACGAGCGCGTGGGTGGAGCCCGGCCCTTCGCCAGCGACGAGGACGAGGTCGGCGTGCGTCACCGCCTCCAGGAGATCTGTGGTGGTGAAAATGCCGTCGAGCGCGCGCTGCCGGTCGGCGGGCCCGAGGCGGCCGGAGCGCAGCTGCGCTTCCACTGCCAGGCGAACGGTCTCCTGGGCGCGATCGAGCGTGGCGGAGTCATCGCCGTGCAGGCGCACCGCACAGCCGGCGACCGACGCCGCCACCGCGAGGAGGCATCCCTCCTCACCCGTTCCCAGGACTGCGATGCGCTCGAGCTCCGCCACGGAGAGCATCCAAGCAGGACGGCTCGCGCCGTGGCAAGGCGGGCGGAGGTGCGATAAGTGGGGAAGGTGAGGCACAGGTGGACGGTCATGCTCTTCGCGCTCCTCGGGCTGGCGGCCTGCGGGAAGAGCAAGGAGCACGAGCTCTACGACGAGCGCCACGCCACCTGCGACCGCATCGCGCGAGACCGCGAGACGGTGAGCCAGGCCTCGGACGACTTCGGGTTCATCCCCAATTCCGTCTCCGGGATCGTGAGCTGCAGCACGGGCTACCAGGTGAACGGAAAGCCGCCCTGCGGCCAGGACGGGCAGGAGCTCTGCCGGCGCTACTGGCAGTGGCTCGCCAACGACGACGCGCTCTGCAACGCGGGCAACTGCCTCTACGTGTGCGAGGCCTACTCGCCCGGCCCCCCGGGCGGCTACGTGGACGATTCGCAGGTCTGCGCCACCCGCTTCGCGGGCGGCCAGCCCTACTTCTTCTGACCCCAACCGGAGGTGAAGGCGTGAAGGCGATCGCGATGCGGGCGCACGGAGGGCTCGACGTCCTCCGGCTGGAGGACCTCCCGGATCCGGAGGCGGGTCCGGGCGGCGTGGTGGTGCGGGTGAAGGCGGTGGCCTTGAACCACCTGGACGTCTGGGTGCGCGAGGGCTGGGCGGGGCTCAAGCTCACCTTCCCCCACGTGTTCGGCGCGGACGTCGCCGGCGTGGTGGAGTCGGTGGGGCCGGGCGTGCGCGGGGTCGCCGTGGGAGACGAGGTGGTGGTGAACCCCGGGCTCTCCTGCGGCCGCTGCGAGGCGTGCCTCTCCGGCGACGACACCATGTGCCGCGACTACTCCATCCTGGGCGAGCACCGCTCCGGCGGCTACGCCGAGCGCGTGGCGGTCCCGGCCCAGAACGTCGTGCCCAAGCCGAAGAACCTCTCCTTCGACGAGGCGGCCTGCGTCCCGCTCACCTTCCTCACCGCCTGGCACGCGCTGGTCGCCCGGGCGCAGGTCCGGGCGGGAGAGACGGTGCTCGTGCACGCTGCCGGCTCCGGCGTCGGCGTGGCCGGGATCCAGATCGCGAAGCTGCTCGGCGCCACGGTCATCACAACCGCCGGATCGGACGAGAAGTGCGAGCGTGGGCTCGCGCTCGGCGCCGACCACGCCATCAACTACAGCTCGAAGGACTTTCAGGCTGAGGTGCGGCGCATCACCGCCAAGCGCGGAGTCGACGTGGTGTTCGAGCACGTGGGGAAGGCCACCTGGGAGAAGTCACTGCTGTCGCTCGCGCGCGGCGGACGGGTGGTGACGGTGGGGGCGACCACGGGGTACGACCCGCCCACCGACCTCCGGCACGTCTTCTACCGGAGCCTCTCCATCCTGGGCTCCACCATGGGATCGAAGGGCGAGCTCTTCCAGGTGCTGGCGCTGGTCGAGGCCGGAAAGCTGCGCCCGGTGCTGGACCGTATCATGCCGCTCGCCGAGGCGGCGGCAGCCCAGAAGCTCCTGGAAGACCGCGCCCAGTTCGGTAAGGTCGTCCTCAACCCCTGACCGCTTGAATGGCGGGCGGCGCTCATCCGTCCCGCTCCAGACCACCCTTGGAGGACATCATGAAGCGACTGTTCGCTCTCGTACCCGCCGCCCTCATCGCGATCGCCGGCTGCGGCGAGACCTGTTCCACCGCCGCCACCCCGGTGAATGACGTCACCAACGGCTGCAGCATCATCGCGGCGAGCCAGGCCGCCACCATCAGCCTCCGCCTCTGCCCGGCCTGCGCGGACACCGCCCCGACCTGCACCGGCGAGGTGCGGCCCAACAACGAGATCCACCTCGACTCGGTGGTGCAGCAGTGCCAGAACAACACCGGCTGCGCCACCGCCTGCAGCATCTCGCCGGTGACCTGCACGCTCGACCAGCCGCTCACCGCCGGTGTGACCTACAACGTGCTCTACACGACGGCCTCGGGCGCCGGACAGACCAGCGTCACCGCCCAGGCAGGCGGGCCGGCGAGCTGTACCTTGTAACGGGGCATGCTGCCCCGCCCCGCCGGCGGAGCCGTCGGGGCCCCACCCTCCGCTCGCAGGGGCCCACGCTCGCTTCGCTCGCTGTCCCTGCCTGGAGGGCTCCGCCCTCCCCAGCTTCGCTGGGAACCCTCCCGCGGCAGCACCGCGTGGCGGGAAGCTCTGGAATCGAGCGCCGGGCCGGAGGTCGCCCGAGCCGCCTTGCGGAGCCGCGCACGAGCGTACCCCGACAGCGGCGGAGCGCCATGCGTGCCCCTGTGTCGCGCTGCCGTCTGTCTGAGCGAGCGCCCTGACCAGCGCCGCCGCGTCTTGGGAACCGCAAGCGAGCGAGTTACGGCAGCGCAGCGTGCGCGTCACTTGGGAGCGCTCCGACGCCATGCGTGCCGTGGTCGCGGCGGAGCGCAGCGGCGACGGTGACCCCGGACCGGCGCGGGCGTGGCGAAGCCGTTCCTCTTTGGATCACGTCGGAGTGACCGGAAGCGGGAGTCGCGCGGGTGATGCGCGATGCCACGCGTGAACGGATGCCCGGGCCTGCCCTACCGCACGCCCCGCATCTCGCGGAGGCGCCGGACGCGCTCCTCGACCGGCGGGTGCGTCGAGAAGAGGCTCGCCATCTTGCCTCCCATCCCGCTGAAGGGATGGACGATGAAGAGGTGCGAGGTGGCGGGCCCGCCGTACTGGTAGGGAAGCGCCACGTTCCCGCGCTCCAGCGCGAGGAGCGCCTGCGCCAGGGGCTCCGGATCGCCCATCAGTTCGGCGCCTCCGGCGTCCGCCGCGAACTCGCGCGAGCGGGACACCGCGAGCTGCACCACCAGCGCGATGAGCGGTGCGACGATGGCCCAGGCCAGCATCTCGATGAGCCCGCCGCCGCGATCCTCGCCGTCACGCCGCGAGAAGCCGCCCAGCATGGCGCCCCACTGCACGGCGTGGCCGAGCGTGCTGATGAGACCCGCCACCGCCGCGGCGATGGTGGAGATGAGCACGTCCCGGTTGCGGACGTGGGTGAGCTCGTGCGCCAGCACGCCCTCGAGCTGGCGGGCGTCGATGAGCCGCAGGATCCCCTGCGTCACGGCCACCGCCGCGTGCGACGGGCTCCGCCCAGTGGCGAACGCATTGGGCGTGTCGGACGGGATGACGTACACCTTCGGCATGGGCATGCCCGCCCGCTGCGTCAGCCGCTCCACGATGTCGTAGACCTGGGGAAGCTGCTCGCGCGAGACCTCCTGGGCGCGGTGCATGGCGAGCGCGATCCGGTCCGAGAACCAGTACGAGAAGAAGTTGAAGACGAGGCCGATCACGCCGAACAGCAGCATGCCGGGGTACCCGCCCAGCGCTCCGCCGCCCATGGCCAGCACGGCGATGAGGAACGCCATCAGCATCGCGGTCTTCGCGTAGTTGCGACCTACACCCGAGGAGACGAAGTGGGTGCGGCGTTCCGCGTTCGGTTCGGACCAGGCCATGCGCGAGAACATAGGCACCGCAAAGCGCCCGTCAAATCAGCGGGACATGCTGCCCGCCCCGTCGAACGAAGCTGGCGGGGGCCCCACCTCGCTGCCGCGGCACAGGCTGCCTTTCTCGCCTCGGCCCCTCCCGCGTGCTAGAGCCAAACCGGCGATATCGCTCGGGGAGCACCGCGATGGCGGCGAAGGTGGGGAAGGCGAGGCGGGGCGGGGCGCGGGCGGCGGGGTCGGAAGCCGCGCCGGTGGGGCAGCTCGAGCTGGTCGCGCTGCCGCAGGTCAGGGAGGGGCGAAAGGCTCGCGAAACGACCGGGCGCTCGCCCGCATCGGAGACGGACCCATCGGAACTGGCCGCCGAGGTGCCGGTGGCGCCGCGGTCCGAGGAGCAGCCGCCAGAACGCGTGCCCCGGCGGCGCGCCACCGCCGAGCAGATGGCGGGCAAGCAGCGCGAGATCTCCATCTCGGAGTTCTTCACCAAGAACCGGCATCTGCTCGGCTTCGACAATCCGTCCAAGGCGCTCCTCACCACCATCAAGGAAGCGGTCGACAACTCCCTCGACGCCTGCGAGGAGGCGGGCATCCTGCCCGAGATCACCATCGAGGTGCGCGACGTCGCCTTCGAGGCGCAGGGGGGCGAGCTCACCAAGGGAGAAGGCCGCTTCGTGGTGGTGGTGGAGGACAACGGCCCCGGCATCGTGAAGGCGCAGGCCCCGAAGATCTTCGGCAAGCTCCTCTACGGCTCCAAGTTCCACCGCCTGAAGCAGTCGCGCGGCCAGCAGGGTATCGGCATCAGCGCCGCCGCCATGTACGGCCAGCTCACCACCGGCAGCCCCATCCGCGTCACGAGCCGCACCGCCAGGGCGAAGCCGGCTCACTTCTTCGAGATCCAGATCGACACGCGCAAGAACGACCCCGTGGTGGCTCGCGACGACGAGCTCCCGGACTGGCACCAGGATCACGGCACCCGCGTCGAGCTGGAGATCGTGGCGAGCTGGCAGCAGGGGCAGCGCTTCGTGAACCGTTACGTGGAGCACACCGCTCTCGCGAACCCGCACGCCACGCTCCACTACCTGCGGCCGAGGCAGGAGCGGCTCACCTTTCCCCGCGCCACCGGCGAGCTGCCCAAGGAGGCGCTCGAGATCCGCCCGCACCCGCACGGCGTGGAGCTGGGCGCGCTCATGCTGATGGCGGCCGAGTCGAAGAGCCGCGACTTGAAGGGCTTCCTCCAGACGTCCTTCAGCCGCGTCTCCGCGGCGGTCGCCGACGAGATCCTGGAGCGGGCAGCGCTGGGCGGCCGGGCGCGCCCGCGCCATCTCTCCGAGGACCGCGCCCTGGCAGAGCGGCTGCAAAAAGCGATCGCCGCCACGCGCATCATGGCGCCGCCCACCAACTGCCTCTCACCCATCGGCGACGCGCTCATGAAGAAGGGGCTCGTGAGCTTCCTCCACGTCATCGAGACGGAGGGGCCGGAGGAGGAGACGCAGCTCGATCTCGACGGGGCGGGCAAGAAGAAGGCGACGCGGAAGGAGAAGCAGGCCAAGGCCGCCGCGCCCGTGGTGCCCGACGCTCCGCCCGAGGAGGGCGTCGAGAAGATCAAGGGCCACAACTACTTCATCGCGACCGTCACCCGTCCACCCAAGGTGTACCGTGGCAACCCCTTCCAGGTGGAGGTGGGGCTCGCCTATGGCGGGTCCTGGCCGGCCGACAAGCCGGTGGAGCTCTTCCGCTTCGCGAACCGGGTGCCCCTCCTCTTCCAGCGGAGCGCCTGCGGCATCACCGACGCCGTGGTGAAGACCGACTGGCGCAATTACCTCCTCGCGCAGCCCAAGGGCTCGTTGCCGGTGGGCCCCATGGCGCTCCTCGTCCACGTGGCGAGCGTCTGGGTACCCTTCACCAGCGAGTCGAAGGAGGCGGTGGCGCACTATCCGGAGATCATCCGCGAGATTCAGCTCGCCGCCCAGGAGTGCGGCCGCAAGCTCGCGTCTCACATCCGCAAGCGCCAGCACGCCGACTACCAGGCGCAGCGCCGCAGCATCTTCGAGCTCTACATCGAGGAGGTGGCGACGGCGCTGGGCAAGATCTCCGGCCGCTCGCGCGACGCCATCAAGCGCGAGTTCCTGAAGGTGGCGCGCGAGGTGACCGCGCACGACGACCTGCAGGCCGACGACGCCGCGCTGCAGGAGGCGAGCGACACGGTGTCGAGGCGGCCGCGCGGGAGCGGGCGCGAGGAGGCGGAGTAGCCCATGCCGAGGATGGACGCGGTCTCGAAGAGGACGGCCGAGAAGATCGAGAAGCTCGCCGAGGCGGTGATGCGGACGGTGAAGGAGGGCGAGAACCCCTTCATCGAGATCCCCATCCGCTCGCTGGCGAACGTGAAGTTCAACCCCAAGCGGCGGCTGGTGGAGCTCGGGAAGGCGAAGCAGAAGCGCTACTTCTTCAACGTCTCCATGGCGAAGAAGTTCATGCAGACCTTCCTCGTCTCGGAGGCCTGCAAGGAGCTGGTGGAGGCGGGGAAGACCACCAGCATCCGCGACCTCTACTACATCACCAAGCACACCATCGGCGACTCGAAGGGGAACACCTTCGAGGAGCAGGACGAGTCGGACCCCATCATCGAGGATCTGGAGGTGGCGCTCGACGCCCTGCGCGAGGAGCTGCACCTCTTCGCCTCGCGCAAGGGCTCCATGGTCGGGCCCATCACCATCCGCGATTCCGGGGACACCATCGACCTGCGGCGCATGGGCTCGGGAGGCTGGGCGGTGCCCTCCATCGTGGAGGCGAACGTCATCCAGTTCGCCCGGCACGAGGCGGAGTACATCCTCCTCATCGAGAAGGACGCCGTCTGGACGCGCTTCAACGAGGACAAGTTCTGGAGGCGGGAGAAGTGCATCATCCTCCAGGGCGGCGGCCAGCCGCCGCGCGGGGTCCGCCGGCTGGTGCAGCGCCTCCACTCCGAGCTGAAACTGCCCGTGTACGTGCTCGTCGACAACGATCCGTGGGGCTTCTACATCTACTCGGTGATGAAGCAGGGCTCGATCAACCTGGCGTACGAGTCCATGCGCATGGCGGTGCCCGACGCGCGCTACATCGGGCTCTCGTCCTTCGACAAGGACCGCTACGAGCTCCCGACCAACGTGGCCATCAAGATGGACGAGGGGGACGAGGCGCGCGCACGCCAGATGCTCGCCTATCCCTGGTTCGCGGCGAAGCGCTGGCAGGACGAGATCGGCGAGATGCTGCGCTCGGGGCTCAAGTTCGAGCTGGAGGCGCTCTCGCGGAGAGGCATCTCGTTCATCACCGAGGAGTACCTGCCGCGGAAGCTGCGGGAGAAGGACTGGCTGGAATAGGTTGACCGGGCGAGGGCGCCCAGTAGACTCCGCCGCCCATCTCACGAGGAGAACGCCGCATGCCGACGCCGAAGGGAAACCGGTCCAAGCGCAAGGTCGCCAACCGGTCGAAGACCAAGCGGGCCACCGCGACCTCGAAGCGCAAGCTGTCCGTGAAGCGGAAGCGCCGCTCCAAGAAGGCCGTGTAGCCTCGCCGGCCTCTCGCGCCCAGCCTCAGTCGTGCGCGCAGCGGAAGTGCAGCTCGGCGCACAGCTCGCACAGGCCGTGCACGACGGGCGTGGGCGGCGCCTGCACCACCTCGCGCACCAGGTCCCAGCTCCCACCCTCGACCGGATCGCGCAGCCTCCGGCAGCAGGAGCACTGGGTGAGGCGGCCCTCGCCGTCGCGGTAGCTCTCCACCCCTCGCGCCACCGGATCGTAGACCTCCTCGATGGGTCGGGCGCGCACGGTCTCGTGCACGATGGCGACGCCGGTGGGCTCGATCCCGTGCAGCAGCACGGGCTGGAGCCGGGTGGAGACCAGGGCTGAGGTGATGGCGGTGTTGCACTCACCCACCTGCACGATCGCCCCGCGAGCCCCTGAGCTCGGGCTCAGGGCCCGCGCGAGCAGGGCGGCGTGCGTGGCGCGCACCTCCTCGCCGGCGATGTGGTCGAGCCAGCGCGTGCCGAGGAGCGCATCGCCCAGGCACGCGGGAGCGCCGCCGTTCTCCTCGGCGAACCGGTCCCACGCCTCGTTCACGAACATGAACGCGCCTTGCGCATCGAGGAGGCAGCCTGGGCTGCGGTCGGCAGCGAGGGACCGGATGGCGCTGGAGAGCGCGTTCTGTGCCGCGGGGCGCACGAGAAGGGATCATTGCCAGCGCGGTGCCAGCCCGATCGCTCCAATTGCGGGCGTATCGAACGGGTTGCCCGTTACCCCGGGCGAAAGTTGCCCACCCCTCGCACCAGTGCGGCGCGCCGCAGTGGCGCAGCTGGCACGTCGTCCAGGAAGGCGGCGCACCGCGCCATGAAGGTGCCGAGCAACTCGCACGCGGCGGGGTCGAGCCTGGAGGCGAACAGGCCCGGCAGGTTCTCCCGGCAGGAGGCGACGCTCCGCTCGTACTCACCGGGGGAGAGGGTGCCCGCGAGAAGGCGAAAGCGCAGGTAGAGGAGCCAGGTCTGCACTACGTCGCTCATGCAATATCCCGCGACGCGGTCGAGCGACCCCTGCGCGTACAGCGCGCCGACGTCCTTTCCGGCCACGCCCTCCTTCCCGGGGAGCCCCACAAGCTTGGCGTAGAGATCGAGCGGGGCGGGCGATGTACCGCCATGAGAGAGCAACTCGTAGAGGTCGTGGTGCTCCTCCAGCGCCAGGCGGCCCGCGGAGAACCAGGAGGGGACGGAGAGGCCCAGCTTCAGCGAGCGGAGCTCCAGCACCGGCAGGTCGAAGCCGCGCCCGTGGAAGGTGACGATGGTGCTGCGGTCGAGGCGCTCCCAGAGGCTCGCCAGGAAGCGCTCTTCGCTGGAGCGGCGGTCGGTCCAGCAGGCGAGGTCGCGCACCTCGAGGGCGCCGTCCACCTCCACCGCCTCCAGCAGGCACGCCGCCACCGGGCGGTGATACGGGATGGGGAGGAAGTCGCTCCGCCCGCCGTTCTGGGCGCGGCGAGCGGCGAGGAGGCGGCCCAGCTTATCCGCGTAGGGGCGCGAGGGCTCGCCATCCACTGCGCTGACGAGGTCCTCGTCGGGCACCGTCTCGAGATCGAGCGTGACGTACCGTTTCACGCTCCGCAGAATGCCAGGGCGCTCTGACAATCGATCATTGCGGCAGGAAGCGCGGCGGCTGTTCCTCGAACCCGGTGCCATCCAGCGACTTCAGGAACGCGACCAGCGGACCCACGTCCGAAGGGAAGATCTGCACCTCCAGCATGGCGGGATCGAGCCAAGGATTCGAAGGCGGCTGGAAGTACTGGAGGACGGCCTGCGCGAGGTCAGGAACGGAGCCGTCGTGCATGTAAGGAGGGCGGCGCGAGACGTCGCGGAGGGTCGGCGTCTTGAAGGCGCCCACGTCCGGCGCGCGGAACGTCACGCCGTAACGGCCGGGATCGGCGAACCCGGTTCGCACGAGGTCGGTGCCGGGGACGTACCCCACCCCGATGTTGTGGAAGCGGCCGTCGGTGAGCCCCGGCCCCAGGTGACAGGCGTTGCAGCGTCCGCGCCCGAAGAAGACGTCGCGCCCGGCCAGCGCCTCGGGCGAGAGCGCCGCCTCGTCTCCCGCGGCGAAGCGGTCGTAGGCGGACCCGCCGGAGAGCCGGGTCGCCTCGTAGGCGGCGATGGCGCCCACGATGCGATCGAGATCGAGGCGGTCGTCGCCGTAGGCCTCGCGGAACGCGCGCCGGTAGCCCTCCACGCCGCGCACCGTCGCCACCACCCGCTGGTGCGTGCTTCCCATCTCGACCGAGTTCGTGAGCGGCCCCTTGGCCTGCTCCGCGAGCGTGGCGGCGCGCCCATCCCAGAAGAAGGCGTGGCCCACCCCGACGGCGGCGTTCACGATGCCCGGCGACTTGCGCGTGCCCTCCTGGCCGCGCACGCCTTTCGACCGGGGGAGAGGCTCCGAGAAGGCGTTCTCGGGCCGATGGCAGCTCGCGCAGGAGACGGTGCCATCCGCGGAGAGTCGCGCATCGAAGAAGAGCCACCGGCCGAGCCGTACCCGCGGCGGCGTGACCGCGACCTCCGCGCGAGCCCAATCGACCTCGATCCCGAGGGGCGGGGTGGGCAGCGGCTGAAGGGGGCTCTCGCGCTCCCAGGCGCTCGGCTCCGCGCGGGCCGAGGCCGCCGCGCCGGAGGGCGGGTGGGCGCAGGCGAATGCCAGCGCGAAGGCGAGGGCGCCCGAGGCGCGGGCGCGAAGTGGCCGCCGCATCCTCCTATCCTAACGCGTCGCGCCGACGCGCGCGAAGAGGGACCTTCGAGCCCCTCCGTCGGCCGGCTGGCGGCCGGCGCCGCCCGCGATCAGGCTCGTTCGGCGCCCTGCTGCGTGCCGCACTGCGCGGTCAGGGCCACCACCAGCTCGCGCCCGTCGAACGGCTTCTGCAGACGCACGTTGGGGACGCGGGCCAAAAACTCGCGGCATCCGGGCGCGCTGGCGCCGCCGGTCAGGAACACGGTGCGCCCGGCGAGGGCGGGATCGATCCGCAGGATCTCCTCGTGCAGCTCCATCCCGCTCAGCTCGGGCATGGCGAGATCGCAGAGAACCGCCTGGAAGCGCGCTCCCGAGCGGAGCAGCGCGAGCGCGTGGCGGGGGCTCGTGTGAGGCGCCACGTCGAAGGTCGGCGACAGGACGCGGTAGAGCGAGGCGCAGACGAGCGGCTCGTCGTCCACCACCAGCACCCGCGGCCGCGCTACCGGCAGCGGCGCGGGGGGCAGCGCGAGCCGCGAGCCGTCGTTGGGGCAGGTGAGCCGCACGCGGTAGAGCGTCCCGCCCTCGGGGAGCGCTTCCACGGTCAGCTCGCCGCCCAGGCTGCCCACGATGCCGTGGCAGACCCCGAGCCCGAGCCCGCGGCCACCCCCCCGGGGCCAGCCCTCGTAGAAGGGGTCGAAGGCGTGCGCGAGCTCGTCCGGGGTCAGCGTCTGGCCGGTGTCCCGCACCTCCACCTCGGCTCCCGCATCGGTGCGGCGCGCCTGGAGGAGGATCTCGTTCGACTGAGGCTTCCCCGGTTGAATCCCGCCGGAGGCATGGAGGAGCAGGTGTCCGAAGAGCTGGGCCAGCCGTGAGGCATTGCCCCGCACCAGGACAGGCCCCCGCGGCAGGGACAGGGCGAGTCGCGCGCGCTGCCGAACCTGGCCAGCGACCAGCCGCTGTACGTGTTGCAGGACCGAGACCAGGTCGGCGCTCCCGAGGCCGTTGCTGCCGTCCGCGGCAAAGTCGTGCAGGTCGCGGACGATGGCTGCGACGCGCCGGGAGGCCTCCTCGGCATCGGCCAGGGCCGCCAGCAGATCCTCCGGAGAAGGCCCCGCCACGCCCTCCGCGCGCGGCGCGAGCATGGCCGGCAGCGCCTCGCGCGCCCAGGCCAGGTTCGTGAGCGTCACGGCGAGCGGGTTGTTGATCTCGTGCGCGACACCCGCCGCGAGGCGCCCCACCGCGGCCAGTCGCTCCGAGACCTGGAGGTGGTTGCGGGCGTCGTCGAGGTCGAGCCTTTGCTGCGCATCGCGCGCGCGGTGCTCGAGGCGCTCGCCCCGCCTCCTCAGCGCCTCCTCGAGCCGCCCGCGCCCGCAGGCCCTGCGGCGGCTACGGAGCCCGAGCATCACCGCCGAGGCGGAGAACGCCGCGGCCGCCAGCGCGGGCAAGACGGCGAGCGGGGAGACGATCACGACAGCGCCTCCGGCGCGCCGAGCGCCATTCTCGAAGCCAGCGCGCCCCCGCCCCCGCCCCCGCCCACGGCCCGCGCGGCCGCGACCCGCTGCGCCTCGCCGAGCACCTGCTCCACGCGGTCCTCGCCGCCGAGATCCAGGTCGAAGTCGGCAGCGGCTTCCGGGATGGCGACCGCCATCTGGGCGAGGATGGTGGACAGCGCCTCGCGACCGACCCCCAGCCGCTCTCGCACGCGCTCGAGGGCTTCCTCGAGGGCCGCGCCAGTCCCGCCGCCGACCCATACGTCGGCGAGCCGGCTCGAAAGACACGCGCAGCAGGCCAGGGAGGCGCCCTGCGCGCTGGGCGCCGGTTCGCCGTGGCTCCCCGCGAGCGCCTCCTGCAAGCGTGGGGGCAGCGCCCAGCAACGCGCCAGCAGCGCGCTCACCTGGGCGTGGTCGGCACCCCAGCGCTCCCGCTCGTGCAGGGCGAGCGCGTCGTGGTCGCCGCGGGCCTCCGCGCACATCGACCCGTACTCCTCGTGATACATCTCCGACAGCGCCAGCATCCCCAGGTCCTGCAGGAGCGCAGCCAGGGCAGCTTCTTCCGGATCGGCGCGGCAGGGCTCGCGCTCGGCCAGGATGCGCGCTGCGATGCCCGAGATCACGGCCCGCCTCCAGAAGGCGCCGTGGTCGAGCCCGGCTGGGTCGCCGCGCCGGCGCCCCCGCACCAGCGAGAAGGAAAGGGCGATGGCGACGGTGGCGCTCGAGCCGAGGAGCGCAACGGCGCGGGTGAGCGTCGCGACGCGCGATCGGGCGGCGATGGACGTGGAGTTGGCGGCCCGCAGCACGCGGGCGGAGAGGGCGGGATCGCTGGAGAGCGCTTCGCCCACCTTGCGCAGATCCACGTCCTCGTCCCGGCAGAGCCGCAGGACGTCGAACGCGACCGCCGGGAGGGAAGGCAGGGTCGGGCACGAGCGCAGGCGGCGCTCGAGCTCGGGATGAATCGAAGGGAGGTCCTGCACGCACGGCCACGTTGCATCGGGCGCACCGAGCGCCCGGCGAGGCTGGGACCTTGGAACTTCAGGGGTCGCGGCCACTTGCGCGGGCCTGTGGTAGGGCGCGCATGGCCCCTCGGCGACCCGGAGCGGCCGCGACCCTGACGATCTGGACGGCGGGTGCTACTTCGTCGCCTCGTTCACCTCGTGCTTCACCTTCCGCCCGGCCTTCCGTGCGCCCTTGCGGGTCTTGGCCGCGGCTCCAACGGTCGCGTCCTTGGCGTCGTCGACGTGATCGCCAGCCGTCTTGTCGCCCGGCTTCAGGTCGCGAGCCTTGCGCTTGGCGTCGCTCTTCTTCTCGGTGATGGTGTCGGACATGTCGCTCGCCGCGAAGCTCGGAGCGGCGAGGCCCACGGCCAGCACCACCGCGAACGCCCTGGTCAGGTTTTTCATGCGATATCTCCCTCTCGAGGACGCGAGGTGCGTCCATCGGTGAGCGAGAAAGATAATCACCGCGCGAGCGCTCCAGCCTGTCCGTTCGGGCGGGCGCGCCCAGACCTGCCCCGGACGTGCCCGCGATGTTAAGAAAGGGCACCCCCGAGCCCGGAGCCCACATGGCCCTCCTCTTCCCATTCCGCGCCTTGCGCCCGTCGCCCGAGGCGGCCGTGAAGGTGGCCTCCCCGCCCTACGACGTCGTCAGCACCGCCGAGGCGCGCGCGCTCGCGGCAGGAAACCCCGACAGCTTCCTGCACGTTTCGCGGCCGGAGATCGACCTGCCCGAGGGCACGGACGAGTACGCGGACGCCGTGTACGCAGCCGGCCGTGACAACCTCGACGCGCTGGTCGCCCGGGGCGTGCTCCGCCCGGAGAGCGCCCCTCGCTTCTACGTGTACGCGCAGCGCATGGGCGAGCACCGCCAGGCGGGCATCGTGGCCTGCGCGTCCGTCGAGGAGTACGTGAAGGACATCATCAAGAAGCACGAGAAGACGCGCGCGGACAAGGAGGACGACCGCACCCGGCACATCGACGAGCTCGGCGCGCACGACGAGCCGGTCTTCCTCACCTATCTCGCGCGGGGGGAGATCGACCGTGCGGTGGAGGAGGTGACGCGCGGGGCGCCAGAGTACGACCTCACCACCGCCGACGGGGTCGAGCACAAGCTGTGGGTCGTGCCCGAGGGCGCGGGGGCGAGGCTCGAGGCCGCCTTCCGCCGGGTGCCCGCGCTGTACGTCGCGGACGGACACCACCGCTCGGCGGCGGCCGCGCGGGTGCACGCCGCGCGGGTGGGCCAGCCCGGCGAGCACGACCGCTTCCTCGCGGTGATCTTCCCGCATGACCAGATGCAGATCCTCGCCTACAACCGCGTCCTGCGCGACGCTCGCGGCAGGGGCGCCGAGGAGCTCCTGTCCGAGCTGCGGAAGGTCATGGACGTCGAGCCCGCCACGTCTCCCGCTCCAGAAGCCCCGCTCTCGTTCGGCGTTTACGCTGCCCGCCGCTGGTGGCGAGCCCGGGTGCGCCCCGGCACCTACGACGCGAGCCATCCGGTGGCCGCCCTCGACTGCTCCATCGCGCAGGACCAGATCCTCGCTCCCATCTTCGGCATCGCCGATCCCCGCCGCGACAGGAACGTCGATTTCGTGGGCGGCATCCGCGGCGCCGCGGAGCTGGAGAAGCGGGTGGACGGGGGCGGCTGGTCGATGGCGCTGCACCTCCATCCCACGCGGATCGAGCAGCTCATCGCGGTATCCGACGCCGGGCTCCTCATGCCGCCCAAGAGCACCTGGTTCGAGCCGAAGCTGCGGAGCGGGCTGTTCGTGCATTCCTTCTAAAGGACGGCTGGGGAATCGCTCGGCGCGGCGGGCTTGTATCCGGTCAGGCCGAGCTCCGTTCCCCTCCGGCGGCTCCACGCCGGGTATTCTAAGCCGCCGTCGGAGGAGGCCAGCCATGCTGCGTCACGAGCTCAAGTTCACTGGCCCTGGTGTCGGCACCGACCGAGTGTCGGCGCCTCTGCTCTCGGGTCTGCTGAAGATCATGGTCGATGGGGCCGAGCAGGTCCTGCGTTACCGGCTCGAGGGGCGCAGCCGGGCAAAAGGCGCAAAGCCCGCATGGCTCCGTGCCGCCGCGGAGTTCAAGTTGTTGCCGACCGGCGACCCGTCGGTGGTCAGGCTGGAGGCGCTCCCCCTGCGGCAGGCCCTGCCCGAGAAGTTCAAGCAGCGGGACTTCTTCGAGGCGGTGAATCCCGAGAAATCGGCTATCGACCTCTTCGAGGACGGCCTGGAGGACGCCCTCCGCGGGAACCCGGACAGCGATCTGTTCGACGAGGGGCTCGCGACGACCTACGCCGAGTTCGCGGACCTCTATCGGGCTGGGCTCGACTCGCTGGAAATTTTGAATGGCCGGACGGTTACCGTGTCCAGAGCCGGCCTGGCGCGCGTGGAGGCATTGCGGCGCCAGACTCCGCGCCCGCGCACGGTGCGAATTGCAGGCGAGCTAGACTCCATCAGGTACAGCGACCGCATGTTTGAGCTCGTGCTGCCGAACCGAGACAAGCTGCGGGGCGTCGCCGAGGAAGTGGAGGAAGGAGACCTGGCGGCGCTCTGGGGGAAGCCGGTGGTCATCGCCGGAATGGCAGTATTTCGCCCGTCCGGGAGCGTGCTGCGCATCGAAGCCCGGGCCGTATGCCAGGCAACAGAGTCCGAGCTCGCCATCTGGGGGATCTCGCCGCGACCTCTCGGATCCCAGAGCGACATGAGGGATCTCCGAGTGCCGCAGGGGCCACGGACGGGACTTCACGCGCTCCTAGGGCAGTGGCCTGGTGACGAGGACGACGACACCATCAGGCGAGCGCTCGAGGCGGTGTCGTGACCGGGGCATCGGGCCTGGTCCTGTTCGACACGAACATTCTCGTGCACGTCCTGCGGGAGTCGGCAGTCGGTAAGCGCGCGTACGAGGACGCCGAGCAGATTAGCGGCACGGAGCGGCCGCTGGTCTCGGTGGTCACCGTGGGCGAGATGCACTCGCTCGCCAAGCAGTTGTCCTGGGGCCAGAAGAAGGTCGACGCGATGGGCGAGCTTCTTCGCAACGTGGTGGTCGTCGACATCAACAACGCCCCGATCATCTCGCGATATGCAGACCTCGACGTGTGGTCCTTAAACCGCGGGCGCAAGATGGGGAAGAACGACCTCTGGATTGCGGCGACGGCTTCCGTGACAGGGGCAACCCTCATGACCCTCGATGCCGACTTCGATGACCTTCGCCCCGTCCACCTGACATTGGCGGCTTACAACGTCGACGGCACCTCACGAGGTCTCGAGCGGGGCTGATTGTCCGCACGGACTGGCCGCACGCCTCGATCGGTCTGGACCGCCGCCTCACCCGGTCGGCTTCGGCTCCCACCACATCTCGTACACTGCCCTGCCGGCGGGGCGATCGAGCTCGACGAAGCGCACTCCGCCGTGCCTCGAGGGATCGAGGTCGACGATGGCTCCGGTGGACGCGCCGATGGAGCGGGCCCAGATGTCGTCCTCGACGCAGGCGGGGGGGAGGTCGTGGAGGGTCAGCTTCGCCGAGGTGCCGGTGAGGCGATCCGCTTTCCAGGCTCCGCAGTTGCGGAACAGGAGCGCCCACCCTGTGGGCATGAGCCGCGTCCACGAGGCGGGATCCATCCCGAAGATGGCGATGGTGCTTTCGACGATGGCGCGGAACACCGGGGTCTGCAGCGCCTTTCCGAAACTGCCCCGGAAGAAGGCGTCGAATTCCGGGGCGGGAAGCACCGCGTTCACGGCCCGCCGGAGCTCGACGCTGACCTCGATGGGCAGCCAGTCGATCCCGGAGGCGTCCGCGATCGTGCGCAGGGTCCCCGGAGAGACGTGGGCGTGGATGGCCTGCGCCGCCGGCGCCGCGAGCGCATCGACGCTCGCGAGGTGCCCTTTCATGTGTCGTGCGCGCACGGAGGGTGGAGAGGCCATGAGACGGCACGCTACGACGATGGAAGGCGCACGGCAAAGGACATTTCGAGCGCTCGCTCGCCGGCTTGGCTCATCGGGTGTGACACGCGCTCGCGCGCGCCCGCCACAGTGCGCATCCTTTTCCCATGCCCAGCAAGCGACCGAAGTACCCGCTCGAGGACGAGGAAAAGGACCGCAACGCAGATGGCTCCCAGCGCAAGCAGCACATTCCGGCCGAGCCGGTGCAGCAGCGGCCGGGCGAGCTCCCCATCGGAAACGGCGGCGTGAACGCGCCCGCGGCGTTCCCGCCTCACAACTGACCGGTGATCCGCTTCGGCCCCGCCGGCTGGGACTATCCCGACTGGCGGGGCGCCGTGTACCCGAGGAAGCCGCCCCGCGGCTTCGACCCGCTGGCGTACCTGGCCGGGTTCTTCGACGCGGTGGAGGTGAACTCCACCTTCTACCGGCCGCAGCGCGCGGAGGTGGCGCGATCCTGGTGCAGCCGGACCCAGGGCAACCCCCGCTTCAAGTTCACCGCCAAGCTGTGGCAGCGATTCACGCACGATCGCGGCGCCTACGGCGCTGGCGAGGTGAAGTCTGCGCGCGAAGCCCTCGACGCCCTGGCGTCGGAAGGGCGGCTGGGAGCGGTGCTGCTGCAGTTCCCCTGGTCGTTCCGGAGGGACGAGCCCGCGCTGGAGTGGCTGCGGGACCTCTTCGGCGCGTTTCGCGGCCTGCCGCTCGTGCTGGAGGTGCGCCACGCGTCGTGGAACGTGCCGGATACGTACCGCGAGCTGATGGACCGCGGAGTCGGGTTCGTGAACCTCGATCAGCCGCTCTTCCAGCACTCCATCGCGCCGGGGGCGGTGGCGACGTCGCCGGTGGGATACGTCCGCGTCCACGGCCGCAACTACAAGGACTGGTTTCGCCAGGGTGCCGGGCGCGACGCGAGGTACGACTACCTCTACACGGCGGCGGAGCTCCGGCCGTGGGCGGAGCGGACGCGGACGCTGGCGGACACGCCGCGGGTGGAAGACGTGTACGTCGTGACGAACAACCACTTTCAGGGCAAGGCCGTCGCCAACGCGGCCATGCTGGCGTCGATGGTGTCGGGCGAGGAGGTGGCCGTCCCTCCGGAAGTGCTGGCGCGCTACCCGGATGTCCTGGCGGGGCACGCCCGGGCGGACGCCCGGAGCCCCGAGGCGCAGCAGCGGCTGCTGTGATCGGCGCCGTGGCCCTGTAGACCTCCTGTCACTGGCAGGTGAAGCCGCCGCCGCACACCGGGGAGCTCGCCACGCCGTTTCCCGCGGTGCCCACGTAGCCGACGATGAGGCTGCAGAGCTCGGGAGCAGCGCAGAGGCTCGCGTCGAAATCGCCCTTCACCGAGCCCGCGCCCTCTCCGAGCGTCACGTCGACATGGCCCTTCACCCGGCTCGCATCGATGGAGGTGATGGTGACCGAGCCCACGGCCCCGTGTGCCGCGGCGGTGCACGCGCCGGTGCTGGAGGGGAACGTCTCCGAGGTGCCGATGGCGGCGGTACCGCTGGGCAAGACCTTCCCGATGAGAGCCTCGGGGGACGCCACGACGTCATAGGTGCCCGTTCCGACCGGCTTGCCGCTGACGTTCGCCACGAACAGGAGCGCCGCGCTGGAGCCGGCCTTCACGTTGCAGGCGCCGGTCGTGAACAGCCCGCACGAGCCGCTCTGCGGGCTGAAGGCGAGCCCGAGCGCCGAGATGCTGAGGGTCGTCCCCGCGAACGAGCAGGATGCGGGGCCCGCGTTGAAGGCGACCGTCTCCACCGGCGTGAAGCTCTTGCCGGAGATGGTGCCCGTCACCCCGCCGGCGCTCTTCGTGGAGTCACTACCGCACGCGACGGCCGCGAGGGCTGCACACAGCATCATCCTGCGCATGGCGTTCCGCTCCTGGAGAGAAAGGTGAAGGTTGGCGCGGACGATCTACACCCCGCCGGAGGAGGCGCGCCGACGGAAGCGGAGTGAGGCCCCCTCAAGGGCTCGTGATCGCGTCCGTCAGTTGCAGGGGCCGCCGCTCCTCTCGAGCTCGATGCAGGCGGGCGAGCGTGTCCGTCAGCGCCTCCATGTCGAAGGGCTTGGAGAGGAAGGCGTCCGGCTCGGCGGCCAGGCGGAACTCGGCCCGCTCGCTTCCACTGATCGCCGCCACCGGGATGTCGGCCCAGCGAGGGTCCGACTTCATGCGCCGGAGCACCTCGGTACCGTGAATGCCTGGCATGTTCATGTCCAGCACCACCATGTCGGGCAGCGGGCCGGCCTCGAGCTTCCGGAGGGCCTGGTCGCCCGATGAGGCGGTCGAGACCTCGAGCCCGTCGAGCTCGAACGTCTCCTCGAGAAGCTCCAGGACTGCTCCGTCGTCCTCCACCACCAGGATTCGCAATCCGGGTAGAGCGTCCGCGCCTCGCATGGTCGTGAACCTGTCCACGGGCGGGGCTTCGCGGTACTGCACGCCGCCGTGGACGAGCGCGAGGTCGAACAGGGTCTGGCACAAGGATGATGGATGCCTGACGCTTCATTCCGCGCGGCTCACCGCCCTCGGCATTCTGCTCGGTTCCGGGTTGCCAGCTCGGTGGCCTACCGCCTGCTCCGCCGGCTGGGTGCCCGGCGGGGGCTCGACCGTGACTCCCACCCGTGACGCGCCTCCCGCCGCCGCCGCCCGGCACGGCGCCCAGTGCCGGCGCGGGTTAGCACGGGAACGTGAACGCACCGCTCACGAGACTCGTCGATCGGCTCGTCATCCACGGGCCGCCCATTTCGTTCCGCGAGCTCTGCGCGCGTGCCGTCCCCGAGTCGACGCGCCTCCTCGTGCTCGACCTCGACCGCACCATGCACCTCGCCCGCAACATGGGCGAGCTCCTCGGCTGGGAGCTGTGCGCGTACCAGGGCTACGGCCCCGAGCATCTCCCCGCCATCGCTGCCAGGCCACCGGGCCGCTTCTTCCTCGACCGGTCGCGCCCGTCCCGCGCGGTGCGGTATCTCGCCACCACGGCGAGGATGTGGGGCTACCCGGGGCTCTTCTATTTCCTCTGGGGCAAGCTCCCGTCGCTTCTCGCCAGCACGCGGCGCGGAGTCTACCGGCGCTTCGGACCGGACCCGGTGGCGGCGGTGCAGCGCATCCCGCAGCTCGCGCTGATGCACCACATGGCGCAGGTGCCGGTCGCGACCCTGCGTACGCTCGCGCAGCAGGTCTGGGACCGCCACGCAGCCGATCAGGTGGTCGAGCGCGAGGACCTGGCGTGGCTCCGCGAGCGCTGCCCGGGGATCCGCATCGTCATCTCGAGCGCTTCCCCGCAGCCGGCGCTGGAGGTGGCGGCCCGGGCACTGGGCGTCGAGGACGTCGTCTCCTCCGGCGCGGAGGAGGCGGGCGGCGCCTACAGCTCGCCCTATCAGGTGGACCGGCTCTTCCTCGTGCCGAAGCCGCGCCGCATCTCGGGGCCGAGCGCCGTTCGCATCAACAGCAGCCACGCCAAGATCGAGCGGCTCCTGACGCGCTTTCCCGAGCTCGCCGATCGGTCGGTGACGAGCGTGGGGATCACCGACACCGGCTACGGAGAGGATCACTCCTGGGCGGAGCACTTCACGCGCGTCGTCGACCTGAACTCCTCCGCGCCCTTCCCGCCCATCGTTCCCGCCCGATCGCCCACCCGTGAGATCCACTCCGCGCTGGCGCTCACCCGGGGCGAGAAGGCCCGCAGGGCGGGTGGGGACGGCGCCTATGTCGACCCTCGCCGCGCCGAGCCGCTCCCGGCACCGGCCACCCTGGGCGCCGCGGAGCTGGGCCACAGGCTCGGTCCGCTCGCCGGGCAGGTCGAACGGGTCGCGCAGGCGCTCGCGGGGGCGGCGGCACGCATCGGGCTTGGGCGCGTGGCGCTCGCGGCCGAGCTGGCGAGGGTGAACGCCTCGCTCGACGACCTCGCCCGTGCCTACAACGCCGCGCCGGAGAGCGGGCGCGGGCGCGGGCGCGCGCTCGCGGCCCTTCGGGCCGAGCTCGGCAGGATGCGCGCCGTCCAGCGCCGCCTGGCTCGCCTGGAGAGGCCCGTGTCCGCGCTTTCCTACGAGCGGATGCAACTGCTCACCGCCGCGCGGGCGACCCTCCAGCCCACGGTGGCCGGCCGGGGCGGGGAAGCGGGGATCCGCGCCATCGGGCGGGAGACAAGAGGAGCACCCTGAGCTATCCTGCAGGGCCCTTGAGCGTCCTCGTCCCCATCGTCGCCACCTTCTCGTACATCCTGAGCCTCATCGCCGTCATCGTCTGGCCGCCCGTCACGGCGCTGCTGCTGATCGTGACGCTGCCGTTCGATCCCACCCGGCGGATCGCGGGCCGCTTCTACCGCTACCTGCCGGTGTTCTGGTCGCGGGTGTTCCCGTTCTGGCGCATCCGGATCGAGGGGAAGTGGCCGCCCGGGAAGCAGGCCTACGTGGTAGTCGCGAACCACCAGTCGTTCCTCGACGTCTTCCTGCTTTGCAACATCCCGCACGAGATGAAGTGGGTGGCGAAGCAGGAGCTGTTCAAGATCCCGATGTTCGGCTGGGGCCTGCGGCTCGCGGGCGACCTCTGCCTCGAGCGCGACAGCACCGCGAGCGGCATGCAGGTGATGAACAAGGCCAAGTGGTACCTGCAGAACGGGATGAGCGTCATCCTCTTTCCCGAGGGCACCCGCAGCAAGGACGGCACGCTCCTGCCCTTCAAGGCGGGCGCCTTCATGATGGCCGTGGAGCTCGGCGTGCCCTTGCTACCCATCGCGGTCTCCGGCACGGCGCAGGGCATGCCCAAGGGAAGCCCCTGGGTGCGGCCGGCGCACCTCACGGCGCGCATCCTCCCACCCGTGCCCACCACCGGCCTCGGAATCCGCGACCTGCGAAAGCTCCGGGACGACGTGCGCGACAGCATCGCGCGCACCATCGCACAGGACGCCAGCGGCGAGGCGGCTGGCGCGGTCCCAGCCCGCTCCTGAACCGCAGCGGCGCACCGCAACCGGATCGCGCGCGCCGGGTTTCCTCTTCCGTCACGGCGCCCTCGAGCTTTCGAGGCCGCACACACGGAGGCTCGTCATGGAAACGCGCAACATCCTCTTCGCAGCTCCACTCGCCTTCCTCGTCGCCTGCGGCGGCAGCTCCGGCCCCGGCGCAGTCGACGCCGGCGGCGGTGGCTCCGCGGCATTCGCGAGCGCGACCCCCAGCTACGCGGAGCTGTCGCTCGATCAGCAGTCCACCGACCTCGACGGCGCGGCGCTCGTGCTCGACGCGGACGCGCCCGGGCGCAGCGCGGCGCTACAGACGGCGGTCGTCATGCAGGGCTCGGCCTGCCACCCGCACCTCTTCTTGCGTCAGCGCGAGGTGGTGGAGCGGGTGAACCGGCACATCTACAAGGCCCTGCGACACGTCGAGGCGCTCCTCGCCAAGGCCCCCCTCAGCTCCACCGCCACCTCCCGCACCTGGGACGACGTGGACGGCGGCGTCGAGCGCAAGTTCACGTTGACGCTCGTTTCGGCGGGCGTGTACGACTGGGAGCTCGATCTCGGTGTCGCCGGCACCTCGCCACTACCGGCCGTCATGACCGGGCGGATCGACCGCACCGGAGCCACCAGGCCGCACCAGGGCAAGGGCACCGTCCACATCGACTTCGCCAAGCTGCACGCCGCCTACGCCAGCGAGAAGGTCACCACCGGCACGCTCGACGTCGCCTTCGACAGCGGGGCCGGCTCCCGCAAGCTGACCGTCACCGCGGCCAACGTCGCGTGGGAGCTCGACGGCTCGAAGTTCGATTCGCCCGCGGTGCTGGCCGCTCTGGAGGCGCCCCGCAGCGGCTCGTACGTCTACTTCCGCGAGGCGGGCAAGGGCGGCAGCCTGAAGCTCCAGGACCAGATGGTCTTCGCCTGTCCCGCCAACCCGTCGCTCGTCGCCGCCAACGCGCAGCTCGTCTCGCGCTGGACGAAGGTCGCCGACGGAACCGTGCACGGCCGCTCCGACGCGCTCATGATGGGTGGACAGCTCGCGTCGCCGGTGGATCACGTCGCGGCCGTCACCTGCCACGAAGGCAGCGGCGAGGGTTCTGCGCAGCGCGAGGGCTTCTGGCTCATGAAGGCGGAGAGCGCCAGCGGCGCCACCCTCGCCGGTGAGTCGAGCACGCACCTCGGCGATGCCTCCGCGCAGGCTTGCGACCCTGTCTTCGGGCCGGTCCCCACCCTGACGGACGGCTCGGCAGACTTCACGGGGTGGCCGACCTCTTACTCCGACGGGACGCCGTTCCCCTTCCCAGGCATGTAGCTTGCGCTGCCGCACGCGGCCCCGGGCCCGTCGACTCGGGGTCGCGCGCTGACCCCCGGCCACTCAGGTCGTGCGGCCTCGCGCGCCGTTCGGCGGAGCGCACCTTCGCCCGGGTGCCCGGCCTGAGGGCGTTCTCGGCGGGTCAGGTCGCTACCATTGCGCGGTGCGGCAAGCGTCTACATGATGCCAGCCGTGAGCACGCCTGCCAGCCCGCCGGTCGCCGCCTCCTCCCATACTGGCCGGGCATCCGTACGGGCAGGGCTCGATTCGCGCACGCCCTTGATCTGTTTGCTCTCCATGGTGCTGGCGGCGGCCGCCACGGGAGCTGCGCAACTCCTCATACGGCTCATCGACGTCACGACCCAGCTCGCATGGCACGGCCGTCTTTCGCTCGCTCCCTCGTCTCCCGCGGACAATCATCTCGGGCTCGCCGCCGCAGTGGTGCCGGTGATCGGAGGGCTCCTCGTCGGCCTCCTGGCGCGCTACGGCTCCCCTGCCATCCGGGGCCACGGCATCCCCGAGGCGATGGAGCAGGTGCTCGTCAACGAGAGCCGCATCCCCGCCCGCCTCACGTTCCTCAAGCCGCTCTCCGCCGCCATCTCCATCGGCACGGGCGGCCCGTTCGGAGCGGAGGGACCGATCATCGCGACCGGCGGCGCACTGGGCTCGCTCCTGGGCCAGGTGCTGCACACCAGCGCCGACGAGCGAAAGGTGCTCCTCGCGGCCGGGGCCTCGGCGGGCATGGCTGCCACCTTCGGCACCCCGCTCGCGGCCGTGCTCCTCGCCATCGAGCTGCTGCTGTTCGAGTTCCGGGCGAGATCGTTCTTGCCGGTGGCACTGGCGGCGGCGACGGCGGTGGTGCTGCGGACGACGCTGGGTGCGTCGGGTCCGATGTTCTCGATGCAGCTGGCGGTCGAGGTCGTCCCGCTCGCCGCGCTCTTCTACCTCGCCCTGGGAGGGGCAGCCGGCGTGCTCGCGGTCGGGCTCACCCGCGCGCTGTACTGGATCGAGGACGCCTTCGAGCGCCTTCCCATTCACTGGATGTGGTGGCCGGCGCTGGGGGCGGTGGTGGTGGGGATGGTGGGGCTCTTTGCCCCGCGCACGCTCGGCGTCGGCTACAACAATCTTCAGGACATCCTCGATGGGGGGCTCGTGGGCCGCGCTGCCGCGGTCCTCGCGCTCTGGAAGCTCGCCTCGTGGCTGGTCTCGCTGGGGAGCGGAACGTCGGGCGGTACGCTCGCGCCCATCTTCACCATTGGCGGGGGCCTGGGGGCCGCCGCGGGCGCGGCGTTCGCCGCACTGTTTCCCCAGGCCGGCATCGATCCCAGGCTGGCCGCGCTGGTGGGCATGTCGGCGACGTTCGCCGGAGCGTCCCGCGCGGCGCTCACCTCAGCCGTGTTCGCGCTGGAGGTGACGCGTCAGCCGGCCGCGATGGTGCCGCTCCTCGCCGGGACGGCCGTGGCGCTGCTCGTCTCGTCGCGGCTCATGCGCCACTCGATCATGACGGAGAAGATCGCTCGACGGGGCGTGCACGCGCCCGGCGAGTACGAGGCGGACGTGCTCGAGGGCATGCACGTCGCGAAGCGCGCCTCCTGGCCGGTGGTCACGCTCGACTCCGACGAGCCGCTCGAGGCCGTGCGTGCCCGCATCGCTTCTGGTGCGCCAGGGTCGCGGCACCAGGGGTATCCGGTGCTCGATCGTCATGGCGGGATCACGGGCGTCGTGACCCGCCGAGACCTCCTCGACCCCGTGGCGGACCCATCCGCGCAAGTCCGCACCCTGATCCGGCGGCCGGCGCTCTGCATCGGGCCGGCGGCGACGCTGCGCGAGGCCGTGGAGGCGATGCTGGAGGCCGACGTCGGCCGCCTCCCCGTGGTGGGGGACGACGGCGCGCTGGTGGGCATCCTCACCCGCAGTGACGTGCTCGCCGCCTATCAACGGCGCATGTCTGCCGCGCGGCGTCCGAGGAGAAAGTCCAAACGCGCGGCGTGAACGGTGGCAGCTTCGCTCGAGGCCCCCATCTCCGCGGGCAGCTACGAGAATGCGAAGTAGCGTTCCGCGGCCGCGCTCCCCGCAAAGCCGGCCGGAGTCATTTTCCAGCTGGCTCCATCCTCTGCCAGTTGGCGCCACCCCCGGCCCCCACGTTGGGGTCGAAGCTGGGGTCGTTCGAGCTGCGGTAGGTCCCCTGACCGTCGGTCCAGTGGTAGGACGCGTTGCTCGACTGCTCGGATTCGCCCCAGTACGGATCCTTCATCTTGGTCGTGCCGCGGATGTAGCCGTCGAACTCGTCCCCGCCGCGGGGGGAGGCGTTCGCCGTGGCGCGCTTCACCGCCTCGCGCTGGGCCTGCACTTGCCGCTGCGAGCTCATGGAGGAGAGCATGGCATCGTTCTGGGCGCTGATGGCCTTGCTCGCGGCCCCGGCCGCCGCGATCTGCGCATAGCCGGCCTGCAACGCCCGGTTGAACTGCTCGGCGAGCTGGGCGACCACCTGCTCGCGCCGCTTTTGCCAGGCCGGATCCACGGTGACCGAGCCCGCGATGAAGGCGAGGAGCGGGCGCACGCTGGCGAGCTGACCGTTCATCGCGCCCATGGAGTGCACGTAGTAGAGGCCGCGGTGCACCTCGTAGGTCGTGCCCTGCGGGCCCGTGTACGGGATGCGAGCGGGCGCTCCCAGCATGCCGAAGAGGTCCTCCTCCACCGGCTTCCCGCGAAGCTGGTAGGTGAGGCGATAGGCGCGCTCGTCTCCCGGACTGGACTTCTGGTGAAAGGCCTCCGCCAGGCCGTGAATCGTTCGGGAGCTCACGATGCGGAGCCCGGGGGCTCTTCCTCGGTTCGGCCGGATGACGAAGCTCTTCATGGCGGCATCGATGCCGAAGCCGGGGGCGTGGGTCATGCCCAGCGCCCGCGCGCCGACCGGGAGCGGGTCGCGGCCGGGCTCCAGCCAGTAGAGAAACTCGGCGGGAAAGAACTCCACCCACGCGGAGCCGTCGGGCGACTCCACCCGCGCATGGATGCGCACCGGCCAGCTCACGTCCTGGTAGCGCCACTGGACGTCGCTCGTGAGCTTCCAGCCCTTGGGGACCGCCACGGTCGACACGACCATGCCGCCCTGACGACGATCGACGATGGGCTGTCGCTCGACCTGCAGGCTGGAACCGCTGGCGAGGGCGGGCAGCGCAGAGGACGCCACCAAGAAGAGGAGCGCGAGTGCAGGTCTGTGCATGAGGAAGTCTCGTCCGTCATCGTCCCGGAGGCTCGGCACGTCCGGGGCGTGTCGCGCTCCCGGGCGGGTCCGGCGTGCTGCGTCACCGGGGGAGGCGCTCCGCACCCTTTCCTCGCCCTGCGGCTCTGACGAGGAAGGGGCTACGAGGAGGGGAACGGATGAAGACGAGGCTGTTGATCATCGGCGGGGTGGCCGGCGGCGCGACCGCTGCGGCGCGGGCACGGCGCATCAGCGAGCAGGTGGACATCACCGTGGTCGAGCGGGGCCCGTACGTGTCCTACGCCAACTGCGGGCTGCCCTACTTCATCTCGCGTGACATCGCGAGCCGGACGAAGCTCCTGCTGCAGACGCCCGAAAGCTTCGACCGGCGCTACCGCGTGAAGGTGATGGTCGAGACCGAGGCGCGGGAGATCGACCGTGCCGGCAAGCGGGTGCGCGTGCGCCGCGGCCAGGAGGACCTCTGGTTGGGATACGACAAGCTCATCCTGGCGCAGGGCGGGAACCCCATCGTGCCCGGCATCCCCGGCGTCCCGGCCGAGAACGTCTTCCGGCTCTGGACCGTACCGGACATGGACCGGCTCGACGGGTTCATCGAGGCGAGGAAGCCGCGCACGGCGGTGGTGGTGGGCGGTGGCTTCATCGGGCTCGAGATGGCCGAGGCGTTCCGCAAGCGCCTGCTCGAGACCACCGTGGTGGAGCTGCTCCCGTCCGTGATGGCCGTCATGGATCGGGAATTCGGCCACGACATCGCGCGCGAGCTTGCGGCGAACGGCGTGAGGGTGCTGACCGGCGTCGGCGTCACGGCCGTGGACGCCGCGGCGAGGGCCGTCGAGCTCTCCGACGGTCGCCGCATCCCGGCCGACCTGGTGCTCTTCTCGGTGGGTGTGCGCCCCGAGCTCCCGCTGGCGAAGGCGGCAGGGCTTCAGCTCGGCCCCGCGGGTGGGCTCGCAGTCGACGACCGCCTGCGGACCAGCGACCCCGACATCCTGGCCGTGGGCGACATGGTCGAGGTGAAGCACCGGGTCTCTGGGCGCCAGGTGCGGATCCCGCTGGCCGGGCCCGCCAACCGGCAGGGCCGCATCGCCGCGTCGAACGCGCTCGGGCAGGACCTGCGCTACGGCGGCGCGCTGGGCACGAGCGTCGTGAAGGTGTTCGAGGCCACAGCGGCCATGACGGGTCTCTCCGAGCGCACCGCGCGCGAGGCCGGCTTCGAGGTGGGCGTCGCGGTCGTCTACAAGGACCATCACGCTGGCTACTTCCCCGGGGCGCAGGAGCTCGTGCTCAAGCTCGTCTACGACCGCCCCACCGCGCGGCTCCTCGGCGCGCAGGCCTTCGGACGTGCCGGCGTCGCGAAGCGGATCGACGTCCTGGCGGTGGCGCTGCAGTCGCGCATGACGCTCCACGAGCTGGCGGAGCTCGACCTCGCCTACGCGCCGCCCTACTCCTCGGCCAACGATCCGGTGAACGTGGCCGCCTTCGTAGGCGAGAACGACCTCTCGGGCTTCAGCCCGCTCATCACGGCGGCGGAGCTCCAGGCGGCCCTGGCGAGCGCGGCGCCGCCCCTCGTCCTCGATGTCCGGACCGACAAGGAGTGGGCGGCCGGCCACCTGCGCGGCGCGGTCCACGTCCCGGTCGATGATCTGCGGGCGCGCTGGGAGACCCTGCCGCGCGATCGCCGAATCGCGGTCCACTGCAAGTCGGGGTTCCGGGCGCACCTCGCCCTGCGCATCCTCCGGGAGCGCGGCTGCCTGGACGTGGTCAACGTCACCGGCGGCTGGCAGGCGATGCAGGCGGAGGGTGGCTTCGACGTGGAGCTCGCGTGAGCGCGAACTGGGTGTTCGCGGCTGTGGTGCTGGCCGTCGCTCTCCTGGTGCTTCCTCGTCTCCTGGGAGGTCGAAAGGCGTCTTCCATGGAGGTGAGCGAGAAGCTGGCGGCCGGCGCAGTTATCCTCGACGTGCGCACGCGGGAAGAATACCGGACCGGCGCCTATCCCGGCGCCATCAACATCCCGGTGCAGGCGCTGGCCGGACGGATGGGAGAGGTCCCGAAAGGAAAACCCGTCGTCGTCTACTGCGCATCCGGCGGGCGCAGCGCCATCGCGGCCAAGGCACTGGTCCGCGCCGGGTTCGCGGACGTCGTGAACGCAGGCGGGATCGGCAGCATGCCGCGATGAAGCTCTCGCGCTGCGCCGAGGCGCGCGGCCGCGCTCGGGCCCGGCTGAACGCTCGGAGGCCAGCGGTGCCGAGCCGAGGTCGCCCCGATGGCGTCAGGATCATTCGATCCCGGCGGTGCGCATCCGCCGCCACAGCGTGCTCCGGCTCACGCCCAGCGCCTGTGCGGTCTCGAGCCGGTTCCAGCGGTGCGTCTCGAGCGCGCGGGTCAGCGCCTGGCTCTCGGCGTCGGACGCGGTGCGGCGAGCGTCCGCCTGCGATGCGCTGAAGCCGTCGGTCGCGGCGCCATTGCGGGTGGGCGGCGCGGGGTCCTCGTCGACGGATGGCCCCGGGCTGGCGATCTCGGGCGGGAAATCCTCCGGCTGGACGGTCTGGCCGCGGCAGACGGTGGCCGCGAACTCGAGGGCGTTCTCGAGCTCGCGCACGTTGCCGGGCCAGTCGTAGGAGAGCACGACCCGGATGGCCTCGGGCGAGAGGCGCAGGGCTCGCCCGGCGCGAGCGCCCGCACGCGTCAGCAGGAGGCGTGAGATGGGCTCGATGTCCTCGCGCCGCACGCGCAGCGGTGGCACCTCGATCGGGAAGACCCGGAGCCTGTAGTAGAGATCCTCGCGGAACGTCCCGTTCGCCACCGCCTGCTTCAGATTCTTGTTGGTGGCGGCGATGATGCGGGCATTGGCACTGCAGATCTGGCTGTCGCCGACGCGCTCGTAGGTGTGCTCCTGCAGGATGCGCAGGAGCTTCACCTGAAGGTGGAGCGGGACGTCGCCCACCTCGTCGAGGAAAAGCGTCCCGTCGCTCGCCGACTCGAAGCGGCCTACCCGATCGCGCACCGCACCGGTGAAGGCGCCGCGGACATGGCCGAAGAGCTCGCTCTCGAGGAGCTCGCCCGGCAGCGCGGCGGCGTTCACCGCGACGAAGGGGCCGTTCTTGCGCGGCGAGTGGGCGTGGATGATGCGCGCGGTGACCTCCTTGCCGGTGCCGCTCTCGCCGGTGATGAGGACGGTGGACTCGCTGTGCTGGAGCGTGTCGACGAGGCGGAAGACGCGCGCCATCGCCTGGGAGCGCGCGATGAGGCCGAAGCCGGCGATGGGGCCGCTCGCCTCGACGGTGGCCTCGTCGGCGGGCCGCATGACCACGAGGTAGCGGGCCTCGGGGGGGCACACCCCCGACGCGTCGTGGAGGAGCGGCGCGGCTGACACCGACATGAGCCGCGCCGGGCCACCCTCGGCCTGCAGGACGGCGCGCCACCCCTCGCGCTTCTCGCCAGCGCGCAGCGCCAGCCGGAGCGGGCCGTCCGCGCCGAACAGCTCGGGTCCGAGGAGCGCATCGATGGACTGGCCCCGCGCTCGCGCCGCCGCGGCCGGGCCGAGGAGCGTGTCGAGCAAGGGCGAGGCGAAGCGGACGCGGAACTGGGCGTCGAGCGCCATGCAGACCCGGCCCAGGGATCCGAACGCCACGTTCACGGCCGAGAAGGCGATTTCCTGGTCGGTGCTGCTCAGCGTGCAGGAAGCAGTGGCGGCGACTGCCGGGTCCGTCATGTTTCACCTCGTTGAAACGCAGTGTGGCACAGATCGAAACGCCCTGTTGCATGCGCAGAAGGTCCACATGTTCAAGTGCCTGTTCTTGCGGTCATCCACTGTTGGGCACGCCACACGCAGAGCATCCCTAGCGAGAAACGGGCCGAAGCAATGCGTGCGACGTTGCCCAGCCGTCGGAGGCTTTGCACCATCCATGAAGAGTCCTTGGATCCTGGCAGCGGCCATCGGGGTGGTCGCCGCGGGCGGTGTCGCCGCCGCCCTCGTCAACCGGCCGGCCGCGCACGAGGCGAAGCATGCCGCGGGCTTCGCGAGGAAGGTCCGCCCCCACTTCGACCACGCGCCCATCATCACGGGGCCCTTCGAAAGCCCGCAGGCGGTGACGCGCCGCTGCCTCGCGTGCCATGCGGACGCGGCCGCCGTGATGAAGACCTCGCATTGGCTCTGGCTGGGCGAGGACGTCCAGATCGCGGGCCGCCTGGGGAAGACGCGCATCGGCAAGCGGAACCTCCTCAACAACTTCTGCATCGCCGCCCGAGGCAACGAGAAGTCCTGTACCAAGTGCCACATCGGCTACGGCTGGGAAGACGACTCGTTCGACTTCACCAAGGCCGAGAACGTGGACTGCCTCGTCTGCCACGAGCGGACGGGGGCGTACACGAAGGGCACCTTCGGCTTGCCGACGAAGGAGACGGACCTCGTCGCCACGGCGAAGTCGGTGGGCACGCCCGGGCGCGAGAACTGCCTCGGCTGCCACGCCTACGGCGGCGGCGGGCAGGGCGTGAAGCACGGCGACCTCGACTCCTCGCTCGCGCATCCCTTCGAGGAGGAGGACGTCCACATGGGCCGCCACCAGTTCCTCTGCGTCGACTGCCACGCCGCGCCCGGTCACCAGCTGCGCGGCCGCGCCTTCTCGGTGAGCGTCGAGGACTCCCACGGCGTCGCCTGCATCGACTGCCACGTGAAGCCCGAGCACCGGGACGAGCGGCTGAACGCGCACCTCTCGGCGGTGGCCTGCCAGACCTGCCACATCCCCAGCTACGCCGGGAAGGTGCCGACCAAGGCGACCTGGGACTGGAGCAAGGCCGGTGATTCGAGCCGGCTCGACGACACCCATCACTACCTGAAGATCAAGGGTGAGTTCACTTACGTGCAGGACGCGAAGCCGGAGTACCGGTGGTTCAACGGCACGGTGAGCCGTTACCTGCTGGGCGACAAGATCGACCCAGGGAAGTCCACGGTGCTGAACCCGTTGCACGGGGACGTGGAAGACAAGACTGCCCGGATCTGGCCGGTCAAGATCCACCGGGCCAACCAGCCCTACGACGCAGGGAACGACTACCTCTTCCCGCCGGTCACCGGCGGACCCGGCGGCTACTGGACCACGTTCGACTGGGACAGCGCCTTCAAGCTCGGCGAGAAGGCGTCGGAGATCGCCTACAGCGGCAAGTACGGGTTTGCGCCGACGGAGATGAACTGGCCGCTCTCGCACATGGTGGTCCCGAAGGAGAAGGCGCTCGGCTGCACCGACTGCCACGGCGCCGAGGGGCGCATCGACTGGAAGGCCCTCGGCTACGCCGGGGATCCCATCAAGACCGGAGGCCGCAAGTGAGACGCCCCATCCTCGGCGCGCTCGTCGCGGGCTTCTGCGCGGTCCTGCTCGCGGCGCCAGCGGCGCACGCGCAACAGGCCGTGAACCCCATCCACCCGGCGTTCGCGCCACTCGACGCCGCCGGCAAGAAGGTGGCGACTTCGGACGCGCTCCACGTCGAGACCACCTGCGGGGCTTGCCACGACGCGAAGTACATCGCGGCGCACAGCGGCCACACCACCCCGCTCGTGAAGGCGACGTGCCTCCAGTGCCACGTCGACGGCGGCAAGCTCGACGTGCGGCCGGCGACGCTGGAGCCCGACGGCAGGCTGCGTCGCGCGGCCATCCGCATCGGCGCGCCGAAGGCTGCCAACTGTGGCGTTTGCCACGGATTGGTCGCGGGCGGCGCCAGCGCGCTCAGCCTCCCCGCGGACCTCGAAGCCGCGCCGAAGGACGGCCGGACCTTCTCGCTCACGCTCGGTGAGGGCGCGGTGGTCTCGCCGCAGAAGATGTCCGACTCGTTCCTGAACCTCGAGGGCAAGGCCGGCCTGGGCGCGCCCTGGGACGTGCACGCCGCGAAGCTCGTCGACTGCGTCGCCTGCCACTTTGCCGGCAACGACCCGGCGCGCGTGGACGCGAAGCAGCCCACGCTGAAGTACCTGACCGCGGATCCGCGCCGGCTGTCGCACGCGGACTTCCTGGTGCGTCCCGACCACCGCCTCGGCCGCCAGGCTTGCCGAGCCTGCCACGATCCCGAGAAGGCGCATGCCTTCCTGCCCTACCGCGCGCGGCACATGGCCGTGCTCTCCTGCGCCACCTGCCACCTCGCCGCGCCGAGGGCACCCGTGGCGGAGATGATCGATGCCACCGTGGCCACGCTAGAGGGAGCGCCAGCGGTGCGCTACCGGAACGTCGACCGCCGCCCCGGCGAGCCGCTCAACGCGGCCATCCTGCGACCCTTCCAGCCGCTCCTGGTCGAGCGGCTGGAGGATGACGGCGCGCGGCGCCTCGCGCCTGTGAACCTCGTCTCCCGGTACCGGTGGGTCTCCGGCGCCGATCGGGTCGAGGTGCCCTTCGCCGAGGTCACCCGCGCGTTCGTGCAGGGCACGGCCTGGGCGCCCGGTGTCCTCGAGGCCTTCGACGCCGATCACGATGGGCGGCTCGACGAGCACGAGCTCCGCCTCGACTCGAAAGAGAAGGTCTCCTTCGTCGCCGCCCGGCTCCAGGCGCGGGGCGTGGCGCACCCCGCGGTGGATGGCACGCTCGAGCCGGTCCCGCTTGCGCACGGGGTTTCCACGCGCGACCGGGCACTGCGGGACTGCAACGCCTGCCACGCCGCACACTCGCGCCTCTCGGGCGACTTTCTCGTCGCTGGCTACCTGCCTGGCGGGACGCCGCCGCGCCCGCCCGACCGCTCGCGGGTCGCGCTCGCCGGTGTCCTCGGCCCGACCGCAAGCGGAGGGCTCGCGCTCCGGCGCGACGCGACCTCGACCCCCGGCGGGCTCCACGTGCTCGGACACACGCGCCAGGGACTGTCCAACACGCTGGGCTTCCTGCTCTTCCTGGCCACCTGTCTCGCCGTGGCGACGCACGGCGCGATCCGTTTCGCGCTGCGCAGGCGCCGCGTCGCGCCCGCTGGGCACGTCGCCGCCGAGCGGAAGGCCTACGTCTTCGGCCGTTACGTGCGGCTCTGGCACTGGACCATGGCACTCTCCGGCGCCATGCTCATCGCGACCGGGCTCGCCGTACACCTGGCCGGCTCGGGGGCGTGGATGGGGCTCGCCACCGCCGTATCGCTCCACAACGCCTTCGCCGTGGTGCTGATGGTGAACGCGTTCCTGGCGCTCTTCTACCACCTGGCCACGCGCGCCATCCGGACGTTCATCCCCGAGCCGAAGGGTTTCCTGGCCCGCGCGCTCGAGCACGTGGCCTGGCAGACGCGCGGGATCTTCCTCGGCGGCGACCACCCCGCCAACGCGCCCGGCCAGGAGCTCAACCCGCTCCAGCAGCTCACCTACCTCGGGCTCCTGAACGTCCTCTTCCCGCTGCAGATCGTCACCGGCATCCTCATCTGGGCCATCGGCCACTGGCCCGCGGTTGGGAGCGCCTTCGCCGGTCTCGCCATCGTCGCCCCGCTCCACAACGCCGGCGCGTGGTTCCTCCTCACCTTCTTCGTCCTCCACGTCTATCTCGTCAGCACCGGTCCCACGCCCAGCGAGCACCTCGAGGCGATGGTCACCGGCTACCAGCGCCTCGAGGTCGATGGCGCCCCCGAGCGGAGCCAGGCATGACCACCACCACCATCGCGCGCGGGCCACGACCGTACCTGAACCCGTACCTCGCCGGCACGCTGCTCGGCGTCGTCCTCTTCCTCTCCTTTTACGTGACCGGCGGCGGCCTCGGCGCCTCGGCGGCGCTGAACCGCGTCGAGGTGGGCGTGCTCGACTGGTTTGCGCCAGGCCACGTGGACCGGGTCGCCTATCTCGCCGAGATGGCTGGCGGAGCGCGCAGCGCCTGGAACTACTCGGGCATGTTCATGCTCGTCGGCACGGTGCTGGGCGGGCTCACCTCCGGCCTCCTGAACCGCCGCGTGAAGCTCGAGCTGCGAAAAGGGCCGAACGTCAGCAATCGCACCCGCGTCATCTTCGCGATCCTGGGCGGCGCCATCATGGGCTACGGCGCGCGGCTGGCGCGCGGTTGCACCTCCGGGCAGGCCCTCTCCGGCGGCGCGGTGCTGTCGGTAGGCAGCTGGGCCTTCGCGTTCGCGGTCTTCGCGAGCGCCTACGCGCTGGCGTGGTCTGTCCGCCGGCTCTGGAACTAACGGCTTCCGGGAGAGAATCTACCATGTTGCCCTACACGCTCACGTCCGGAACCCTCGGCTACGCGCTCGTCTTCGGTGCTATCGGCTTTGGCTTCGGCGTCGCCCTCGAGCTGGCCGGCTTCGGCGATACGCGGAAGCTGGCGGCGCAGTTCTACTTCAAGGACCTCACCGTCCTGAAGGTCATGTTCACCGGCATCATCGTCGCGGCGGTTCTCGTCGCGGGTGCGACGGCGTTCGGCCTGCTCGACATGAGCCGCGTCTGGGTGAACCCGACCTACCTCTGGCCCGGGATCGTCGGCGGTCTGGTGATGGGCGTGGGCTTCATCCTCGGCGGCTTCTGCCCGGGTACCGCGGTCGTCGGCGCGTCCACGCTCAAGATCGACGGGATGCTCTTCCTTGGCGGCGTGCTCGCCGGGGCCGGGCTCTTCGGCGAGACGGTCGGCCACTTCGAGACCTTCTTCATGTCGTCCAGCATGGGCCGATTCACCCTGCCCGAGCTGTTCGGGCTGCCGGTCGGCGCGACCGTGATGCTAGTGGTGGCGATGGCGCTCGCCATGTTCTGGGGCGCAGAGTTGCTCGAGCGCCGCTTCGGACAGGGACGGCCCTGGAAGGAGATCGCGCTCGCCCCCCGGTCGTTCGCGAAGCTGGCTGCGGCGGGGCTCTTGATGGCCCTGGCGCTGGTGGTGGCCGTGCGCGGCCAGCCCACCCCGGAGGAGAAGTTCGCGCTGCTGGGAGCTGACGCCCGGCGCCCGGTGGAGGAGCGCGGTATCTTCGTCCACCCCGGCGAGGTCGTGGCGCTGCGCAACGACCTCAACGTGCAGGTGGTGGTGCTCGACCTGCGCGACGAGCACGACTTCAACCTCTTCCACCTCGGCGGCGCGCGCCGCATCGCGCCGGAGGCGCTCTTCCGCCCGGAGACGCTGAAGCCGCTCCTCGAGCAGCCGGCATCGACGGTGACCTTCCTCGTGAGCAACGGCGAGGCCACCGCGCTCGCCGCGTGGAAGGGGCTCGAGGCGATGGGCGCACCCAACCTCTACGTCATCGAGGGCGGCATGAACGGCTGGCTCGAGAAGTATGCCGTGCCCGCCTGCGTGGCCGAGCCGGCCGCGAGCGCCCCCGCTGCCTCCTCGGACGCTCCCCGGTTCCGCTTTGCGTACGCGACCGGCGCGAGCTTGCCCGCGGCCTGGCCCGAGCTGCCACACTCCCGGGCCTTCCGCTCGCCGTGCGAGGATCCGGTCTCGGGGGGCGCGCCCGATCACGAGGGGACGACCTGGCCGGCCTACGCCTTCGCGAAGAAGGTGAAGCTGCAGTCGAAGGCGGCGGTGAAGGGTGGTTGCGGGTAGGCGGTAGCGTGGCGCCGCGGCTCCCAGAAGGGCGCTCGAGGCTCTCGACGGTAAACCAGTGGACTCCGCCGAGCGGCTGGCGACGTAGTTCGAAGGTCATGGTGATTGCCCCTCTGGCAACTCCAGCGGAGCTCGGCCACGAGCTCCAGGCGGGCACCTTTCAGCCGCCGCCGGCGCTGCGGCCGTAGGATCGACGGGCTGCTGCGGACGAGGCTGAGCATCGACACCTCCGGCCGCTCGTTCGCCGGGCTCTGGCATCCCCAAGGCCGACGGTGAGCGGCGGTCGCCCGGCATGCCGACGGTGAAGGATCGGATCGCAGCGGGGTGGGGCGCCCGCCCGCGACTGGAGCGTGCCGAACCTGCCGCGCAAGTGGCTACAGGCCGCTGTGATGCACCAGGGGAGGCCCACCGAGACGGTCTTGGGAATGCTGCAGGGGGGATGATCTCATCCCTCTCTCGTACGTCGACCTGAGCTCCCTCGACACCGTGTGGGAGCGCGGTGCGCCGGGATCACAAGCTGATGCGCGATGCGGACGACTTGGTGCTGCCGTGCCGGACCGCGGCGAGCACGCCGAGGCCTCGTGACGCGAAGGCCTCGGCGTGGCGCGGCCGCTCGATCTAGAAGCGGTACCCGATCGACATGTCGACGGCGACCTGCGACATGCTCACCTGGTAGCTGGCGATCATTTGCTGCTGCGGGTTCGAGCCGGTGACCTTCGACTCGGGCACGTACATGCCAGCCAGCGCGACCGAGAAGCGGTCGGAGAGGTCGAGGCCGAAGCCGGCCGTGATGTGGTGCTCGGCCACCGCCGGGAAGGCGATGTTCTCGAACGCGCGCGACGCGTCGAGCGGTGACTTCCCGTAGTTGTAGCCGGCGCGGAGGGCGAGGAGCTTGCTCACGCGGTACTGGGCACCGACCTTGAAGACCCACTGGTCGTTCCAGTTGAGGTTGAAGGGCATCGCGCCCGTCTGACGCACGTCCGAGTTGTAGGCGGGGAGGTTCAGGCCGTTCGATTCCGACCAGCGGATGAACTGGACGTCGAAGGCGAGCGTGAGCGGCTCGAAGCCGTTCCAGGCGAGGCCCCCCGTGAAGCTGGACGGCTGGTTGAAGGCGATGCTGTCGACGCTGGCGGGCAGGATGACCGGCTGACCACCCTGGTCGACGGCCGGGAAGCCGGTGCTCGGGTCGAGCGGCTGGTGCGCCGGGATGTTGTACTTGTAGTCCTGGAACCAGCTCTTCGTCTCGTAAGCGGCGCCGAAGGTGAGGCCCTTCATCGCCTGAATCTGCACGCCGAGGGTGCCCCCGACGCCGAAGGCGGAGGCGGCCTGATGCGACACCTGCAGCATGCCTTCGGCGGCGTCGTAACCCATGGTCGCGTACATGACGTTTGCGGTCGCGCCGATGGAGAGCCAGTCGGTGAGCCGGTAGGCGAGGCCCGGCGCGAAGCGCATCTGCGAATACGACGAGTAGGTGACTCCTCCGAAGACGTTCTGCGCGAAGTCGACGCCCATGCCGGCGATGCCGTAGGCGCCGATGCCGAACGAGAGCCGGTCATCGAAGGGCAGGACGAGGCCGAAGGCGGGGACCGGTGAGGCGCCGCGCTGCGAGTCGAACGTGCCCGTCGACCGGATCGCCATGCCGGCCTGGGGGAGCCCCGGTACCTCCTGGGCCGAGTACTTCACGGTGGGATTGAAGTACGAGGCACCAAAGTCGATGCGGTGCTCCAGTCCGGTGATGCCGGCCGGGTTCGTGACGATGCTGGCCGCGTCGAGCGACAGCGCCGCGGCGGCACCGCCCATCGAGACCTGCGACGCGCCGAAACCGATCATGCGCATGCCGTTGGTTGCATATGCGGGAAAGGCCGTGGCGATGCCAGCCACGGCCAGGAGTCGAGTCAACGCTCTCATGGAGATCCTCGGGTAAGAAATGCGCTGCGCGTGATGCTGCCACCCGCGCTCCCCCAGCCGTCCTGTGCGCGTGCTCTCCGTTGCGTTGCGTGCACCGTGCCCACGCGCGGGCTCGCGATTACCGGGCTTTTGCGATGCGTGAGATGCGACGTTCCCGCTCTCGTGCGACGCGGCGTCGCGTACCGACACGTCCTGTCGCGCGCCGGCTTTCATAGGCGGTCCGTGCCTGCTCGATCGACGAACCCCGGCGGGCGGGAGAACATCCGGGGACGCGTTCCACGACCGTGGGTTTGCCAGGTGACCATTCACGTCCATCCACTGCGGCTTCTTGCCGCAGCGCGAGCTATCGGCGCACCCTCTCGTCGAATTGCCGAAGGGCACTGAACCCTTCGTCGAGCGCACGGCTCTGACCGGGCATGGAGGCCCCCATGGCAACCGTGCAGGTGACAGAGAGGAACTTGTCGGCAACCATCGAGCAAGGCGTCGTTCTGCTCGACTTCTGGGCCTCCTGGTGTGGTCCGTGTCGCGCGTTCGCACCCGTCTTCGAGGCTGCAGCCGAGCGCCATCCAGGCGTCGTGTTCGGCAAGATCGACACCGAGGCCGACCCAGGCCTATCCGCCGCTTTCGAGATCCGGGCCATTCCCACGCTGGTGGTGCTGAGGGACGGCCTGGTGCTCGTTGCCCAGCCCGGGGCGATCCCTGCCGCTGCGATCGACACGCTCGTCCGAAAGGTGAAGGCGCTCGACATGGACGAGGTACGCCGTACCATCGAGGAGCAGGACCGAACAGCACCCCGAGCCGAGAAGTCAGGAGGCGCCTGATGTGCCAGCGGGTACAGTGTTCGAAGTGCGGGCGACCGACGTACGCGGGTTGTGGTGCGCATGTGGAGGAGGTGCTCGGCGACGTGCCGCTGGCCGAACGGTGCCGGTGCCGTGAAAAGCCGAAGGGCGCCAAGGCCGAGTCCCCATCGGATCGAGGGTCCTGGTTCAGGACGCTCCTCGGGAAGTAGGCGACGAACCCTTCTCGCGGCGCCCGGCTCCTACGAACATGGATAACTGGCTCGTATTCGTCGTCTTCGTCGCGGCCTGGATCGTGCTGCAGACCTGGGTGCTGCCGAAGTTGGGGGTGCCCACCTGAGCGGTGCCATCACCGCGCCGGTCGGCGCGCCAAGAAGGCGACAAAGACGACCTCCCTCGGAAGGAAGACTGCACATGACGACGTTCGGGATTCGCAAGCAGCTCCGCAGCGTCACGAGGTCGAGGTGCATGTTCGTGGAGTAGCGGAGTAGCGATCTCCACCGCCCTTGCCGCCACGCTCCTCGTGGTCGTGGTGGCGCGCTCGACCACGCGATCGCTTCCGCGCGGGGGCTCACCTTCGCCGCGCTGGTCACGGGGTCCTCGCGACCAACTTGGTCGACCGCTCGTGGACAGCCGTGGGCGCCGTCGGGGGTGAGGCGCTAGTGAAGCCTCGCGTGCGCCCATCTCTCGTGCGAGCCGGCGTGGCGGCGGCGGTGCTCGCCCTCGTCGGCTGCGGCCACGGGCCGCTTGCGGTGCGCAGGGCGGCGAACGCCCCCGTGCCCGGCGCGCGGTACCGCTGGTTGGACGAACCGGACCTGGCCGAGCGTGCCAGCGCCGCAGCGAAGGTCATGGCGCAGGTGTGGGGAGGGCGCGCCGGGGACCTGGAAGGATGGACGATCACCTTCCGCGACCGCGTGATCGCGAGGGACGGGAAGGTGGTCACCGTCGGCAGGGCGACGCGCGTTCCGGTGCTCGGCGGCGGCCACATCGAGATCTGGGCCGGTACGAGCAAGGTGTGCCTTGAAGCGACGGACCTCGCGCACGAGGTGGGGCACGTCGTGATCCGCGATGGCGGCCACGAGGACCTCCGCTGGCTCGACCCGGGCTTCTGGGACCGGATGGCGGAGGCGCTGCAGGACGTCGTGCCTCTGGACGATCACTCGTGCCGGCGGCAACTCGCGTCGGGGAAGGGGATCTGGCACTGACCGAGCACTGCGCGTGGGCGAGGCGGTGCCGCTCGAGCGCGGGGCCGCGACCGCCCCCTGCCGCGCGTACTGCCCCGGCATGCGCGGGTGCGTGCTCGCCGGGAAGGTGACGTTCGGCGACGGCAAGCGTGCCGCATCCGGTCTGGCCGGAGCCCGCCCGCAGGATCAGGGAGCGGTCGTGAAGGGCCGCTGCCCGGAGTAACTCGATTGAGCCGCCTGCCGCAACGCGACACCCTGCAGGAGTGAGTCCACGGTCGCGGGCGCCTGGGCGCTCACGCTCCACCGGAAGGCGACACCCTTCGGCAGCGGGTACCCGAGCGACGAGAGGTCAGGGAGCTTCGCGTCCGTGCGATCCGTGTAGATGGCGTACGAGAGGGGGCCCGGCACCGACGGCGCGATGGAGACGGAGTAGGTGCCGCCCGCGAACGTGGACCAGGCGAAGGTGGTGGCGCCAGTGACGCCGACTGCGTTCGCGGCGGGCTCGACGGGCTCGACGGGTGCCGGCAACGCGAGGCTGATCGCGGTGTTGTCCGGAGCAACCGGCGCGAGCGTCGCATGGACCGACGCGTCCCCCTTCTTGCTCGTCGCCGTGAGGCAGAGGTCCAGCCCGACGACGACTGGCGATGCCCAGGTGAAGCTCGGGGCGATGCCGACGGTGGGCTCGGACTCGAACGAGAACGGGTAGAGCTGCTCGCCCGACGCCACGAACCCCAGCGTGCGGTTCACGAGCGTCGAGCCCGGGGCGACGGAGATGGTCCCTCCGAGCACCTTGCTCGTGATCGCCTGGAAGGCGATCGGCGCCGCGTTCTTTTGACCCTCCGTGACCTGGCCGTCATACCGGCCGAAGCGGTTGAAGGTGGTCACCACGTTCCGCGAGCTCTTGTAGGCTTGCAGTGCGTAGAAAGTGGTTCGGAAGGATTGCGGGCCGGCCCAGTTCACGGTGTCATCGTACGGCGCGGTGCCGACCGACCCCGACACGCCGCAGTTGACGCTCACCTCGGACCCGGCGCAGCCCAGCTGGCCATCTGCGAACTGCCCGGCCGGCGGCGCGGTGGTGGTGAAGTTCGTGAACGACCATGTGATGGTGGCCGTCCGAGTCGTGGTGGAGGACGGCGCGAGGAACACGAGCACGATGGGGTTCGGCCGGGTGAGGCCCTGATACACGTAGGCGGTCTTCTGGGTCGCGTCGAGCACGACCAGCTCGTACGGCGCGGTCACGTCGCCAAGGCTGAAGTTGCCGCTGCCGTCCGTCGAGGTCTTCGCACCGTTCACCATCACGGGCAGGAAGGCTCCGGCGCGCCCATCGTACGCGAGGACCTTGCCGACGACGGTGACTGTCACGGGCGTGTTATTGCCGCCGTCCACCGACGTCGAGCCGTCCGGGGAACCGGAGGAGCTCGGCGAGCCCGACGAGCCGCCGCACGCGGCGGCAGCGAGCGCCGCGGCGACGGCGAGCGCTCCGGCGAGACCCTGCAGCCCGAACGAACCCATGACGCCTCCGCGGTGAGAGCCATCCCGCCCACAGCGGAATGCGGACACGTGATCTGACGCGCAGAGGTGGCCGGCGAGCGAGCCCTGTTGGGTCCGTCTACACCCAGCGTTCGCTCGACCGGGTGTCGAAGCTGTTCCAGTCGTGAAGCGCGATCGATCCGGCATGCTGACCACAGCTGACCCGCGCAGGCCCGTCCCCCTGTGCATCCATCACGCGTCGATCACGACCTTCAGCGCCTTCGTCTCCGCTGCGCGGCTGAACGTGTCGTAGGCCGCGATCATGTCCTTCAGCTTGAAGTGGTGCGTGATGAACTCGTCCACGTCGAGCCTTCCCTGGGTCACCAGCTTGAGCAGCATCGGCAGCGTGTTCGTGTTCACGAGGCCCATGCTGATGCTGATGTTGTGGATCCAGAGGTCCTGCAGCCGCAGCTGCACCGGCTTGCCGTGCACGCCGACATTCGCCACGTGGCCGCCGGGGCGGACGATCTGCGTCGCCATCTCGAAGGTCGCGGGCAGACCCACGGCCTCGATGGAGACGTCCACGCCGTAACCGTCGGTCAGCGCCATCACCTGCGCCTTCCAGTCGGCGTCGCCGGAGTTGACGCAGTCGGTAGCGCCGAACTTCCGCGCCTGCTCGAGGCGGTTTGTGTCGAGATCGATGGCGATGACCTTCGACGGGCCGTAGAGCCCGGCAGTCAGCATCGCGGCGAGGCCGACCGGCCCCGCGCCCACGACCGCGAGCACGTCGCCGGGCTTGGTGTGGCCGTTCTGCACGCCGATCTCGAATCCCGTGGGCAGGATGTCCGCCAGCATCACCGCTTGCTGGTTGCTCACCTCCTTGGGGATCTTGTACGTCGAAGTCTCGGCGTACGGCACGCGCACGAACTCGGCCTGGGTGCCGTCGATGAGATGGCCAAACACCCAGCCGATGCCGACCGCGCCCTCGTCGCCGAGGCAGTGCGCGTAGAGCGCCTGCTTGCAGAAGGCGCAGCGCCCGCACGATTTGATGCAGGAGAGGAGGATCCGGTCGCCGACCGCGAGGGTCGATACGGCGGCGCCCACCTCTGTGACGAGGCCCACGCCTTCATGTCCGAGCACGCGTCCCTTCTTCACCGCCGGCACGTCGCCCTTGAGGATGTGCAGGTCGCTGCCGCAGATCGTCGTCGTCTCGATCTTCACGACGACATCGGTCGGATGCTGCAGCTTGGGGTTTGGGGTGTCCTGCCATGCCTTTTCGCCGGGCCCGAGATAGACGAGTGCCTTCATGACGTGTGCTCCAATCCATCGAGAGCGCAGGCAATCGTTCTCCTGCGGGTGAGCGTGTCCGGCCCGGCGGAATCCTGAAACGGAAGATGGCCTCGTGGTGATCGACGCCGGGGCGCCGCGCTTCGACCAGGAGTCTTCAGCTTCCCTGGGGGTGATGCATCATCCCGCACCCAGACTGCTGCATGTGCTGGGCGTGCTGGCGGACAGCGGACTGAAGCCTCTCGAGATCCGCGGGGGCCTCCGGCGTCACGTCGACCCGCGCGCCATTCGGAAGGTCGACGACCGCTGTGTGCGAGGGAGGCGGCATCATCATCCCGCTGGTCCCACCCGTCGTCCCGCCCGCCCCGGCATGGCCCATCATCCCTTCGTGCATCGAACCGCCCATCGTCCCGCCCGCCCCGGCATTGCCCATCATCCCTTCGTGCATTGAACCGCCCATCATGCCGCCAGCCGCGTGATGTTGGTTGTGCATGTCCGCCATGCCGTGGACGCGTCTCTGAAGCTCGGCGGCCCGATCGGGCGTCGTGGTGAAGGTCAGCGACTCGCCGCTCACAGTGTCCACCGCCGAGATCTGGGTTCCGGGGACATCCATGGGACACATCGCCATCTTGGCGTCATGGTTCGCAGCCGGCGCGACCGCGGTCTTCGGTCGAGCAGCAGCTTGCTCAGGCGCCGCGTGCGCGCAGCCTGCTGCGAGGAGTGTCAGTGCCACCGAACCAAGAAGAAGGCGTCGCGTCATGGAAGGCTCCTCTTTCACACTTGAAATGCTGCGTGGTTCCACCGAACGCCCGCTGCTGCGTAGCGTCAATCACTCATCGACTCGCCGTCCGAACACATCACCCCAATCGAGGGCCGCGATCGCCTGAAGCGCACCAGCCCTCACTACGCCGGCCGAGCGGCCTGGCGCTCGAGCAGGGAGCGCACGCTCTTCACGGCGTCCACCGCCGTGAAGCACTGCTTCCTCGCCGTTTGAGGACGGGCGGAGCACTCACCGATCATCCTTGCTTCATGGATGTTGTGCACTTGTCGGCGATTGCGCCCGTGCCCGAATCGTCGACAGATTCCAAGTGGAGCGCCTCCAACCTCGAGGCCGGATTTGCCTCGGCCAAAAGGCGACCATGGCGCGGGGCGACCGGGAGCCCTCGACTACCGACGCTCGCCATGCTCGCGCTCGCGACCCCGAGCGCGATCTCGACGAACGGCGCGAACTGGCGCTTCGCGCACTCCGCGCTGGTGGACCACCGGGTCGCCGCGCAGGGGAGCGGGCGTGTAGCGCCACCGATTGGGCGTCCTCCAGTAGCCGCGGCCGTACCAGGAGAACGGCCTCGGGCCGCGCGCGCCGAAGGACGGCCACGGTCCGACGCCCCACACCCACGGCGCGGCCACCCAGCGCCATCCGAAGGCGGGGTAGTAGACGTAGGCGAGTGGCTCGCCCGCACCGCTTGGCGGCACATAGCTGTAGGACGCGTCGTATGGCATCCACAGCCATCCATACTGCTGCGCGTAGACCCACGAGCCGGGCGGCGGTCGCGGTGCCGGAGCGGGCGCCTGGGCCTGTGGCGGAAGAGGGGCTGGCGCACCAACCGGGGGCGGCGGGGGTGGCGGCAGCTCCGTGGGTGCCGACGAGGGCGGCGTGACGCCGGGCGCCGGGTCGTTGGCCTGCGCAGCGGCGAGCGCCGGTAGGAAAAAGCTGAATGCAGCGGCCAGCGCGGCGGCTCGGGCCAGCTTCGGAAAACGGTTCATGACGATCCTCCCGGTTGCATTGGAGTTCCTCTTCGCTTCCCCAAGATACGGACGTCCCCGACCGCCGATTCGATGCGCCCCGGGACCTTCGCGTTCCTTCACACGGTCGGGGCCCAGCCAGAGGCGCCGCGGGCTCGACCTCGACTCATCATCGGCTCATGCGCCCCGAGGTGAAAGCGAGCCGGCCGGCCTCTCGACGTCGCCCCGAGTCCGGCCTAGCCTGGTGGTCGCCTGCTCCCTCCCCGCAAGGGGGAACGTCACGGCCAGGACGGGCCGCCGCCCTTCGCCCCGCCGAAGGCCGAGATCGCCGTCGACATCGCTTCCGCAAGTGCGCAGCCTGGGAAGGAGGCATCGATGGCGGCGCGCGCCGCGGCGGGACTCGCCGCGGAACGGACGATGCGCGCGACCTCCGCGTGATAGCGGGCCTGCTCCTCGAGGATCTCGCGCCCGCCGGGGGGGCCGTGGCCAGGGATGAAGCGCGAGGCGGGCAGAGCCGCGAGCTCCTCGAGCCGCCGAGGGAGCACGGCCGCGTCCGCTTCCTCGTAGTTGAAGTGGTACCCCGCGAATACGAGGTCGCCGCACGCGACGGTGTCTTCCGATGGAAAGAGGACGACCGCGTCTCCCTGGGTGTGGCCCGGCCCGAGGTGGCGCACTTCGACCTGGCGATCGCCAAGGTCGATGGTGTGGCGCTCCTCGAAGCGGACAGCGGGGACGTACGGCACGGCATCCGCGAAGAGGGACGACAGCTCGGGGATTCGCAGGCGCGCCGCGATGATCGATGGGTGCTGGGCGGCCATCTCCTGAGCCGCGGTGTCAGCATCGTCTCGCGCAGGATCGGGACCGTAGTCGACTCGACACGCAAGACCCAGTCCTAGCCGACGGTGCCCTCGGTCTCTACGTCCTGCCAGTGGGGGCGTGCTCGGCGGTGTGAGCCGCCGCAGCGAGACGCGCAGGCCCAGGGGGAGGACATGGCCGGCACATGCCCGACGCGGGTCGGCCGAACCGACCCACCCCAGACACCCCACACCTCCAACCCATCGGATTTCCGCAATATCCTTTTGGACCGCCTCTTGCTTTGGCAGTCGGACGCAGGGAGACAGAAAGGCAACTTCGACATGGACATCAGCAGCGTTGGTAGCTCGAGCAGCATCCTCGACATCGACTCCGTCGCCCAGGCGAGAGCGCAGGCTACGTTGTCTGCGGACACGAGCGGGCCTGCGACGACACCCAAGGTCTCGGATCGTGCGAAGCAGATGAGCGCCCTTTCGGACCTCGAGAAGTCGGACCCGGCGAAGTTCAAGCGGGTCACTGCGGACATCGCGACGAAGCTCCACGACGAGGCGAGCAGCCTCGGCGGCACGAAGGGCGCGGCCCTCGACAAGCTGGCTGACAAGTTCGAGCAGGCGTCGAAGTCGGGCGACATGTCGGTGCTGAAGACTGGCGGCGGTCACGGCCACCATGGCGGTGGACATCACAAAGTGCAGCAATACGCCACGCAGCAGATCTCGGGCTCCTCGGCTCAGCAGGGGCCCGACGCCGCCGACCTCATCAAGTCCGTGATGCAGGACGATGGAGTGAAGGCGGCGGCCTGACGTCGAGTGATCCTGCATCGCGTGAGAGGGCCCGCGGGTCAGGCCCTTCTCGCGCGGAAGGGAGCTGCACGCGGCGCGTCGATGCTGGCTCCAGCGGCGCCCTCGTAGCGCCGATGCCCCGCCCTTCACCTTGACGCTGTTCTCGCCCTCACGGGGCGAGCCGGTTGAGGGCCGCGGAGCGCGATTCCCGACCAAGGTGCGCGCAGCGAGCCCGGGCCCCGTCCACCGACTACGACCACCCCATGACGTTCGTGGCCATCGTGCGCGCGCCAGCGCGACCCGAGGAGGCGGCGAAGGCCATGGCCGGCGCCCTTGGCCTCACGCTGGCCGAGGCCCGAATGCGGATGGCACCGGAACCGCCTGCGCTCATCGCGCGGCTGGAACCCCTGCCGGCCGGCGCGCTTGGTCGTGCCCTCCGGCAGGTCGGGATCGCGGCAGTCCTGGTGGATGAGCACGTGCCCTCGGACAAGGACCGCATCATCGCGCGGTCGTTCACCCTGACCGACGGCGGCGCGACCTTCAGGCCGAGGTCCGGTCCCGAAGTTGGAATGGTCTGGCCGGAGGTCGTGGCAGTCTTCCGGGGGCAGCGTGCTACACGATTGGAGGTCGAGCGCAGCGCGAAGACGAAGCGCTTTTCCGTGGCCACTGCCATTGCGACCGGTGGGCTGAAGATGACCCACACTGCCACCAAGACCACGCGGTCCTCGGAGGAGACCACCGAGCAGGTCGTGCTCGTCTACGTGAGTGACGGTCGGACGGTGCTGCTCTCGGTGCGCCATGTAGACTTCTCGTGCCTGGGGCGCGGCATGCGGCCATCCAGCACGGAGAACATGGCTGAGCTCGCCCGTCGGATTCACGAGAAGGCCAAGGGGGCGTTTTACGACGAACGGTTGCTCAGGCTGGGCCGCCGGCCGCTGCCGTTCCTGGCGGACAGCGGATCGCGCTCCGCGACGGGGACGATGCTCGTGACGAGCACGGAGACGAGCGGCTCGCTCGACGTGCTCGCGGAGGTCATGCGGCAGGCCGTGAGCGAGGCGCTCTTGCCGTAGAAAAGCGTAGGACTACGAGGCACGGCAGCGGCGCGCCCCCCATCGACCGTAGGAGGAATTGTCCCGTGTCCCGGGCGCTTCACCCAGCGAGGGAGGCCCTCACGCCGGCCGGGTCCTCGACGCTCACAAGCAACGTCTTCAGCCGCACCGGAAATCCCATGACGTAGCCGCGCTGGATTGGCGCCAGGGCAATGCTGACGATGCCGTCGCCGGAGCCGTTCACGAGCCATCGCCCCGCCCACCCATGGATGCCGCGACTGATGGGCTTCTCGGTGTACTCGGTGGCCGAGACCACGGCCGAGCTGGGGAAGCGCGTTCGGAACCCCCAGCCCATGCGAACCCGCACCTCGTCGCCGTCAACCTCCAGAAACGAGTCGGACGGCAACAGGAGCAGGACCGTCGACAGCGCTCGGTACGCCGCATCGAACCGAATCTGGAACCTGACCATGGCGAGCCTCGACCATTCGATACGTCAGAACAAGGAGTACAGAGCGCTGGTCGGCGCAGCGACGTCGCGCTCGCCTTGTCACCGGGCCGTCGATGAAGAGTAGCACCAGCGCCCCTGCGACCGACCCGATGGAGCCCGCGGGGTGGCAGGGGCCGGGCACCAGCCTGCACGTAGCGGATGTCGCCTGAGAGGAGCGAGCCGCCGATGCGAAGCGGGGCGTCACGAGGAAGCCCGTATTCTCCCGACCTGGGTGGACGAGCTTCGCGAGGACGCCGGCCATGAAGCCAACGATGGTGGTCCAGATGGGTGACATGGTCGGCGGTTCGAGGCGGCCCCAGTTCGCGGGTCATTTGCGCGACATTTGCGCGTTTTACGCGACCCGCACTGTCAGAGTTGCGTGTGAGGATGTTCACGATGCGTCGCGCGCCCACCGAGTTCCCTGCCCGTCCTGCCGTGGCCCGGAACGCCACCGGTGCGGCGGCGATCGTGGCGCTGGAGCCGTTCACCTCGGCGGAGCTGGACGTGCTCTTCCGCGGGGGGGAGCCGGAGGCGGACGTCTGCGAGACGGTCCTGGCGCGGGCGGCGCGGGCGCGGGGGGCGGCGGACGTCGCGCTGGCGGAGGGCCTCCACGCGCTGCGCCAGGGCGATCGGCTGCC